>JBJMGQ010000519.1:0-2810 GCA_045807845.1 Pyrinomonadaceae bacterium | reverse complement strand
CGCTCGTGCGCGCGGGGCTCCTCCCGGCCTTGCGCGGCGGGATGATGGCAGGCGCGGGCGCGGGCTGGCGCATCGCACTCGCGCGACCCGGTCACGACCCGCTCGGCAACCTCGCGCGTGAGCTGGCCGAAGAGGGCGTGCTCGCCACGGCCGCCGCGGGGCTCCAGCTCGAAGAGCGCGAGGCCGTCATCGAGGCGATGCTGCGCGGCGGCTCGCTGGGACTTGTGGACGCGGCGCGCGCCGCGCGGCTCGAAGGTCACAAGCTGCTCGTCGTCATCGACCAGTTCGAGGAGCTGTTCCGCTTTCGCGCGGCGCGCGCTGCGACGGCCGACGACGAGGCGTCGGCCTTCGTCAAGCTGCTGCTCGAAGCCGCGCGCCAGCGCGACGTGCCCGTCTACGTCGTGCTCACGATGCGCTCGGACTTCCTTGGCGACTGCGCGCAGTTTCAAGGGCTGCCCGAAGCCATCAACGACGGCCAGTACCTCATCCCGCGCATGACGCGCGACGAGCGCCGCTTCGCCATCGTCGGCCCCACGCGGGTCGCGCGCGCGCGCATGACCGAGCCGCTCGTCAATCGTCTCCTCAACGACGTGGGCGACAACCCCGATCAACTTCCAATCCTTCAGCACGCGTTGATGCGCACGTGGGACGAGTGGCGCCGCCAAACCCCCGAGCACGCAGCCGCGCACACGGCCGGCGAGAAGATAGATGTCTGCTGCTACGAAGCCATCGGCGGGATGTCGGGCGGGCTCTCGCGCCACGCCGACGAGGCTTACATGGAGCTGCCGGACGAACGCAGTCGCCGTCTCGCCGAGCTGCTCTTCAAGGCTTTGACCGAGCGCGGCCCAGACAACCGCGAGATACGCCGGCCGACGCGGCTCAAAGAGATTTGCGAGATTGCCGGTGCGAGTGAAGAGGAGGTCGCGGCGGTCGTCGATGTCTTCCGGCGCGAGGGGCGCACCTTCCTGATGCCGCCCGAAGGCGTCGAGCTTGAGCCCGACACCGTCATCGACATCTCGCACGAGAGTCTCATCCGCAACTGGGAACGCCTGCGCGAATGGGTGAAGGACGAGGCCGACGCCGCGCGCATCTACCGGCGTCTGGCCGAAGCCGCGGCCGCCTATCGCGCGGGCGAGTCGGGGCTCTTGGACGACGTGACGCTGGGCTGGGTCAACCGCTGGCAGGAGCGTTACAGTCCGAACCGCCCTTGGGGCATGCGCTATCACCCGGAGTTCGACGCGGCGATGGCCTTCCTCGGCGAGAGCCGCGAAGCGCGCGGGCGTGAGCGCGAGGAGCGCGAGGCGCAGCGCCGCGAGCTGTTGGAGCACGAGCGGCGCGAGCGCGAGCAGGCCGAGCGCTACGCAGCCGCCCAGAGGCGCGCGGCCCGGCGCTTCCGCTACGTCGCGGCGGTGCTCGGCGTCGTCTTCCTCGGCGCGCTCGGCGCGCTCGTCTTCGCCGTCATCGCCGAGCGGCGCGCGGAAGCGGCGCAGGAGCACGTCGAGCGCGCGCGGGAGAAGCTCCAGAAGAGTCGCAACGCGGCCAAGCGCATCCAGAGCTACCAGATGGAACAGGCCGAGCGCGAACTGAACGAGCTGTACTCGATGACGCTCAACGACGAGGAGGGGCACGAGAACCGCGCGTGGGTCTTCTACAACCTCGGCGCGCTGAACAGCAAGTTGGAGCGGCACGATCAGGCCGCGGCCTTCTTCCGGTCGGCCTTGCAGACCGAGGTCTTGATTCATGGCGACGTTGGGCTCGACTCGGTCGGCACGCTTGACGGGCTCGCGCACTCGCTCGAAGAGGGGCGCAACTACAACGCGGCCGTCGAGCAGCTCGAACAGCTCTCGGCCATCCTCTCGGCCGCCTCCGCGCAGAAGGACAAGTACTTCCGCCTGAACACGGCCAACGTCTACAAAGACCTTGCCGACCTCTATCTGAAGCAGGCGACCGCCGCCTACGAAGAGGCCGCGGAGGCGGGCACGCGCGAGCGCTCGGAGGCCGCGCGCAACGAGGCGATGCAACCCGCGCGCGAGAAGGCGAAGGCGCAGTACCGGCAGGCGCTGGCCGTCTGGGAGGAGGTGCTGCGCGACGACCCCGACGCGCTCTCGGACAAGTACGAAGAGTCGGCGGCCTTCCTGCAAAACCTCTACTACCCCCTGAGCCGCGAGGACACGGCGGCCTCCGAGTCGCTGCTGCGCAAAGCCTTCACGCTGCGGCGCAACACCGGCACGCCGACCGCGCGCAAGCCCATCGGCCCGCCCAACCCCGGGGGCGACCCCGCCATCTCTGCGCAGCTCGCGGCCGAAGGGCCGGGCTACATCCTCTTCAACCGGCAGACGCAGAACGCCTACGGCCGCCCCGAGTTCGTCGATCTGATTCGGGCCATTGCCGCCGAGTGGGACAAGGCGCACCCCGACCAGAAGCTCGTCATCGCCGACCTCAGTCTGCGCGGCGGCGGCAACTTCCCCGGCCACGGCGGCGATCATCAGGACGGCCGCGAGGCAGACATCTGGCCGCTCACCAACAACGGCCAGCCCGAGCCGACCAACATCTACGCCCCGAACTACTCGCGAGGGCTTACGACCGAGCTGATCAACCTCATCAAGCAGACCAACCCCGCGGCCGTCGTCTACTTCGACGACCCCGCGCTCGTCTCCGCCGGCTTGGTGCGCGCCACCCTCGACCACAACAACCATATGCACGTCATACTTCCTTGAGCAGTAGGCAGTAGGCAGATGGCAGTAGGCAGTTTGAACATCCCCGAAGGGTATTAACTGCCTACTGCCATCTGCCATCTGCCTACTGCTTTT
>JBJMGQ010000518.1:0-7099 GCA_045807845.1 Pyrinomonadaceae bacterium | reverse complement strand
CAACGCGCCCGCGTCGGCGCGCGCCGCGTCGGGGATGATGTGGAGCGCGTGGCCTTCGAGCAGTTGCACGAGCTGCTTGACCGATGCGTCGAAGACGAGCGGCGCGTTGAGGCTGACGTGCAGCGGCGCGTCGCCCGGTGCGTGCCGTTTGTAAATGGCTTCGCGCAGCGCCGCGATGAGGTTGACGACCGAACGGTGTTGCACCATCACGCCCTTCGGTCGCCCCGTCGAACCGGACGTGTAGATGATGTATGCGAGATTGCCGGGGCTGACTGTGCTCGCGGGGTTCTCAGCGCTCTCGCTTTCGACCGAGGCACGGTCGGCGTCGAGACAGAGCACGCGCGCCGCCGTCGCGGGCAGACGCGCGAGCAGCTCGCCCTGCGTAAGCAGCACGGGCACGCCCGTCTCTTCAAGCAGCAGCGAGAGCCGCGCCGTCGGTTGACGCGGGTCGAGCGGGACGTATGCGCCCCCCGCCTTGAGGATGGCGAGCAGCCCCACCATCATCTCGACCGAGCGTTCGGCGCAGAGGCCGACCGGCACGTCCGGCCCGACGCCGAGACTTTGCAGGCGGTGCGCCCAGCGGTTGGCCGCGGCGTTCAGCTCGGCGAAGCTCAAACGGCTCTCTTCAAACGCCGCGGCGACGTTGTCGGGCGTGCGCGCGGCCTGTTGCTCAAAGAGCGTGTGCAGGCACGCGTCGCGCGGAAAGTCGCGCTCGGTGCGATTGAACTCTTCGAGGAGCTGGCGCAGGTCTTCGCTCGACTGAATCTCGACCTCGTCGAGCGGCGTCTCGGGACGTGCCGCGATCTCTTCGAGCAGCGCCCGCAGTTGACGCGCGAGGCGGCGTGCGTCCACGGCGTCGAAGCGCGCGGCGTTGTAGTGCAGCTCGCAGGCGAGGCCGCCCGCTCCGCCGACACAGGTGAGCTTGAGGTCGAACCTCTCGTCGAGACAGAACTCGCTCAAGGGCGAGAGGACGAGCCCGCTTGCGCGGAGCGGCTCCGGCGCTTCGTGGTACTCGAAAGCCAGCGGCAGGAATCCGGTTTCGGCGACGCCCGCCGCGGCCTCGATTGCCGCCGCGCACTTCTCCAACACGAAGAACTCCTGCCACTCGCGCGCATCGCGCAGCGTGCGCTCGACGCGCGGCAGCACTTCAGGCAGCGAGAGACGCCCCGCAACAATGCACGGCACAGGGAGCCAACTTGCGAGGATGCCCGCCGCGTCGCGCAGCATCTCGTGCTCGCGCCCTTCGGAGAGGAAGCCGACGGCGAACGGCGCGCGCCCGTTGAGCCGCCACAGAAGCGTCTGCCAACACGCGAGCAGCAATGTCTCGCGCGTGACGTTGTGCTCCCCGGCGAGCTGTGCGAGCCGCTCCCACGTCGCGCCCGCGACCTCGACGCCGAGCGACGCGGGCGCGAAAGTCTCACGCGTCTCCTGCGTCCTCTCGAAACCGAAGCGCGCCTCCGTCGAGCCGGCCCCGTCGAGCTGCGCGTCCCAGAACTCCCGCCCGGCCTGCGCCTCCTCCTCCTGCGTCCGCAGCTCATGCAGCCACTCCGCGTACTGCGCGTACTGCAACGGCGCGTCTCCGCCCGGCTCGCCCGCGACAGAGCGAGCACCCGCGTCGTAGATGTGACCAATCTCTGCGAAGAGGTTACGCAGCGTGAGCCTGTCGGCGCAGACCGTTGGGAGTGTGAGAGACAGCACGTAACTGTCTTCTGTCAGACGCACGAGTGCGACGCGCAAAGGGGCATCCGTCTCAAGCTCGAAGCGGCGTTGGCGCTCGGCGGCGAGCGCGTCGGCGGCGAGCGTCTCGCGCTCTTCGGGCGCGAGGTCGCGCAGGTCAACTTCGCGCCACTCGAACTCCGTAGCGTCGGCCACGACCTGCACAGGCACGCGCACGCCCGGCAGGCGGCGAAAGCCCGTGCGCAGAATCTCGTGGCGCTCGACGCTGCGCGCGATGGCTCGGCGCAGTCGCGCTTGGTCGAGCACGCCGTCGAGTCGGACGACCGCCTGCGCGCAGAAGTTGACCGCGCTGCGTTCCTGCAACAGCCAGAGCCGGCGCTGCTGTGGCGAGAGCCGGAAGCCGTTAAGGGCTACTGAGTGCATGCAGTTGCTCCGTACCGGCAGAGTGATAGTCGCGGCTGCCGAAAGGCTCGGCCATCGCGACGACGATTTTGCGCGGCCCCGCGAAGGGCTCGCGCCCGTGTGCGACGAGCATGTTGTCAAGCATCAGCACGTCGCCTGCGCGCCAAGGGAACGAGACGGTCTCAAGGCGATAAGCCTCGCACAGCTCGGCGAGAACGGCGGGCTCGATGCGCGAGCCGTCGCCGTAGAAGGTGTTGAAGGGCACGTCCTCTTCCGGCAACCCGGCGAGCAGAGAGTCGCGTGCCGTCTGTTCCAGACTCGACACGTTGAAGAAGACGGCGTGGTTGAACCAGACGGGCTCGCCCGTGCGCGGGTGTGTCCTGACGGCGGGGCGTACCTGTCGCGTCCGCAGGCGGTCGTCGTCCTTCCACTCGAACTCGATTGACGCGCGGCGGCAGTGCTCCTCGACCTCTGCGCGCTCGCGCGTCTGAAAGACCTCCTGCCACGGAAGGCCGAGGCCGTCGCCGTAGTTGCGCACGTACATCACGCCTTCGCGCGCGAATTTTTCGACGAGGCGCGGGTCGAGTCGGCGGAAGATTTTCCGGCTGTCGGCGATGGGCGTGCGCCCGCCTTCGGTCGCGGGTTGCAGACAGTAGAACCAAATCTTCATCGGCCAGTTGAAGGTGTAGGACTGCTCGTTGTGCAGAAGGATGTGCTGGTCGGCCGGGTGATCCGTCGAGGTGTAGACGCCGCCCGTGATGGCCGTGCGCGGCGAAGAGCGCTCGCCGTAGCTCATCAGCTCGGGACAGACGGAGCGCACGAACTCTTCGAACTTCGCCACCGAGGGCACGTCGAAGCCCGTGAAGAGCAGACCGCCGTGCCGCGCCAGTTGCTCTTCGAGCTGGCCGAGGTTGCGCGCCGCCCACGCCGCAAGGTCAACGTCTTCGACCTCCGGGCGAAAGACGAGCGGGAGCGTCTGCCCCGGCGCAGCGTAGTCGCTGCGGACGACCTGCTCCGGCGAAACCCGCACGGCCTTCGGCTTGAGGTTGGCGAGCTTCTTGAATCGCGCCTCTTTGCGTTCCATGTGCTCCACCGCCTGACGTTTGGTCTCCGATTCGGTGAGAAGCTCAAAGCTGCTCAGCCGTGCTTCGGGGCGCTCGACGATTCTTTGCAGCAGCGCGACGAACTGCGCGAGCATGCGCGCGGCGGTCGCCTGCTCGAAGAGGTCTGTGTTGTAGCGCAGCGAGGTGTTGATGGCGCCGTCGTCTCGCGCGAGGAAGGCAAAGCTCAAGTCGAAGACCGCGCCCTCCTCTTCCAGCTCGAAGGGGCTGAGCGTGAGCCCCGGCAGCTCAAGCCGCGGCATCGGTGTGTTCTGGTGAATGAACATCACCTGAAAGAGCGGGTTGCGCGAAGGGTCGCGCTGCGGCTGCAACTCTTCGACCAGCTTCTCGAACGGGAAGTCCTGATGCGCGTACGCGCCGAGCGTGACTTCGCGCACGCGCCCGAGCAGCTCGCGGAAGGTCGGGTCGCCCGAGAGGTCTGTGCGCAGCACGAGCTGGTTGACGAAGAGCCCGATGAGCGGTTCGGTCTCGACGCGTGTGCGGTTGGCAATGTCCGTCCCGACCACGATGTCGTCACGCCGCGCGTAGCGTGCGAGGAGGAGTTGGAAGGCGGCGAGCAACAGCATGTAGAGCGTCACGCCCTCTCGCCTGCTCATCTCCCGCAAACGCTCCGCCAACTCACTCGACACCTCCACCCGCTGCGTCGCTCCGCGGAAACTCTGCACCGCCGGCCGCACCCCGTCTGTCGGTATCTCCAAGACCGCTGGCGCTCCCACCAACCGCCTCCGCCAGTAGCTCAACTGCGCGTCGAGTTCCGCCCCGCTCAACCGCTCCCGCTGCCAGACGGCGTAGTCCGTGTATTGAATCTCCAACTCCGAGAGCGGCGACGGCTCTCCCGTAGCAAAGGCTTCATAAAGAGCGGAGAGTTCGCGGACGAGGAGACCGAGCGACCAGCCATCGGAGACGATGTGGTGTTGTGTGAGCAGCAGGAGGTGCTCGTCTTCCGCCAACTTGAAGAGGGTGGCGCGCCAGAGCGGCCCCGAGGCGAGGTCGAAGGGTTGGCGCGCTTCGGCTTCCGCCTGTCGCCTTGCTTCCGCCTCGCGCTCGTCGTCGGGCAGGTCGAGCAGACTGACGACGGGGAGCGTGCGGCGCGCGGGCGGGTTGATGCGGAGTCGCGGCCTGCCTGCCACCGTGTCAAAGACGGTGCGCAGGACTTCATGTCGCCGCTCGATTTCGTCGAACGTCTGTTCGAGGGCGGCGACATTCAGGCGGCCCGAGAGGCGTACGGCAGCCGGGATGTTGTAGGCCGAGCTGTCGGGGTCGAGGCGATTCAGGAACCAGAGTCGTTGTTGCGAGGACGAAAGTTTTAGTTCCGCGTCGCGCGGCGCGCGCTCGATGGTGGTGGTGGTCGTGGCCGAGCCTTCGTCCCTCATCGCCCGCTCGACGTGCACGGCCAGCGCGGCGAGCGTCGGCGACTCGAACGGAATGCGCATGGGAAGTTCGACGCGGAAGAGTTCGCGCACCTGCGAGATCATCTGCGTCGTCAGCAGCGAGTGTCCGCCGAGGTCGAAGAAGTTATCTTCGGCTCCGACGCGCGCGACGCCGAGGAGGTTCGACCAGATGCCGGCCAGCACCTCTTCGGTCGGCGTGCGCGGAGCGACGAAGGCGGCATCGTCCACACCGCCCATCTCAGGGCGTGGCAGCGCGCGGCGGTCAACCTTCCCGTTCGGCGTCAGAGGCAGCACGTCGAGCGCAACAATCGCCGAAGGAATCATGTACTCCGGCAAGCGCTGTCGTAGCGAGCTTCTCAACTCGGCCGTCCCGCCGCCCCCCGCGTCCGGCTCGAAGACGACGTAGGCCACGATGCGTTTATCCGCGCCGTCGTCGGACGCGCTCACGACGACGATGCACTCGCGCACACGCCCGTCTTCGAGCAGCAACGCTTCGACCTCGCCAAGCTCGACCCGGTTCCCCCTGATCTTCACCTGTTGATCCACACGCCCGACGAACCACATCTCGCCGTCGGCGGTGTAGCGCGCAAGGTCGCCCGTCCGGTAGAGGCGCGCACCCGTCTCACTTGAGAAGGGGTCGGGCACGAACCGCTCGGCGGTCAAGGCAGCACGCCGCAGATAGCCGCGCGCAAGGTTCACGCCGCCGAGGTAGACCTCGCCCGCGACGCCGACGGGCGCGGGGCGCATCCGCTCGTCGAGCAGATAGGCACGCACGCCGCGAATCTGTCTGCCGATGGAAGGCAGCGTGTTCTGCGTGTCGTGGCCCACGGCTCCCGGCGCAGAGGCTTTCACTTCGCAGGCGGTCGAGACGATGGTGTTCTCCGTCGGGCCGTAGACGTTTTCGAGCGCGAAGGTCATGCCCTCACGCGGGCGCTCGTGCAACGTGTCGCCGCCCGTCAGCAGCCAGCGCAATGCCACGCCCGTGCGCGGCCACTCGACCTGTAAGACTCTCTCCGCGACCGGCGTCGTCAGGAAGCTGACGGTCACGCGCCGATTGATGAGCCAGTCGCGCAGCAGCTCGGGCGCGAGGCGCACCTCGTCGGGCACGACGCACAGGCTCGCCCCGGCGGCCAGCGTCGTCCAGACCTCCCAGACCGAGGCGTCGAAGGTGACGCTACAGTAGAGCGACATGCGGTCGCGCGCTGTCATCCGGAAAGTTTCGAGGTGCCAGTGGACGAAGTTGAGCAGACTGCGGTGCGTCAGCTCGACCCCTTTGGGCCGCCCCGTCGAGCCCGACGTGTAGATGACGTAGGCGAGGCTCTCCGCAGAGACGGGGCCGGGCGTGCGGCGCGCGCTCGTCTTGCGCCCCGCTTCGACAATCTCCGACCAGTCGCGGTCGAGGCAGACGACGCGCGTCCCGGTCGCGGGCACTTGTGCGAGCAGACGTTCGCGCGTCAGCAGCAGACGCACGCGCGCGTCTTCCAGCATGAAGGAGAGGCGCTCCTGCGGATAGGCCGGGTCGAGCGGCACGTAAGCCCCGCCCGCCTTGAGCACGCCGAGCTGCGCCACGATCATCTCCGCGGAGCGCTCAAGCAGCACGCCGACCAGCACCTCCGGGCCGACACCCTGCGCGCGCAGGTAGGCCGCGAGCTGTGCCGCGCGCTCGGCCAGCTCGCCGTAGCAAAGCTCCCTCTCGCCGTCTACGACCGCCGTGGCTTCGGGCTCGCGCGCCGCGTGCTCGTCGAACATCTCCAACGCGTTGCGCGCGGCGGGCGTGTTGTCGTCAGTGGAGGTGCGGTTCCACTCGACGAGCAGACGTGCGCGCTCGTCGGGCGTGAGCAGCTCCACGTCCCAGACCTTCACCTCCGCGTCCGCGGCGACCAACGCCAGCACGCGCTCGTAATGATTCATCAGTCGCGTGATGGTCGCGGCGTCGAAAAGCTCTGTGCTGTACTCGACCCACGCTGCCAGAGACGGCGAGGCCGCGTCGCCCGTCTCCGCTCTCTCTTCCATGATGAGCGTGAGGTCGAGCCGAGCGGTTGAGCCTGCCACCTCCTCACGCCGCAAACGCAGATCGCCCAAACGCTCCGGCACGCCCACGCCCTGCTGCAACGCGAAGACGATCTGGCACAGCGGCGCGTGACTGAGCGCACGCTCCGGCCGCAGCTCTTCGACCACGCGCTCGAACGGCACGTCGGCGTGCGCCTGTGCTTCCAAGACCGTCTCCCTCGTCTGCCGCAGCAGCTCACGGAAGCTCAAGCCCGCGCCGACGTGCGCGCGCATGACGAGCGTGTTGACGAAGAGCCCGACGAGGTTCTCGGTTTCGAGCCGGTAACGACCGGCGACGGGCGAGCCGACGAGAATGTCCGGCCGACGCGTGTAGCGCGCGAGCAGAAGTTGGAAGCCCGCGAGCAGCGTCATGTAGAGCGTCGCGCCTTCGCGCCGGCTCAGCTCGCGCAACCTCTCCGACAGCTCGCCGGGGAGTTTGAACGAAGCGGTTGCGCCCTT
>JBJMGQ010000517.1:0-9436 GCA_045807845.1 Pyrinomonadaceae bacterium | reverse complement strand
GGCAGGTCGTGCCGAAGGCATTGCCGCCGTTGCCGCCGTTGGCTTCCGCAAGGTGGAACGTGGAGTTGGTCACCGTAACGTTGCCGAGGCTATACAGGCCGCCGCCGTCAGCGGGGCCGGCGGGCTCTGCTCCGTTGCCGCCCGTGCCCGAGTCGCCACCGTTGGCGACGGTGTTCTCGAACGTGGTGTTGTTAATGCTCACCGTGCCGCCGCCGACCCACGCTCCGCCGCCTTGAGCTATTCCGCCGAAGCCGCCGTTCGTCTGGCCGTTCTGCGAAACGTTGCCGCCGTGGCCGCCGTCGGCGGCGCTGTTGTCAATCCGCGACCCTTCGATGTTAAGCGTGCCGCCTTCAAAATAGATCGAGCCGCCCTGTGCGTTCGAGCCTGCGCCGTTGTTGAAGTTGCCGCCGTCTCCGCCCAGCGCCGTGTTGCCCGTCAAAGTGCTACCAGTGATAACCACGTTGCCGGTCGCCGTGAGACTGGCGAGAGCGCCGCCTCGCGCGTCGAGCGTGGTGTGGTCGTTGATAACGCTGTCGCCCTTGCCGAGCGCCTGACACGACTGGACGACGACGTTATCGAGCGTGACGCTGCCGCCGTTGTTGAGGATGCCACCACCAAAACGGTTGCTGTTTTGTGACGCGGGGTTGGTGCTCAGGCCGTTTGTACCGTCGTCGGCGGCCTTGCCGTTCTGAATGACCAAGTCTTGAAAGATGACGGTGACGCCCGACCCTGTGATTTGAAACGCGCGGTCGCGGAGGCTGCCCGTGTTGAGCCCCGCCGCATTGATAAAGGTCGCGTTCGGCCCTGACGAGCCGCCGCCCGCGATAGTCACCGTGTGCAGGCTCGTGGTGATATCAAGGTCGCCCGTGGCGGCGGCGTTCTCTTGCGTCGCATTGGTCAGCGTAAGGTTGTAAGTGGCCGCCGGTTGCAGGTTGATAACCAACGGGGTCACGCCGAGGTCGGCGTTTGCCGCAATGATCGCGCCGCGCAAACTGCAATCGTTGGCGGCGGCCGAACAGGCCGTGGCGGCGGCTGTATCGTCCGTCCGGTCTACCGTCAACGTCGTTGCGAACACCGGATTCAGGTTGGAAATGGCGGCGACCACACGCGGAACTGCCGTCAGTCGGTTAGATGAACTCGAAGATGCGCTTCGTGTGTACTTCAGAGACGCACCGGCCAAAAGGGCAAGCGTTAAGAGCGACCAGACGACTATTCTTTTCATTGTTAGGCTCCAACCTGATGGGCTTTGGACAATTATTTTTGCCAACCCTATAGAAACGGGTGATCATTCGGCCATTGCTGGCGAGCGGCGACGGCGGTGAGTGGTGAGCCCTGCTGGATGGGCGGAAAGATATGCCCGGGCCGGGTGGATGTCAATAGCTGCATAGACACGGCCGGCAACAGAGCCCCGGTTCGCGTGAGGTGGGTCGTCAAAAACGGACGCCATGTCTGACGCTCACGCCGCCCTTTGCTGCCGCGTGAATAGTTGCGTGTAAGCCGCGGGCGACTCGCCGCCCCTAGCGCGCCTGACCCAGTTGGTCAGCCTCTTCGGCGAGCGAAAGGTCGCCACTTGAACGGAGACTTATGATTCTTGGCGTCATGGAATTGACACCGTGAAGGTGCCCCGGCCACAGGCGGCCTAGCCGCTCTCATGGAATAAGGCCGGTGGTTGAGTCGCAACCTCGCAAAAACCGGCCGACCGCCTAAAGAATTCCCACCAGTAGCTTCATTGGTATTCCCGTCAGCGCCATCACGCGCTCTGTGTGGTCTAACGGCACGGATCGTGCATTGCGACGGCGCGGGACGCTCTGTCGAGCGCACCGGGCGTTCGGACGGGCGATGTGCGAGCGCGGTATGCCCGGGGCGTCCCGTTCCGTCGCCGAAGAGCCATACGTTTCGAGTCTCAATGCATGTCGTACGCCTGCATCAGCCAAGCCAACGCCACCAGTGCCCGCGCCGCGTCCGAGTTCATGGAGGACGGCGACAGGCGACTCCTCATCGTCGATGACGACGAGGATTTGCGCGAGATTTTCTCCTTGCAACTCGGCGAGAGCTACTTCTGCGACACGGCCTCATCGGCGGACGAGGCGTTAGCGCGCATGGCCTATGAAAGTTACGCGCTCGTCATCTCGGACGTGATGATGCCGGGCCGCAACGGGGTCGAACTGCTGCGGGAGATTATGATCCGCCACCCTGAGACGGCAGTCGTCATGGTTTCGGGCGTTGACCGTCCGCAGCGTGTCTTGGACACCGTCCGCCTCGGCGCTTACGACTATCTGCTTAAGCCCTGCGACCTCAGCGTCCTCTCGATGACGGTCGAGCGGGCGCTGGAGCGACGCGCCCTGCTGCGCGCCGCCCGTCACTACAAGCTTGACCTTGAGCGCAGGAATGATGAGCTCAGGCGCAGCAAGGCCGAGCTTGAACATCTTCAGGCGCAGATTATCCAGAGTGAGAAGATGGCCTCGCTCGGGCAGTTGGCCGCCGGCGTGGCGCATGAGCTGAACAACCCCGCCGGGTTTATCTACGGCAACATGGAACTGCTCGCCGAGTCGGCGCGCGGGCTTGAACGTCTGCTTGCTCTCTACGACGCGGTGCCGCTCCCCGAAGAGATGGTGGGGAAGGTGAGAGCGCTTAAGGAGGAGACTGATTACGAGAACGCGCTCGCCGACTTAGGCTCCATCGTCGCCGACTGCCGCGACGGGGCCGAGCGCATCCGCGATGTGGTGCAGAACTTGCGGACGTTCTCCCGCCTCGACGAGGCGGAGTTCAAGAAGGTGGACATCCACGAAAGCATCGAGTCTACGCTGCGCCTGCTCGCGCGCTACTACACGGCCGAGAACGTCCGACTCGTGCGCGATTACGGTGACCTGCCGCCCGTGGATTGTTACGCGGGACAGCTCAATCAGGTCTGGCTCAACCTGCTCGTCAACGCCGCGTACGCCGTGAGGCGCGGCGGCGAAGTGCGCATCGAGACGCGGCGCGAGGGCGACGCGGCAGTCGTCGCGGTGAGCGACACCGGCGACGGCATCGCGCCCGAACACCTCCCACGGATTTTCGACCCCTTCTTCACCACGAAGCCCGTCGGCGAAGGCACCGGGCTGGGGCTGTCAGTTACTTATGGCATCGTCGAGCGTCATCAGGGCAGGATCGCAGTCGCGAGCTGCCCCGGCGACGGGACGACTTTCACGGTCACGCTCCCGGTGGACGCCCCCCGCGTCGCACGAGACGATTGATTAACCGCCTTCCACCATAACCACACCAACAGACCAAGAACATGAGCTATAAAATATTGATTGTCGATGACGAGCCGGCCAACCTGCGCCTGCTCGAAAGGCTTTTCCGCCGCGACTACTCCGTGCTCACGGCGTTGTCGGGGCAGGAGGCGTTGCAGCTACTCGGCCAGCACGACGTGGCGCTGCTCATCACCGACCAGCGGATGCCCGGCATGACCGGCATTGAGCTGCTCAAGCAGATCGCCGACACGCGACCCCACATGGTGCGGATGATCCTCACGGGGTACACGGACATGTGCGCGCTCGTCGAGGCAATCAACTGCGGGCAGGTCTACCGCTACGTCACCAAGCCGTGGGACAACGACGACCTGCGTCTGACGGTCGCACGCGCCCTTGAGCACTACGAAACCAATAAGTCACATCACGAGTTGGAAGTGGCGAACAAGCGCCTCTCCCTGCGGCTGCGGGAGATGACGCGGGGCTTCGTCCGCGCCATCGCCGACGCGCTGGAGGCCAGAGACCCTTTCGTCTACGGCCATGCGCGGCGCGTCGGCGGCTACGCCGGGGCCATCGGCCGCCGGATGCACCTGAGCGTGCAGGTGCTCGAACAGCTAAGCTTGGCCGCTCTCCTGCACGACGTGGGCAAGATCGGCACGCCCGACTCTGTGCTACTCAAACCCTCGGCGCTCACCGGCGAGGAGCAAACGGTCGTCCAACTGCACTCGGAGCGCGGGGCGCGGATGCTGGCGGGCGTCCCCGAGATGGAGGAGGTCGCGGCGGCGGTGCGCCATCATCACGAAAATTACGACGGCACCGGCTATCCCGAAGGCTTGGCGGGCGAACAGATACCCGTTGCCTCGCGGATCATCCGCGTGGCCGACGCCTACGACGCGATGACCAGCCCGCGCCCTTTCCGCGACGCCCTCAGCCACGAGGCGGCCGTCGGAGAACTGATTAAAAAGACGGGGACGCTGTTCGACCCGGAGGTCGTCAGGGCGTTCTGTAAGCTGGAGGCGTTGGCGCAAATTCGCTGCCATATCGGCCCGCAATTCCTCCCGGTCGCACGGCCGGCGAACTTGCGCAGCCTCACGCTGTCCGAGTTAGTGCGCGAAGTTGAAGCCGAGCCGGCGCTCGCGGCCAGAGTCCTCCGCGCGGCTAACGTCGTCTGTCCCGCCGAAGGCCCGACGGCGAGCCTGAAGACCGCCTGCGCGCGGCTCGAAGCTGACGTGTTGCGTCACGTCATCGCACAAGCGGATGTGTACGAGAGGGTCTGTTACGAGGCGCAAGTGTCGCGCGTTCATTCACGGCGCTGCGCCGTGGCGGCGCGGCTGCTGGCGGAGAAGACGGGGCTGCTCGACGCGGAAGCCGCGTACACGGCCGGCCTGCTCCACGACATCGGCGAAGCCCTCCTGCACGCGCTCTTCCCGCAGGAGATGGAGACCATCACCTGGCTCGACGATGCCGGGACGCGCGTTGACAAGGAGGTCACATCCTTCGGCGTCGATCACGCGCAGGTCGGACAATGGATTCTCGAAGCCTGCGGCGCCCCGCGCGAGTTGGCGCTTTCCATCCAGACTCACCACGACGCCGTCCGCATCAATGACCCGGCTGCCCTCCTGTTGCACGTGGCCGACGCCGTCGCGCACGCCCACGACTCAAGCGAGGTCGCGAGCCTCGACGCGTGTGGCTCCGACCGTCTCGCGTTGCTGGGGCTGACCCGTTCCGACCTCGCCCGCATCCACGAGCAGACCAACGAAGAGGTCGGGGAGCGGCTCGACTACGTCTCGGCCTAGCACAGACCGCGCGCACGTCAAAAAGCTGACACCGCCGATCCGGCAGCTCTCAAAATCAGAGGAAGAGTAAGACCATCATGAAGACAGCAAGCAGGCAGGACGAGACGGAGCGCCAAGTCCTGTTCGAGATTATGCAGGGCGTCAACGAGACATCCAATCTTGACGAACTGCTGAGCCTCATCCACCGCGCCATCGGGAGAGTACTCTACGCGGAGAACTGCTTCGTTGCGCTCCACGACAAACAGGCGGGACTGTTCGTCATGCGGTTCTTCGTTGACCGATACGACGACGTGCCGCCCCCACAAAAATTAGGGAAGAGCCGCACGGCCTACGTCTTCCGCACGGGCCGCCCCGCCCTGATGACGCAGGAAATCTTCAGCCGACTCGTCGAGCAGGGCGAAGTCGAGCCGCTCGGAACCTCTCCGGCCTGCTGGCTTGGCATCCCACTCGGCACCCTCTCCGAGGCCATCGGCGTGCTCGTCGTACAGCACTACAGGGACAGGGACGCCTACTCGGAGCGCGACCTCGAATTCCTCACGTCGGTCGGAGGCCAGATCGCTCTGGCCATCGAGCGCAAGCGGGCCGAGGCGGCGCTCGTCGAGAGCGAGGCTAAATTCAGAGACCTCTTCGACGACGCGCCGATGGCCTATCACGAGTTGGACAGGGACGGGCGCATCACCCGGATCAACCACGCCGGGGAGCGCCTGCTCGGCTACAAGGCCGAAGAGTTGGTGGGCCGGCCCGTCTGGGAACTCGTCGTGGAGAAGGTGTCGCAGGACGCCGTTCGGCGGAAGCTTTCGGGCGTCATGCCGCTGACTTCGTACGAGCGGACGTTCATCCGCAAAGACGGCGAGCTGATTCTCGTGCAGGTCGAAGACCGGCTGATCTACGACGCGAAAGGCAGCGTCACCGGCATCCGCACGACGCTTCAGGACATCACCGAACGGAAGCGGATGGAGGCGGAACTGCAACAAGCGCGCGACGCCGCGTTGGAGTCGGCGCGGCTCAAGTCGGAGTTCCTCGCCAACATGAGCCACGAGATCCGCACGCCGATGAACGGCATCATCGGCATGACCGGGCTGCTGCTCGACACCGGCCTCGACGCCGAGCAGCGCGACTTCGCCGAGACCATCCGCGCGAGCGGCGACTCACTGCTGACCATCATTAACGACATCCTCGACTTCTCGAAGATCGAGGCGGGCAAGCTCCAGTTCGAGACGCTGGACTTCGACCTCCTTCATCCGGTCGAGGAGACGGTCGAATTGCTGGCCGAGCGCGCGCGGGAGAAGGGACTCGAACTGGCCTCGCTCGTCTACAGCGATATCCCGACCAGGCTGCGCGGCGACCCGGGGCGTCTGCGACAGGTGCTCACGAATCTGATCGGCAACGCCATCAAGTTCACGGAGCACGGCGAGGTCGTCGTGCAAGCCGAGAAAGAGAGCGAGACCCACGCCGAGGTCGTCGTCCGCTTTACGGTGGCCGACACAGGGATAGGCATCGACGAGGCCGCGGGCCGCCACCTCTTCCAAGCCTTCACGCAGGCCGATGGCTCGACGACGCGCAGGTACGGCGGGACGGGACTAGGTCTGGCGATCTCGAAACAGTTAGTCGAGCTGATGGGCGGGCGGATCGGCTTCGACAGCGCGTTGGGTAAAGGCACGACCTTCCGATTCACCGCCAGATTCGACCGACAGCCTGCGGACGCCGCAGAGACCCCGGCGACCGTCTGGAGTCTCGACAAGTTGCGGGTGTTGACCGTAGACGACAATGCGACCAACCGGAAGATTCTGTCGCATCAACTCGGCTCCTGGGGGATGGTTCATGCGGAGGTCGATTCGGGCGCGCGCGCCCTCGAATTGCTGCGCGCGGCGGCGGGGCGGGGCGAGCCTTACGACCTCGCCGTGCTCGATCTGATGATGCCGGAGATGGACGGTCTGGAGTTGGCTCGCGCCATCAAGGCCGACCCCGCCATCGCGGGGACACGCCTCGTCATGTTGACTTCGTTCGGGCAGCGCGGGCAGTCCGCGACGGCGCGCGAGGCGGGCATCGAGGCGTGCCTCACCAAGCCGGTGCGCCAATCCCAACTGTTCGACTGTCTGGCAACCATGATGAGCCGGGTGCCGCCTCCGCCTCAACCGTCGAACCCACATACTAAACTCATCATGAAAGAGGTGCAGGTGGTTTCACACAAGCTCATCCTGATCGCCGAAGACAACGTCGTGAACCAGAAAGTAGCCGTGCGCCAATTGCAGAAGCTCGGCTACCGCGCCGATGCGGTCGCCAACGGGCGGGAGGCGGTCGAGGCGCTGGGGAGGATCGCATACGACCTTGTGCTCATGGACTGCCAGATGCCCGAGATGGACGGGTACGCGGCGACGGCCGAGATCCGCCGCCGCGAAGGGGCGGTGAAACACACGCCCATCGTGGCGATGACGGCGAACGCCCTCGAAGGTGATCGCGCGAAGTGCCTCGCGGCGGGCATGGACGACTACGTCTCCAAGCCGGTCAGGCCGGAGGAGTTGGCTGCCGTGCTCGAAAGGTTCCTGGCGGACGACGCCGTGAGCGTGGAACCTGCCGGCCCGAAGCTCGAAGAGATTTCGCCGCCCGTTGATCTAAAGAGGCTGCATCAGGCGATGGGCGATGACCCGGATGAGGTGGCCGACATCATCGGCGTCTACCTCGAACAAATGTCCGCCAGCCTCGCAAGATTAGCCGCGGCCGTCGAGTCGGGGGATGCAGTCGAAGTGGAGTCGATTGCGCATAACTGTTTCGGCGTGAGCGCCACCTGCGGGATGTCGGCGGTGGTCGGGCCGCTGCGTGAGTTGGAACGCATGGGGCGCGAGAATCGACTGGCGGGAGCCGGACGCATAGGTGCTCAAGTCGGTAGGGAGTACGAGCGGGTCAGACTGTTCCTGCAAGAGCGGTTCGGACACGCGCTGGTTTGAATGAAAGGAGCTTAAGCACATGGCACCGTCAAGTGTCGGGACGCCGCGACGCATCCTGATCGCCGACGACGATCCGGTAGTCAAGCATCTGGTCGCATCCGTCGTCAGGCGAGCGGGGCACACCCCGGTCACGGTAGAAGACGGCCGTTGACGGTCATGCCGCTCTTTGCTGCTGCATGAACATTCTTCGTGGATGCCTCCAATCTGCATGCTAAAGCTGCGGTTGATGGCGTCCACTTTTTCCAGCCTATCTCAGAGGGGCGCGGATGTATCCCCGCGCCCCTCTCTTCCCTTCAGCCACCCACCACCGCTGCCCCTCACCGGCCCCGAAGAATCATGCCATAATGGCTCTTATCAGCCTCCGGCAATATAACTATCCGAGTGCCATTTGCGTGCGCCGGCCCAACTGGTAAATTACTTCCCGTACCGGACATAACGCACGACCGGAGCGAAGCTATTTACAAAGGCTCTATGCAACACGTACTCTATTTGCAAGCCCAACCTCACTGCGGGCGATTCCGAGCCTCAACACCTGTATGAATGTCAAAATCCTATTCGTGGAAGACGACGAGCGCTTGCGGGACGTGCTTCTGGAGGCGGCGGCGATGGAGGAGTACGACGCGCGGGGCGTGTCTTCCGCAGAGGCCGCCGTCGAGTTGTTGCGGGATGAGCCGTTCGACGTGATGGTCACGGACGTGACCCTGCCGGGGATGTCGGGGCTCGACCTGCTGCGCCACTGTCAGCGGGTGCGGCCGGGCATCCTGCCCATCGTCATCACAGCCTACGGCACGGTAGACATCGCCGTCGAAGCGATGAAGCGGGGCGCAGCGGACTTCATCACCAAGCCTTTCGAGTTGGAGGGACTACTGGGCACGATTCGCGTCGCCGCCGAGCGCGCGGCGCAGACGCGCGCCGTCACGCAGGGCGGCGCGCGTCTCGGGACGGAGAACCTCATCGCGGCTGCGCCGGTGATGCAGAGGCTGTTTGAACAGGTGCGCGCCATCGCGCCGTTCCAGACGACGGTGCTGGTGACAGGCGAGACGGGGACGGGTAAGGAGGTTGTCGCGCGCGCCATACACAACCTGAGCCCGCGCGGCCAGAAGGCGCTCGTCGCGCTCAACTGCGCGGCCGTCCCCGAGCAGTTACTTGAGGACGAGCTCTTCGGCCACGTCAAGGGCGCCTTCACCGGCGCGCAGTCGGCGCGCTTAGGGCGCTTCGAACAGGCGGACGGCGGTACGCTCTTCCTTGACGAGATCGGCGACATGAGTCTGCCTCTCCAATCCAAACTCCTGCGCGTCTTGCAGGAGCGCGAGTTCGAGAGGCTCGGGTCGTCGCGCACCGTTAAGGTGGACGTGCGCGTCGTGGCCGCGACCAGCGCAGACCTCCAGAGGCGCATCGACGAGGGCACCTTCCGCCCCGACCTGTACTACCGCCTGAACGTCGTCCACCTGCGCCTGCCGCCGCT
>JBJMGQ010000516.1:0-16279 GCA_045807845.1 Pyrinomonadaceae bacterium | reverse complement strand
GGAACGATTGGGGGTGACGGCATCATGGCGGGCGACACGAACATCCGGGCGCAGGCAACTCTGGTAGAGGGGGACGATACGCCGTGCATGAAGTGAGCGCTGCCGGACTGACGGGGCGTCCCGTTAACCCGATACTTTATGACCTCTTCCCCGTTCGGACGATGCACTCTCTCTAAGATTTAAGCCCGCGCCAGACTTGAACGGCGCAAACCCCCGACAGGTAGTGACAGGTGCGGCTCAATTATCCCTCGCACCGAAGAAGCCCGCGGGCATGCCGGCTCCCGTCTGCAAGTTATCCCGGCACGCACCACTGGAGGGTGATCAAGGTGAAACACGTTAGAACGTACACGGCGGCGGCGCTCGTCTCTCTGCTGGCGCTGCTGTGTCTGGCGGGCTCGGGGCTTGCGCCCGGCGGCGCGAGCCGGGCCGGGCTGAAGGTCGTGCGCGCAGTCCCGCTCGCGGCGAACTCCGAAGGCCGGCAGGATGAGCCCGTTGACAGAGTCTCGCCCGATCTGCTTGAGCTGGCGCGCGACCCGGAAGCGGCGGGACGGCGCGTCCGCGTCATCGTGCAGGAGCGCGCGGGGCTCGACGCACTGCTCGCCTCAAAGCTCGGGAGCGAGGTGAAGACTCGCGGGCGCTTCGACTCTCTGAGCGCGCGCGTCTTGGAGCTTCCGGCGCGGCTCGTCGAGCGCCTGTCGGAGCAGAAGGGTGTGCGCTTCATCTCCCTCGACCGCGAGACGACGGGCTTCGGCCACGTCTCGCGCACGACGGGGGCGGACGACGTGCGTGAGACTTCGGGCACGAACGTCAACGGGCTCGACGGCACAGGCATCGGCATCGCCGTCCTCGACTCCGGCATCGACAAGGGGCACACGGCCTTTCTCGACAAGAGCAACGGCCTGCGCATCGTCTACAGCAAAGACTTCACGGGCGAGGGACGCACCGACGACCCCTTCGGGCACGGGACGCACGTCGCCTCCATCGCCGCGGGCAACGGCCGCATCTCGCGCGCCGAGTACGTCGGCGTCGCGCCGAACGCGAACATCATCAACCTGCGCGTCTTGAACTCGCAGGGCGCGGGGCGCGCCTCCTACATCCTCGCTGCGCTCGACTGGGTCTATCAGAACCGCGCGGCCTTCAACATCCGCGTCGTCAACATGAGCCTCGGCACGGCGGCGGTCGAGTCCTACAAGAACGACCCCATCTGCAAGGCCGCGCGTAAGCTGGTTGACGCAGGGATAGTGGTCGTCGCGGCTGCGGGCAACAACGGGAAGGATGCCGCGGGGCAGAAGGTCTACGGCGCCATCCACTCGCCGGGGGACGAGCCTTCGGCCATCACGGTCGGCGCCGCGAACACCTTCGGCACCGACAAGCGCTCGGACGACGGCATCGCTTCGTACAGCTCGCGCGGGCCGACGCGCGGCGGTTGGACTGACGCGCTCGGCGTCCGGCACCACGACAACCTCGTCAAGCCCGACCTCGTCGCCCCGGGCAACAAGATCGTCAACGCCGAGGCGGAGGACAACCTTCTCGTCACGCAGCACCCGGAGCTGGACGCGGGCGTGAGCCCCGTGGACGCGCGCCGGATGATGTTCCTGAACGGCACTTCGATGGCGACGCCCGCCGTGGCCGGCGCGGCGGCGCTGATGCTTCAAGCTAACCCGACGTTGACGCCGAACCTCGTCAAGACGATTTTGATGTACACATCGCAGCAGCTCTCCGGCTTCAACATGCTCGAACAGGGCGCGGGCGAGCTGAACGTCGAAGGAGCAGTGAGAGTGGCGAAGCTCGTGCGCCGTGATCTGTCGGCGCTGACGCCGCTCGGCGCGCCGCTGCTCAACGGCGCCGCGCCCACGCCGCAGACGACCATCGCGGCCGAGACTTTCCCTTGGTCGCAGGGCATCGTCATCAAGCAGGGCTTCGCGACGGGCGTCGAGCTGATGGTGAAGTATCAGAAGATTTACGCCCTCGGAGTGCTCTCCACCGACGCGCTTCTCTCTGCCGACGGGGTGCTCGCCACCGACCGGACGTTCCTGACCTCGGGCGTGCTCGCGACCGACAGCGTGCTCGTGAGCGACGGGCAGGTGCTCGGCAGCGGCTCGGTCTTCCTCGCCTCGGGCGTGCTTGCGACCGACCGCTTCGTCTTCGCCTCGGGCGTGCTCGCCACCGACCGCACGCTCTTCGGCGACGGCGTGCTCGCCACCGACGGGACGCTCGACGCCGACGCGGCGATGCAGGCGCTCTCGGCCGCCACCAACGGCGACGACACGAAGGCGGGGCCGCCCGCGCCCGAAACGCTGCTCGACTGTTTGGACTACAAATGAGACGCGCGCACGCGCGACCCCCCGAGTCGCCGCGCGCTTGGAGTGAACGTCAACGTTAGGAGAGAGGCGAGATGCCCCAGCTTAATCGTTCGAGGAAGGACACGGCGCGCACCGAGGCGGTCGAGCCAGCACATCTGGTTTACCCCCTGACCGAGCGGCATCCGGAGTCGGAGGTGCTTGACTTCCTTTCGGGTCGCCCCGCGCAGGCCGTCATCATGAGCGGGCTCATCCGTGACAACGGCTTCGAGAGCCCTTTCAACCGCGGCACCTTCCACGCGTGCCGCGACCGGGAGGGCAGGCTCGAAGGCGTCGCGCTCGTCGGCCACGCCGTCTACGTCGTGGCCGAGACGGCGGCGGCGCTCGGGGGGTTCGCGCGCATCGCGCAGGGGCAGCACGACGCGCACATGATTCTCGGCGAGCAGGATGTGGTCGGTCGCTTCTGGTCGCACTACGCGCCCGCGGGGCAGACGCCGCGCCTCTTCTGCCGCGAGCTGCTCTTCGAGCAGCGCTGGCCCGTCCACGCGCGCGAGCCCATCGAGGGGCTGCGGCTTGCCACGCTCGAAGACCTGATGCTCGTGATGCCGGTGCACGCCGCGATGGCCTACGAAGAGAGCGGCGTCAATCCCATCGACGTTGACCTGCACGGCTTCCGCATGCGCTGCGCGCGCCGCATCGAGCACGGCCGCGTGTGGGTCTTGGTCGAAGACCGTCAACTGCTCTTCAAGGCCGACATCGCTTCCGACACGCCCGAGTGCGTCTACCTCGAAGGCGTCTACGTAGACCCGGCCAGCCGCCAGCAGGGCTACGGGCTGCGCTGCCTTTCGCAGCTCGGCTGCAACCTGCTTGAGCGGACGAAGACCGTCAGCGCGCTCGTCAACGAGCAGAACCTCGCAGCGCAGGCGCTCTTCCAGAAGGCGGGCTACAGGCTGCGCGGCTTCTACGACACGGTCTTCCTCGAACAAGGTAGTTGATTCATCGGCTCATTTGTTCATTGACTCGTTGAAGGATTTGCTCAATGATTCAACGCAGCAATGAAGGACTGAGACAATCCCGACGCTTATGCCGATGCAGCGTTACGTCAGGCCGTACATGTGGGTCTTTGTCGCCGCGGGCGCGGTCGTCGTCTTCTACTCCGCGCTCAACCTCCCACTCCACCGGCTCGACCTGCGACTGCTGCCGCTCGCGGCCTTTACACTGCTCGTCAGCTCGCGCTTCTGCGTCCCCATCCCGCGCACGACGGGTAAGATTTCTTTCTCCGACGCCTTCATCTTCCTCGCCCTGCTGCTCTACGGCGGCGAGGTGGCCGTCATCCTCGGCGCGGCGGAGAACTTCGTCGCCTCGCGCTTCGTCCGGCGGCCGATGAGCCTGCTGACGAGCACCTTCAACGCGGCGATGATGGCCGTCTCAACCCTCATCACTTACATCACCTTGCGACTCCTCTACGGCGACGTGACGACGCTCGCGAAGGGCGAGTTCTCGGCCGGCTTCGCCAGCGCGCTCTGCGTGATGGGGCTTGTGCAGTACGTCGGCAACACGGTCATCGTCTCGATGCACAACTCGCTCAAGGCCGACGAGCCGTTCTGGACGACGTGGCGCAGCAAGTATCTCTGGACTTCCATCACCTACTTCGGCGGCGCGTCGGCCGCGGGCATCACGGTCAAGCTCGCTTCGACCGCGGGCTTCTACGCGCTCGTCGCCGCCGCCCCGATCATCATCATCGTCTACCTGACCTACCGCACCTACCTCGACAACATCGAGGCGATGTCGGCCGCCGCCAAGGCCGAGGCCGCCGCTGAAGCGCGCGCCGAGTCCGCCGCCCAACAGGCCGAGCAGGCACGCCGCCACGTCGAAGAGTTGTCGCACTACATCAGCGAGCAGGAGCGCATCCGCGAGCAGTACGCGCAGATTGAGAAGCTCTCCGCGCTGGGCGAGCTGGCGTCGGGCGTCGCGCACGACTTCAACAACACGCTCGCGGGCATCCTCGGCCGCGCTCAGCTTTTGCTCACCACCAAAGACTCCGAACGAATCGAGTCCGGCCTCAAGCTCATCATCAAGACGGCGAAGGACGGCGCGAAGACCATCAAGCGCATACAGGACTTCGCGCGCCAGCGCCGCGACCACGATTTCCAGCCCGTCTCCGTTGACCAGTTGTTGCTCGACGTGCGCGAGATCACGCGCCCGCGCTGGAAGAGTCGCGCCGAGAGTGAGGGCGTCCACATCAGCCTTGAGCTACAGCTCGGGTCGGGCGAGGCGCGCGTGATGGGCGACGAGTCGGAGCTGCGTGAGGTCTTAGTCAATCTAGTCTTCAACGCCGTGGACGCGATGCCGCGGGGCGGGACGCTCACGCTCTCGACGCGCGAGTCTACGGGGACGGTCGAGATTGCCGTGGCCGACACGGGCACGGGCATGGCCGAGGAGGTGCGCTCGCGCGTCTTCGATCCGTTCTTTACGACGAAGGGGAAGGCCGGGATGGGGCTCGGGCTCGCCGTCTCGTACGGCATCATCCGGCGCCACGAGGGCGGCATCGAGGCCGAGTCGGAGGTCGGGAAGGGCACGACCTTCCGCATCAAGCTGCCCGCGGCCACCAACGCCGCGAGGCAGGAGCCGGCCGCCGAAGCGCCGGCCATCGCGCTCGTCCCGCAGCGCACGGGCGCGACGCGCATCCTCGTCGTGGACGACGAGGAGAACGTGCGCGAGCTGCTCGCGGACATCCTTGAGAGCGAGGGCTACCACGTCGAGCTGGCTTCGAGCGGGCACGAGGCTCTGGAGAAGTTCGGCGACGGCGCGGCCTTCGAGGCGCTCTTCACAGACCTCGGGATGCAGGGGATGAGCGGTTGGGAGTTGGCGCACGCCGTCCGCGAACTGGACGAGAAGATTCCCGTGGCGGTCGTCACGGGCTGGGGCGAAGCGGTCGGGTCGAGTGAGCGTCAGGCCGCGCAGGTCGATTGGGTCATCGCCAAGCCCTTCGACACCGCGCAAATCCTCGCCATCGCCCGCGAGGTCGCCCGCCGCGGCGAAGCCGGCCGCCAAGGGATAGTCGCCGCCTAAGCGTGCGTCTGCGTTGAGTCGTCGCCGTTGGCGCGCGCGCCGCCCGTGTCGAGGCCGTGGCGCTTGATCATGCGTTGGAGCGTGGTGCGGTCGATGCCGAGCAGGCGCGCGGCGGCCTGCTTGTTGCCGCCCGTGTGCGCGAGCACGCGCGCGATGTGTTGCCCTTCAAGCTCGGAGAGTGAGACGAGCGGCTCGCCGGCGACCGGCGCCACGTTGCGCGCGTGCTCTTCTTGCGGGTGCGCTTCCGGCGCGCGGAGGGCGGCGGCGTGTTCGTGTGCGATGACTGCCTCGCGCACGCGCTCGGGCAAATCTTCGGGGCGCACGAGCCGTTCGCAGAGCGCGACGGCGCGGATGATGGCGTTCTCAAGCTCGCGGATGTTACCCGGCCAGTCGTAGCTGACGAGCACGCGCACGGCGTCGCGCGAGAAGCTGATGGGGTCGCCCGCGGGGCAGGCGCGCTCGGCGAAGTGGCGCGCCATCGGCATGATGTCCTCTCGCCGCTCGCGCAACGGCGGCAGGTGGAGCGTCACGGCGTTCAGTCGATAGAACAAGTCCTGCCTGAATCTTCCTTCGCGCACCTCTTGCTCCACGTCGCGGTTCGTCGCGGCGATGACGCGCGTGTCCACGCGCTGTGTGTGGTTCGAGCCGACGCGTCGAATCTCGCCCTCTTGCAGCGCGCGCAGCAGCTTGACCTGAAAGGCGGGCGTCGTCTCCGTGATTTCGTCGAGCAGGATGGTGCCGCCGTCGGCCTCTTGCAGGAGCCCGCGCCGGTCGCGCTCGGCGCCGGTGAAGGCGCCGCGGACGTGGCCGAACATCTCCGACTCGATCAACTCCGAAGGCACCGCGCCGCAGTTGACGGCGACGAACGGGCCTTCGGCGCGCGTGCTGCGGCAGTGGATGGCGCGCGCGACCACCTCCTTGCCCGTCCCACTCTCGCCCGTAATGAGGACGGGTAAGTTGGTCGCGGCGACGCGCCCCACCATCTTCATCACTTCGACGAAACCGCCGCTGATGCCGACAAGATCGATGTCCGAGGTGTAGACGGGCACGGGCGGCAGCTCGCCCGTCGTGCCCGGCCGATCGCGCTTCTCGTGGACGCGTCGCACGTCCTGCGCGATGCGCAGCACGTCGGCGACCTCGAAGGGCTTCATGAGGTAGTCGTAGGCGCCTGCGCTGACGGCGTCGAGCGCGCCCGCGGCCGAGCCGTGGCCGGTCATCAAAACTATCTGCGCGTCGGGCTGCTCTTCGACGAAGCGGCGGAGCACGGCGTAGCCTTCGGCCTCGTGCGTGGCGGAGAGCTTCACGTCGCAGAAGACGAGCTGCCAGCTCTCTTCGCCGCCGAGCATCTCGAAGGCGCGTTCGGCCGAGTCGGCTTCGTGCACCTCCCATCCTTCGCCGCGCAGCACTTCGGCGACGTTGTCGCGCACCAAGTCGTTGTCGTCTATGACGAGAGCTTTCATCGTGGTATGCAGGGGCGCGGGCATTATAGTTCCGACCCGGGCACTTCTGGCAAGTGTGAGTCGCGGTTCCCTCGCGTCGGCGGTTGCGCGCGGGCTCGCTCGTGGGCTAAGGTCGCGCGTCCGCAGAGGGTCTTTATGTTGAGCTGGGTCGTACACAAGTTCGGCGGGACGAGCGTGGCCGACGCGGGGCGTTACCAGTCGGTCGCAGGGATTCTGCTCGCGCGGCGGCGGAAGGGCGAGCGCGCGGCCGTCGTCGTCTCGGCGATGGGCGGAGTGACCGACGCGCTGTTGGGGCTCGTCTCGGGCGCGGCCACACGCGACGAGGGTTACGTCGAAAGGCTGCAAGCCCTGCGCGCGCGCCATCTTGAGACGGCCGCCGCGCTCGGGCTCGACGCCGCGCACGAGAAGTCTCTGGCCGAAACCATCGAGGCCGACTTTCGCGAGATGGAGGAGGTGCTGCGCGGCGTCTGGATTGCGCGACTTCAGTCCGAGCACATCGCGGAGTTCGTCTCCGGCCACGGCGAGCTTTGGTCGGCGCGCTTCCTCAACGCTCTGCTTGAGCAGAAGGGCTGCCGCTCCGGCTGGCTCGACGCGCGTGAGGTGCTCGTCGTCGAAGCGGACGCGCGCGGCGTCGCCGTCGATTGGGATGTCTCGCGCGCGCGGCTCGGCAAGTGGCTCGAAGGGCGCGAGCCCGACCCGCTCGTCATCACCGGCTACGTCGCCTCGACGCGCGACGGCGTGGCGACGACTCTGAAGCGCAACGGCAGCGACTACTCGGCCTCCATCTTCGCGGCGCTCTTGGAAGCCTCGTCGGTCACCATCTGGACGGACGTGGACGGGGTCTTAAGCGCAGACCCGCGCCGCGTCCCCGATGCGCTCGTCGTCCCCGCGCTCTCCTACGCGGAGGCGGCCGAGCTGGCCTACTTCGGCGCGAAGGTCATCCACCCGAACACGATGTCGCCCGTCATCGCGGGCGGCATCCCCATCCACATCAAGAACACCTTCCGTCCCGACGCCCCGGGCACGACCATCTCGGCCGAGTCGCCGACCGCGTCGGCCGTCAAAGGCTTCGCCAGCGTCGAGGGGATGACGCTCGTCAACGTCGAGGGCACAGGGATGGTCGGCGTCCCCGGCATCGCCAACAAGCTCTTCGGCGCGTTGCGCGCTGAAGGCGTCTCGGTCGTCCTCATCTCGCAAGGTTCGAGCGAGCACTCCATCTGCTTCGCCGTCCCCGGCACGCAAGGGCCGCTGGCAAAGAGAACAGTCGAAGAAGCCTTCATGCCCGAGATGCAGCGCGGGCAGATACAGACCGTGGGCTTGACGGAAGGCTGCTGCATCCTCGCCGCGGTCGGCGACGGCATGGTTGACGCGCCGGGTGTCGCGGGCAAGTTCTTCACGGCCTTGGGGCGCGCGGGCGTGAGCGTGCGCGCCATCGCGCAAGGCGCTTCGGAGCGGAACATCTCCGCCGTCATCGACGAGCGCGAAGCGACACGCGCGCTGCGCAACGTCCACTCGGCCTTCTATCTTTCGAGTCAGACGCTCTCGGTCGGCATCGTCGGCACGGGCTTAATAGGAGGAACATTCCTCGACCAGCTCAACGAGCGACTCGCAGAGTTGCGCGCGCGGCGCTCGATAGACGTGCGCGTGCGCGGTGTGATGCACAGCCGACGCATGTTGCTCGCCGACCGCGCCGTTGACCTGAGCAACTGGAAGCCGGACTTAAACGACAAAGGCACGGCCGCGGACATCGAGCGCTTCGCCGAACACATTCTCGCCGAACACCTCCCTCATGCCGTCATCATCGACGCCACGTCCGACGCGGGCGTCGCCGCGCGCTACGCGGAGTGGCTCGACCGCGGCATCAACGTCATCACGCCGAACAAGTAGGGCAACACCGGCACGCTCGCGCAGTACCGCGCCGTGCGCGCGGCGGCGCGGCGACGCGGGCGCTACTTCCTCTACGAGACGAACGTCGGCGCGGGGATGCCCGTCATCAACACGATGCGAGACATGCTCGACACGGGCGACGAGATTCTGAAGATCGAAGGCGTCCTCTCCGGCACGCTCTCATACATCTTCAACACCTTCGACGGCGCGAAGCCCTTCTCGCAGGTCGTCCGCGAGGCGCACGCGCGCGGCTACACCGAGCCCGACCCGCGCGACGACCTCTCGGGCATGGACGTGGCGCGCAAGCTCGTCATCCTCGCGCGCGAGATGGGCACGGAGATAGAGCTCGAAGACGTTGAAGTCGAGAGCCTCGTCCCCGAAGACCTGCGCGCTTCGAGCGTCGAAGAGTACTTCGAGAGTTTGAGCAAACATGACGCGGCCGTGGCCGAGCGTTTGAACGCCGCACGCGCTCGCGGCGAGGTGCTGCGCTACGTCGGGACGATTGAGCCGGGCGGGCGGGTGTCGGCTTCGCTCCGCCCGTTCGCAATCGCGCACCCGTTCGCGGGTTTGAGCGAGAGCGACAACGTCGTCAGCTTTCGCACGGCGCGCTACAACGCGCAGCCGATGATCGTGCGCGGCCCCGGCGCGGGCCCGGCCGTGACCGCCGCCGGTGTCTTCTCAGACCTCCTGCGGCTCGCGACCTTTCTGGGGGCGCCTCTATGAGAAGCGCGAAGGCGTTTGCGCCCGCCACCGTCTCGAACGTCGCCGTCGGCTTCGACATCCTCGGCTTCGCCGTCGAAGCGGCGGGCGACGAAGTGACTGTGACGACCACGGAGCAAACGTCCGTCCGCGTCGTCGAAGTCTTCGACGCAACGGGCACGCTCCCCGACGGCGCAATCCCGCTCGACCCCACACAGAACACAGCGGCCGTCGGCCTCCTCAAACTGCTCGAAGACCTGCGCCCCGGCTTCGGCTTCGACGTGCGCGTGCGGAAAGGCATCGCGCTCGGCTCGGGCATGGGCGGCTCGGCCGCCTCGGCCGTCGCGGCGCTCGTCGCGGCCAACTCTTTGCTCGACGCGCCGCTTCCGAAAGAGTCTCTGCTCGCGTACGCGCTCGCGGCCGAGCAGGTGGCGTGCGGCGCGTCGCACCCGGACAACGCCGCGCCGTCTCTGTTCGGCGGCCTCACGCTCATCGTCTCGACCGGCCCACTGCGTTGCGTGCGCCTCCCCGTCCCGCGCGGGCTCCTCGCCGTGCTCGTCCACCCGCACGTGCGCGTGGACACGCGCGACGCGCGCGCGGTGCTGCGCCCCGTCGTCCCGCTCGCAGACCACGTGCGACAGTCGGCACGTCTTGCGGGCCTTGTCGCCGCCTGCTTCACGAATGATGTAGAGCTGTTGAGAGCCTGCCTCGACGACATCGTCATCGAGCCGCAGCGTGCCGCGCTCATCCACGGCTTTGCGCGCGTGAAGGCGGCTGCGCTCGAAGGGGGCGCGCTCGGCGCCTCCATCTCAGGCTCCGGCCCGAGCGTCTTCGCTTTGGTCGATTCAGTCGAGACGGCCGCGCGCGTGCGCGCCGCGATGGTCGAAGCGTTCAAGTCGAGCGGCGTCGGCGAAGTTGACTCATGGGTCTCGCCCGTCAGTGAAGAGGGCGCGAGGGTCATCGGTGAAACGATGAAGTAGGAACGCTGAACGATGAACTGAAGACGACGGTCTTACAGTTCATCGTTCAGCGTTCCTACTTCCTACTTATGATGATGAAGTACGTCAGCACGCGTTCGTCGTCGCCGTCAGTTGGTCTGTCCGAGGCCATACAGACCGGCCTCGCGCCCGACGGCGGGCTTTACGTGCCGGAGCACTTTCCGAAGTTTAAGGTTGAGGACTTCGCCGGCCTCGAAGCTCTATCCGGCATCGCGGAGAAGTTCCTCGCTCCCTTCTTTGAAGACGACGAACTGTCAGTCCATCTTCCCGACATCTGCCAAGAGGCTTTCAACTTCAACGTCCCGCTCGTCTCATTGGACGAATCAACCGCCCTGCTCGAACTCTTCCACGGCCCGACCGCGGCCTTCAAGGACGTGGGCGCGCGCTTCCTCGCCGCGTGCGTCTCGCGGCTGCCGGGGCGCCGGACTGTTCTGGTTGCAACCTCGGGCGACACGGGCGGCGCGGTCGCGGCGGCCTTCAGCGGGCGCGCGAACGTCGAGGTGCGTATCCTGTTTCCGAAGGGGCTCGTCTCGCCGCGACAGCAGAAGCAGTTGACCTGCTGGGGCGCGGGCGTGCGCGCCTTCGCCGTGCGCGGCGACTTCGACGACTGCCAGCGCGTCGTCAAAGCCGCCTTCGCCGACCGCGACTTGAAACGCGCGCGCGGACTGCTCTCGGCCAACAGCATCAACCTCGGGCGTCTGCTGCCGCAGGCCGCATACCACGCGGCGGCGAGCCTGTGGTACTTACGTCGGCATGGAGAGCGCGCAGGGTTCGTCGTCCCGACGGGAAATCTCGGCAACGCCGTCGCGGCCTTCTGGGCGCGCGCCGCGGGTCTGCCCATCCGCGAGATTGCGCTCGCGACGAACGCCAACCGCGCGGTGCCCGACTACTTCGACTCGGGCGCGTGGGCCGCGCACGCCACGGTGCGCACGCTCGCCAACGCGATGGACGTTGGCAACCCGAGCAACATCGAGCGGTTGCTTCAACTGCATCCAGACTTCGACCAGCTCAAAAGCTTCGCGCGTGCCTTCACGGTCTCCGACGAGGAGCTTGAGCGCGTCATCTCCGGCGAGTTCGAGCGACACGGCCGCGTCTTCGACCCGCATACCGCGGCGGCCGTCCGCGTGCGCGAGCTGCTCGCGACGCCGCATTGGGTCGTCGTCGCGACGGCGCACCCGGCGAAGTTCGAGTCCATCGTCGAGCCGCTCGTCGGCAGGGAAGTGGAGACGCCGCCCGCGCTCGCCGCGCTGCTCGACAAGGAGTCGCTCTGTGAAGAGATCGAGCCATCGCTTGAGTCGTTGATTGAAGCGGCTTTCAGTTGAGCAGGTAGAGTTCCACGGCAGAGACAGAGACACGGCTTGTTGAGTTACCTCTTCAAGCCGTGTCTCTGTCTCTGCCGTGGTTATTTACTTTTTATACTTTAATCGCCTCCTCGTCCGCGCTCCTCTCCAAGGCGCGGGCGGCGAGCCGGACGCGCTTCTCATAGGTCTCGCGGACGAGCGCCACGTCTTCGAGGAAGTGCGGCAGCTCCTTCAGCGTGAGCGCCTGCGGGCCGTCAACGAGGGCGCGGGCGGGGTCTGGGTGGAAGTCCACGAGAATCATGTTTGCCCCGGCGATGACGCCCTGCGCGGTGACGTGAAGGATGTCGAGCAGGCGGTCGGGGGCGTAGGTGCGCGCGCCGACCGAGTGCGAAGGGTCGATGCAGACGGGCATGCGCGTCAGGCGCTTAACGACGGGGACGTGCGCGAAGTCCACGAAGTTGCGGTGCGGGTCGCCGATGCCGGTCTTCATCCCGCGCAGGCCGAAGACGACCTTGCGGTTGCCCTCGCTCGCGAGATACTCGGCCGCGTTCAAAGACTCGTCGAGCGAGATGCCGAAGCCGCGCTTCAAGAGCACGGGGAAGTCGCGCTGGCGGCCGACGAACTTGAGCAGCTCGAAGTTCTGCGTGTTGCGCGTGCCGATCTGAAGCATGACGCCCGCGGGGCTCCCGGTCTCTTCGAGCGCCGCGCGTATCTCGTCGAGGTGCGACTCGTGCGTCACCTCCATCGCGATGACCTTGATGCCGTACTTGCCCGCCAGCTCGAAGACGTAAGGCAGACAACTGCTGCCGTGACCTTGAAACGAGTAGGGCGAGGTGCGCGGCTTGTACGCGCCCATGCGTGTGCAGACTTGGCCCTGTTCGCTGAGCGCACGCATCATCTGCTCGACGTGCTCGCGCGTGTCCACGGCGCAGAGCCCCGCGAAGACGTTGAGCGTGTCCTGACCGAAGCGCACGCCTTTGTAGTCGAAGGAGGTCGGGCGCTCGTCGTCCTTGTGCCGGCCGATGATGCGGTACTCCTCCGAGACGCGCACGACGTGAGCGACGCCGGGCAGCGCCCTCATGTCTTCGACCGAGAGCGCGGCCGTGTTGCCGATGAGATGAACCTCGGTCAGAGCCTTCTCTAAGCCCTGCTCGTGGTGTAGGCGCAGCTCGATGTTGGGCAGGCGCGAGAGGTGTGCCATCAATTGCTGGTACGCCTCGCCGCCCGCGGCGACGTTCGGGTCGAGGATAAGAATCATGTCTTTGACAGCTTTCAGCATATGAGTTAACTCGGCCTGACCGGGCCGAAGAGCGAGCGTGCCGCGTCGAGTCCTTCGCTTTGGCACGCGCCTTCCGTGTCTTCACACAGTTGTCGGGAGTCTCCGCGCAGCCCGTCGCGCGCGGCTGCGAGTTTCGAGATGAGCGCGTCGAGCGCGTCGGCTACTTCCGCAGAGTTCGTGGCGAGGATGTCGCGCCAGATGCCCCAGGGGCTCGCCGCCAGCCGCGTCATGTCGCGGTAGCCCGGGCCCGCGAGCGCGGAGAGTTCGACTTCATCCGTGCCTTCTGCAACGGTCGCCGCCAGCGCGCACGAGACGAGCTGCGGCAGGTGGCTCAACCTCGCCAACGCGCGGTCATGTTCGGCCGCACGCATCACGCGCACGCGCGCGCCGAGGAGGCTCAGAGTCTCTTCGAGCGCGTTGAGCGCCGACGGGTCGCTCCCGTCCTCGGGCGGCGTCAGGACATACGGCGCGCCGTCGAAGAGGTCGGCGCGCGCGTGCGCGGGGCCGCGCAGGTGGCTGCCCGCGACCGGGTGCCCCCCGACGAAGCGCCGGCCCTTCTGTGTACACGCGCGCGCCGCGCGGCACACTTCAACCTTCGTGCTTCCGGCATCGGTGACGACCGCCCCCGGCTTGACGTGCGGCGCGCACGCGCGCAGGAACTCGACAATCTGCCCGACGGGAGTCGCAAGGTAGATGAGGTCTGACTGAGAGACGCCGCCTTCGTTGAAGGCTTCGTCCGTCTCGTCAATCGCGCCGAGGCGCAGGGCTTCGTCGAGCACGCGGGGGTCTGCGTCCCAGCCCGCGACGCTCCCGCACGCGCCCGCGCGTTTGAGCGCGAGCGCGAACGACGCGCCCACCAGCCCGCATCCAACGACCGTTACCCTGTCCCAAGGCTTAGTCATACAAAAGAAGTAGGCAGATGGCAGATGGCAGTAGGCAGTTGAAGACCTTTCTGCCAAGAACTCATGGTTAACATCTCAATATTCATAACGCGGGGCGTGCTGCCTACTGCCATCCGCCTACTGCCAACTGTCCAGCCGAGGCGTAGTGGCCGAGCACGCGCACGCTGGCGGCGCGTGCTTGCAGCTCGGCGAGCGCGGCCGTCAGCTCCGGGTCGCGGGGCGGCGCGCGCAGGTCGAGATAGAAGTGATACTCCCAAGGCTGGCCGCGCAGTGGGCGGCTCTCGATCTTGAGTAGGTCGATGCCGCGCCGCGCGAAGGGCTCCAACGCGTGATGGAGCGCGCCCGGCCGGTGCGCGAGCTTGACGACGAGCGAGAGCTTGTCGGCCTCCTTCTCGTCGGCAGGCTCGGGCGCGAGCAGGACGAAGCGCGTGTAGTTCTCTTGATGGTCTTCGAGTCCCTCGCGCAGGATTTGACCGCCGTAGATTTCGGCGGCACGTCGGCCCGCGACGGCCGCGCACGTCGCGTCGCCGCGGCGCAGGATGGCTGCGACGCTCCCGGCGGTGTCGTCGGCCGCGACGCGGCGTACTTCGGGGCACGCGGCGAAGAAGCGTTCACACTGCGCGAGTGCGACGGGGTGCGACTCGACCGTCTTGATGCCTTCGGCGTTTGAGCCGGGGAGGCCGATGAGAAAGTGACGGATGGGGATGACGACTTCGGCGTTGATGTGGAGCGGGCTGTCGAGGAGCAGATCGTAGACGCGGTGGACGGAGCCGGCGAGCGTGTTCTCGATGGGCGCGAGCGCGAGGTCGGCCGCGCCCTCTCCGACGGCCGCGAAGAGCGACTCGAAGGTCGGGCGCGGGACGAGCGTTACGTCCTCGCCGAGCAGCTTGACGGCCGCCTCTTCGCTGAAGGCCCCGCGCTCGCCCTGAAAGGCGACGCGCGGCGAGCCGCTCTGTCTGCTCATCGCGCGGCCTCCTCGTGCGCCGCGAGCTGCGTCTGAAGGCGGCGCGACTCGCGTATGACGGCGCGGAAGAGACGCTCGACCGCGTCGTCGTCGAGCGGCCCGCGATTGTCGCGCTGTGCGCGCTCGACGACTTCACGCTCGCGCCCGCGGTCGCAGACCGAGAGCCCCGCGACGCGCTTCGACTCGCCCACGCGGACGGCAATCTCGGCGCGCGCGTTCAGCAGACGCAAAAGCTCCGCGTCAATCTTGTCTATCTCGACCCGCCAGTCTTCGATGGTCATCTGTAACGCTCCGTAAACCCGACACTAAAAGAGCCGGCCGCGACTTCCTCTCTCGGGGGTCGCGGCCGGCTCGGTTCGAAACTTTTCTGTGCTGCGTCTTTAAGTCGCTCTCAACAACTCACGCGCGCACGAAGTCCGCCCGGCCCGCCGCCCCCCGTAGAGGAAGCGGTAGGTAAAGGCGAAATAATAGAAGCGCGCGTCCGTATTCATGTAAGAGAACCTGTCTGACGTTGAAGCCCCGCAGGCGGGGCTCGTTAATGATAGTAAGGAAACCGTGTGAGGGCTGTCAACAAATACTTCGACAAAAATTTTTATGAGCCGATAGGCGCGGCTTATGCGACGGTCTTCGCGTGCTGGCGGAGCACCGTGAGAAAGGCGGCGGCTGCGTGCGAGTGCGTCGCGTTGCGGCGGTGCGTCGCCCAGAGCGTGCGCACGTAGGTCAGGCCACGCACGGGCACCGTGGCGAGCGTGCCGCGCTCCAGCTCCTCGCGCACGCACATGTGCGGGACGAAGGCCAGCCCGACGTTGAGTTGGACGAAGCGCTTGATGGTCTCGACCGTCGCCAGCTCAAGCGTGATGTTGAGCGGCGTGTGATGCTCGGCGAAGACCTCGACGACCTTGTTGCGCGAGGCCGTCCGGACGTTGTGCGCGAGGAAGGATTCGCGCCCCAAGTCCTCGACCGTCACCTCTTTGCGTTTGGTGAGCGGGTGCTCGGGGTTGAGGATGAGCGACAACTCGTCGCGGAGCACGCAGAAGGATTCGAGGTCGCGGTCTACGGGCTCGAAGGCGAGGACGGCGAAGTCCACGTTGCGCTCCAAGACCTCGCGCGGCAGACGCTCCGAGACGTGGCGGTAGATTTCGACCTTCACGTCCGGATGCTTTTCGCGGAAGGAGAGGATGACCTGCGGCAGCAGATAGAGCGAAGTGCTCTCGTTGGCGCCGACGCGGACGAGGCCGCGCTTCAGCTCGCGCAGCTCGTTGACGGCGCCGCGCGCCTGATCGCGCAGGGCGAGGATGCGTTGCGCGTAGTCCTGTATCGCGAGGCCGGCCGCGGTGAGCGTCGGCGTCTTCTGCGAGCGGTCGAAGAGCGGGGCGCCGACCTCCTCTTCGAGCCGCCGGATGGCGATGCTCACCGC
>JBJMGQ010000515.1:0-5375 GCA_045807845.1 Pyrinomonadaceae bacterium | reverse complement strand
CTTGATGGAGCAGATTGCGCCCGCGGGGCCGGTCTATCAGGCGGGCACGCTCTCGGGGAACCCTCTGGCGATGACGGCGGGCTTGGCCGTGCTCAGGCGTCTGCGCGACCCGAAAGTCTACGAGCGACTTGAAGCGGCGGGCGGGCGTCTTTGTGATGCCATGTCGGAGGCTGCGCGCGAGGCGGGCGTCGAGACGTTCACGAACCGCGTCGGCTCGATGTTCACGACCTTCTTCACCAACGCGGAAGTTAAGGACTGGCCTACGGCGGCGAAGTCCGACCGCGAGCGTTACGGCAAGTTCTTCCACGCGATGCTCGAAGAGGGCGTCTACCTCGCGCCCTCGCAGTTTGAGGCGGCGTTCATCGGCACGACGCACACCGACGAGCTGCTCGACCGCACGGCCGAGGCTGCGCGCAGAGCCTTCCGCACGCTCTGAATAACTGCGAGTGCTCTTCATCCCTGAAGATTTTGCGCGTGCGATTGTCGGGCAGCACGGCGAGGCGGGGCGAGTTTGGCTGAGTCAACTGCCCGGCCTCGTCGAGCGCTGTGCGGCGCGCTGGTCTCTCAAGGTCGGGCCGCCCTTCCCTTCACTCTCCTACAACTACGCCGCGCCGGTCGAAGGGTCGAGGGGCGAGCGGCTCGTGTTGAAAGTCGGCGTGCCCGTCGCCGAGCTTCTGTCGGAGATTGAGGCGCTGCGTCTGTTCGACGGCCGGGGCGCTGCGCGACTCGTAGATGCGGACGCGGAGTGGGGCGTGCTGCTGCTTGAAAGACTTGAGCCGGGGACGCAGCTTGTCGAGCTGTGTGAGGAGGACGACGAGGCCGCGACCGGAGCCGCGGCCTCTGTGATGAAGAAGCTCTGGCGCCCCGTCTCGGCCGCGCACAACTTCCCGACGGCCGCTGATTGGGGCAGAGGTCTGCGCCGTTTACGCGAGCACTTCGGCGGAGGCACGGGGCCTTTCTCGCGACGGATAGTCGAAGAGGCCGAGTCGCTCTACGCTGAGCTGCTGGCCTCGGCCGGCGAACCCGTCGTCACGCACGGCGACCTGCATCACGGCAACATCCTCAAGGGCTCGGGCGACTCTTGGCTCGCCATCGACCCGAAGGGTCTCGTCGCAGAGCGCGCCTACGAGGTCGGCGCGCTCCTGCGCAACCCCCTGCCCCAACTCCTGCGCTGGCCTCAACCCGTCCGCGTAACCGAGAGACGCATCGCACAGCTCTCCGACGAACTCGGGTTCGACCGCGCGCGCGTGCGCGGCTGGGGGCTGGCGCAGGCCGTGTTATCAGAGTGGTGGTCGATTGAGGACACGGGCGAGTTGGGTAAGTTCGACTTCGCGTTTGCGGAGATTATCGCCGCTACAAAAATCTGATTCGAACTTTCAAATCACCAAGGCTCAAACAGTCTCGGGCGAGAGCGGAAGGTCGATAGTAAAGCGTGTGCCCTGTTCGGGCGTGCTCTCGACGCGGATGGAGCCGCCGTGCTGTTCGACTATCTGTTTGGCGATGGCGAGCCCGAGCCCCGTCCCCTTCTTCTTCGTCGTGAAGAAGGGCTCGAAGATGCGCGCGCGTGTGCGCTCGTCCATGCCTAACCCGCGGTCTGTGATGGAGACGCGCGCGCCGCGCACCTGTCGCCCGCCCTCGCCGTTGCGCCGTTCGCCCGCGGCGAGCGTGACCAGCTCGGCCGTGATTGCGACGGGGCTCTCGGCCGGCCCCGCGTCCACGGCGTTGGCGAGCAGATTGACGAAGACCTGCCTCAGTTGATCCTCGTCCCAATTGCCGCGCACAGGCTCTTCCGGAAAGCGACGCTCGACGGGCGTGCGCTTCTCGCGCAGCTTTTCGACGATGAGGTCGAGGCTCTCGTTCAGCAACTCCGCGAGGTCAACGTCCGCGGCGAGCGTGAGCTGGCCGCGGCGTGAGAACTGCGTCACGTCGAGCGTGAGCTTGGAGAGATGTTCGATGCCGCGCTCGACAAGGTCGATGGTGGTGATGGCCTCGCGGTCGCGCGTCATGTCGCGCAGCATGGCGACGCCGAGCCGGATGCTGCCCAGAGGGTTCTTGATCTCGTGCGCCACCTGCGCGGCGGCCTGCCCGACCGCCGCCAGCGACTCGCTGCGACGCAGCTCCCGCTCTGACTCTGCCGCCTCGGTCACGTCCACGAGCGTTAAGAGCTGCCCCAGCTCGCCCTCTATCTCCAAAGGCGAAGAGTAAACGTCGAAGGCGTGCTCCCGGCCGTCGCTGTCTTCGGACATGCGGAAGCGGCCGAAGTAGGCCGTGCGGCGGACGCGCGTCGAGGTGGCCGCGGCCAACAGCTTGAGCCCTTCGGGCGTCGTGAACTTGTCGTGGATGGAGGCGCCGACCGACGCGCCGGGGAAGACTTGGAAGAAGGCCGCGTTGGCCGAGCGGATGCGGTCGCGCCGGTCAACGGCCGCGACGGCCGAGGGCATGCCTTCGAGCATCTGCGTGCTGAACTGCCGCTCGCGATGCAGCTCTGCGTAGCCGCGCCGCATCTGCCGGAAGCGGCGCCAGACTTCGAGGAACGTCGCCGTGGCGACGACGAGACCCGTCAGCGCCGCGAGCCACATCCACGTCATGATCTCTCGCTGCGCCACGCGGAGCGTCTCCGAACGCTGGTCTTCGAGCCGCGTCCGCTCCTCCGACAGGTCGGACATCAATTCGCGCAGCTTCAAATCGAGGTCGCGCTGCTTGCCGAAGCCTTCGAGCGAGTACGCCTTGAGGTCGCGCGTCGTCGCGACGTAATCGACGACGCGGTCGTGCACATCCTGCTTCTTCGCGCGGTCACGGATGGGCAGCAGGTCGAACTCGGCCAGCATGTTCTCAAACTCGCCGCGCTCGGTGCGCAGGCGGAGGTCTGACGGCGGCAGCATGACGTTGCCCGTCCCTGCTTCGAGGCGCGCGCGCATCCGCGCCTCCGTGTCGAGCCTGCTCAGCGCGAGCCGCATGTTGAGCAGCGTGTCCGACATCGTCGAGAGCCGCATGAACTCGGCCTTCGCCCCGTAGGTAACGTCGCTGACCTTCCCCGCGCTCTTATAACCGAGGCCGAAGACGAGCCCGACGAGCAGCACGAACCCGACGGAGAGCGGCACGAGCGTCTGCCACAGCGCCCCGCCCGCGCCCGCCGCCCCGCGCGGCGTCAGCACCACAGAGCGCGCGTCGTCCTCACCGCCCGCGCCCCCGGGACGGCTGTAAACGACTCTGCCCTCGCCCTTCTTCTCGTCCATAAGAATTAGTGTTCAGTGTTCAGTTTTCAGTTTTCAGCCGGAGCTTGCGGTTTTACTGAAAACTGAAAACTGAACACTGTCTTCACTTCTTCACATCCATCCAGTTGTCGCCGACGCCGGCCTCAACCTTGAGCGGCACGTCCAGCTCGACGGCCGTCTCCATCTCGCGGCACAGAATCTCCTCGACCTGCTTCGCCTCATTCTTCGGCGCCTCGACCAGCAGCTCGTCATGCACCTGCATCACCATCTGCGCCTTCAGCCCCGCCGACCGCAGCGCCTCGTCCACCTTCAACATCGCAATCTTCACGATATCACTCGCCGTTCCTTGGATCGGCATGTTGATGGCTTCGCGTTCGGCGCGGGCGCGGATGTTGCCGTTGCGGTCGTTGATGGTGGGGACGGGGCGGATGCGGCCGTAGAGGGAACGAACGAAGCCCGCCTCGCGCGCCTGCGCGGGCACCTCGTCCATGTAGCGACGCACCCCGGTGTAGGTCTTGTAGTAGTCGTCGATGACCTGCTTCGCCTCTTTGCGCGAGATGCCGACGCGCTGCGAGAGGCCGAAGGGCTCGACGGCGTATGCGATGGCGAAGTTGACGATCTTGGCGAAGCGGCGCTTCTCCTTCAGCTCCTCTTTGGTGCGCGCGCCGAAGACGAGACGGGCCGTGCGCTCGTGTATATCCTCGCCCTTCTGGAAGGCGTCGAGCATCTGCTCGTCGCGCGTGACGTGCGCCAGCAGGCGCAGTTCGAGCTGCGAGTAATCAGCAGAGACGAAGACGTTCCCCTTCTCCGGCACGAACGCGCGGCGGATGCGGCGCCCCAGCTCCGTGCGGATGGGAATGTTCTGTAAGTTCGGCTCGCTCGAACTCAAGCGCCCGGTGGCCGTGACGGTCTGATTGAGCTGACTGTGGATGCGGCCGTCGGGGCCGACGAGGGCCGGCAGCGCGTCTGTGTAGGTCGCCTTCAGCTTATCCAGCTCGCGAAACTCGATGAGCAGGCGCGGCAGCTCGTAGCCTTGCGCGGCCAGCTCATCCAGCACGGCGCGGCTCGTCGAGACTTGACCCGTGGCGGTCTTGCGCTTCGTGCTGAGGTTGAGTTCTTCCAGAACCTCTCCGACCTGCTTCGGCGAGTTGATCTTGAACTCGCGACCCGCGACTTTGTAAATCTGCGCCGTCAGCTTCTCAAGCTCCGCGCCGAAGATGGCCGACAGCTCGCCCAGCACCGACGTGTCCACACGCAGCCCCGCGCGCTCGACGCGGTAGAGAAGCGGCGCGGTCGGCAGCTCAATCTCTTTGTAGATGGCTTCGAGCCCCTGTTCGAGGATGCGGCCGTGCAGCACGTCTGCGACCTGCGCGGTGAGGTCTGCGGCCTCGGTCGTGCGCCAGTGTTCGGCCGACCAGCCTTCGCCGGGTGACTCCGACCAAGCCTCATCGACGCTCATCGCCTCGCGCGCAAGATCGCCGAGGTCGTAGCGGCTCCGCACGGGGTCGAGCAGGTACGCGGCGAGCAATGTGTCGTCCGTCACGCCTTCCAATTCAATGCCGACGGGCGCGAGCAGCGCGACGGCGCGCTTCAGGTCGTGGACGGACTTCGAGAGCAGACCGTTCGACAGCACGTCTCTCAACATCGAGACGGCCTGCTCGCGCCCGCCCTCGAACTCTTCGAAGTTGATGAAGTGGGCCGTGTTCGGCGCGTAAGAGATGGCGATTCCCGTGGGCGGCTGCTCCTCCTCGCGGATCGAGACCTGTTGTCCCGCGCCCGCGGGCGTCGAGTCGGAGAGTGCGAAGGCCCAGTGGTCAACGTCCCAGAGCTTGCGCGTGAGCGCCTCCAGCTCCGAGACCTTGCGCACCTGCGCGTAGACCTTCACGGCCGCGCCCATGTCAACCTCGGCGGCGGCGTCGGAGAACTCGCGTGTGAGGCTCTGAAACTCAAGCTCGCGGAAGAGTTGATAGGCGGCGGCGCGGTCGGGAGTTTTGCAGCGCAGCTTGTCGAGGTCGAGCTTGATGTTGACATCCGTGCGGATGGTCGCAAGGTCTTTCGACTGAAGACTCAGCTCGCGGTTGTCGCGCAGAGACTCGCGATAGGTCTTGTGCTTGACCTCCTCCCAGTGTTCGAGCGCGTTCTCGATTGAGCCGAACTGCT
>JBJMGQ010000514.1:0-7328 GCA_045807845.1 Pyrinomonadaceae bacterium | reverse complement strand
TCGCGCACGGAGCGCAGGTCGTCAACTGTTCGTGGGGCACAGAGGCTAACTCGCAGACGTTGAGGGACGCTATCGAGCGGGCGGGGCGCAGGGGGGGTGGTCGTCGTCGCCTCGGCCGGCAACTCAGGCCGCGACCTCGACGCACAACCCTACTATCCCGCCTCCTACGACCTCCAGAACTTGGTAACGGTGGCGTCGTCGGACGGGTTCGACAATCTGGCGACGTTCTCGAACCGAGGGGTAACAAGAGTCGCGGTCGCCGCACCCGGCGTCAACATCCTGACGACGCAACTCGGCGGCGACTACCAGTACGTGAGCGGCACGTCGGCCTCGGCGCCGCTGGTCGCGGGGATAGCGGGGCTTATTAAGACCGCCAAGCCGAACGCCAACGCCGCGGCAGTGCGCACGGCCATTCTTGAGGGCGCGCGGCGCGTCGAAGCATTGACGGGCAAAGTCCTTTCGGGGGGCGTGGCCGACGCGGCCGGGGCTCTCGCCGCGCTGCACGGTAACCCTTACGCCGGTAACGGCGGGGGCAATGGCAACGGGCAGGGGAACGGACGGCCGTACGTCCCGCCAGCCCTCAGGAAGGACAACGAGCAGAGGAGGGGGAAAGACAAGAAGAGCTTGATGGTGACGCCGCCCGAACCGCGAACGGGCGCGCCACTGGGCGGGCTGCCCGACCTCGCGGAGTCGCGTAAGCGCCGCACGTCGCCGCCCACGCCCGCGCCCCCGGCGACTATCCACGCCGACCTCGCCTGCGCCGACTGCAACCCATCGGGGGGCGGCGCCGGCGCCTACTTCGCGAACGACCCGTACGTAGGTACGGCCCGCACCCGCCCCGAGAACGAGGTCGGCGGGCGGGGCGAGAACATCGGCTCGCGCAACTTCAACTGGGGCGTTCCGCTCGTCAGCCTGCCCGGCCGCGCGGGGCTCGACCTCTCGGTCTCGCTCTACTACAACTCGCTGGTCTGGACGCGGCAGGAGGCCGAGACGCAGTCCTACGTCGTCTACAACGCCGACCACGGCACGCCCGCCCCGGGCTTCCAGCTCGGACTGCCGCGTCTCCAGGCGCAGTTCTTAAATTCGGACACGAACGCCGACACGTACATCGTGATTACGCCCTCAGGCGGGCGCGTCGATATGAGTCAGACCACGATGGCGGGCGTCTTCGAATCGACGGACTCGACCTACACGCAGCTCGTCTTCTCCGGCTCGACGCCCGTCGTGCGCACCACCGACGGCACGCAATACGTCTTCGGCACGCAGGTGGCGGGCGGCGCGGAGTGGCGCTGCACGCAGGTCAAAGACCGCAACGGCAACTACATCTCGGCAAGCTATAACGCGACCAACGGGCACGTCTTGAGCATCACGGACACGCTGGGGCGGGTGGTCAACTTCAACTATAACGGGGGCACGGGCCTCTTAGAGTCGATCACGCAGAACCGGGGCGGGACGACGCACACCTACGCGAGTTTCTATTACGCGGACAAGCAACTGACCCTGAACTTCTTCAGCGTCCTGCCGCTCGGCGTCCAGAGCGGCTCGAACCAGACCCTGCTCGACACGCTCGTCCTGACGAACGGTGAGTCATACCACTTCGACTATAACGGCTACGGGCAGACCTATCAGATCAGGCACTCCACGCCGAACGGGCAGGAGTTGGAGCGGGCGCGGTACGACCTGACCGACGCCGAGATCAGCAGCCACACTCCCTATCTGGTGGACTGCCCACGCTTCGCGGAGAAGCGCGACTGGGCCCGCTACTGGAACGGCGACACGGACGGGACGTACTCCACGGCCGAGGAGTCGCTGACGACCTACTCGTTCACGTATGTCAACAACATCACGAACCCTTTGACCGGAGAGGTGTTCGGCGGGAGTCTCAGCCGGGTAACGACGCCGGACGGCACAATCTACACGGAGTACGCGAAGGGGTACGGCTTCGACAAGAGTCTGCCGCAGCTCACCGAGGAGTGGCCCGTCGAGGTCGTCCAGGGCGTGCCGCAGAACGTGAGGAGGAAGTGGGCGGGCTACGCCTGGACGCAGGACGACACTTCGCTCCAGTTCCCGAAGAACCCGCGCCTGGCCCAGATGAAAGTTTACGACGGCACCAATGAGCGACAGACCACCTTCGAGTACAACAGCGGCTACGGCCTGCCGACGACGGTGCGCGAGTGGGGCAAGGTGGGAGGGCAGATGGTGCTGCTCAGACGGACGACGACCGACTACCAGCTCGGCGGCGACTACATCAACAGCCGCGTTATCGGGCTGCCGTGGCAGGTGCATGTTTACGACGGAGGCGGCACCCTCGTCTCGGAGCGCCACTTCTTCTACGACTGGGGCGGCTGGCACCTCGAAGACATCGCCGGCGTGACCATCCCGCAGCACGACCCCGCGTATAGCGCCTCCTATACGTCCGGGCGCGGCAACCTCGTGCTGATGCAGCGCTTCGACGTGAACAACCTGAGCCTCGCGCCCGTCGAGTTCAAATCCCGTTATAACAAAACGGGCTCGCTTATCGGCACGCAAGACCCCGGCTTCCACCAGTTCAACATCTCCTACGCCGACTCCTTCTCCGACGGCAACAACTCGCGCAACACTTACGCCTACCCGACAGCCGTCACCGATCAGGAGGGCTACATCACGACCACGCAGTACAACTACCACTTCGGGGCGGTGACGCTGACACACGCACCGGCCTCCGGCACGGGCTCGGGCATCAACTACGTGGACGTGGCGCGAGCTTACTACCCCGACGACCGCCTACAGCAGGCGACCCTCTCACCGGGGGGCACCTACCAGAGGTGGGACTACGACGACAACCTCGGCTACATCCACGCCTACGAGACGAACACGGGCGGCAGAAGCGCTTCACGAAGGATTCGCTCGGCAGGCTCGCCAGGGTGGATGAGCTGAACTGGGGTGGCTCCGTCTACTCGACGACGCAGTACACCTACAACGCCCGCGATCAGGTCAAGGAGATCAACGAGGCGGGGCAGCTCCGCACGTTCGACTACGACGGGCACGGGCGTCTCTCGCTGCTGACGACGCCGGAGCAGGGGCAGACCACGTACACGTACAATGCCGACGACACGCTCAGCGTCATGGCCGACGCGCGCGGGACGACCGCCACCTACTCCTACACCGCACGTCATCAGGTCTCCGGGGTCGATTACAACGCGCCGGCGGGCTCGGGCGCGGCTCAGACCACGGACGTTGGCTTGCTCTACGACGCGGCTGGCAACCGCTTCTGGATGACGGACGGTGAGGGCTCGACCTTCACGCATTACGACGCGCTCGGGCGGCTGGACTGGGAGGAGCGAAACATCTCGGGAGCCGGTAGCTACCGGCTCGACTACGAGTACAACCCGGGCGGGCAGTTGAAGAAGATTACTTACCCGTGGCAGCTCGGCAGCACGCAGGTCACCTACGATTACGACAAGGCTGGTCGGCTCAACTCGGTCGGCGGCACCGGCTACAGCAGCGGCTTGCCTTACGCCGGCTCGATCTCCTACCGCGCATTCGGAGCGGTCAAGGGGGATAAGCTACGGCGACGCAACGTCGCTCGCGACCAGCTACGACCGGCGGCTTCGCGCGACGAAGTGGGACGTGCCGGGGGTGCTCGGCTACAAGTACTACTACGACGATTTCAACGAGCACACGGGGCGCGTCACCTTCGCGCAGCACATCACGGGTCAGAACCCGGCGCTCGACCGCACGCAGACTTCGAGCGGCCTCGACCGCTCCTACGAGTACGACCACCTCGGGCGGCTCGCCGTCTCGCACGCGGGGGCGGAGGCGCGCGCACACGCCTTTTCGGGACAGTGGGGGGTGTGGGACGGCCACTACTCGCAGGGCTACGACTACGACGCGTGGGGGAACATGACGCACCGCTACGGGTGGGGCGGCGACGTGCTGAACGGCGCGCCGCCCAACCTCCAGACGCCGCCGACCTCGGCCGATCTCTACTACAGCTACGCGACCGGCAGCAACGGAGTCGTCAACAACCGGCGCGCCGCCCCCTTCGTGTACGACAACGCCGGCAACTTGACCTCCGACGGCGTCCAGAACTTCACCTACGACGTGCAGGGGAATCAGGTCACGGCGTCCGTGCTAAACATCGAGCAGGGCTACGACGGCGAGGGGCGACGGGTGCGGCGCGACGCCAGCGGGATGAACTCCGCGCGCTACTTGCGGAGCAGTGTGCTCGGCGGGCAGGTCGTCGCCGAGATTAACTATGTCAACAGCGCGTGGCAGTTCGCGCGCGGGTACGTCTACAGCAGTATGGGCCTGCTAGCCATGCAGCAGGCCGGGACTCCGCAGCAGGGCGGAGGCATCTACTTCATCCACGAGGATCCGGTCACGAAGGGCAAGCGGGTGACGAACAGCAACGGGGGCGGAGTGAGCACGGTCGAGTTCGACCCGTTCGGCGCCGAGGCGAACGGGTCGAACTCGGCCTTCCAGCCGCGGAAGTTCACGACCTACGAGCGCGACCCGAACGGGACAGACGAGGCGATGTTCCGCCGCTACAACCGCCGGGACGCGCGCTTCGACCAGCCTGACCCATACCACGGCTCCTATGACTTCGCTGACCCGCAGTCGCTCAACCGCTACGCGTACACGGAGAACGACCCGGTCAATTTCAACGACCCGTCGGGGCTCATGCCATGTAACCCCATCGACTCCCCGCGCGGCTGCGGCGAGGGGTGGGACGTGATGACGTGGGGACAGATCATGCGTGACTTCGCCCGCCACGAGTACTGGGGCGGATACTCCCCGCAGGATCGCGTGGTGAACCTCCCTGACAATTTGAAGGAGAGAGTGGAGAAGAGGGTGAATAACTCCAAGTCTGACTGCGCCAACTTCATCAGGCAGTTGATTGAGGAGGCCGCGAGGATCGCCGGAGATAAGGCGTATTCGACCGATGCGATGAAGAACTTCAATAGAATCCAGGGAGAGGGGGGATTCCACCTCAAAGAACAGAATGAAAAGGGGACGGCTAACTTTACGGGAGGAGGCAAGCGGTTGGTTAATATTAAACCCGTCACCGCCCCTGACGACCAGAGGAAGATAGAGAACACGCTGACCAATTACGCCGGCACAGCTCTGGGCGAAGTCCTACATCACGCCAGAGACGGCGGGGTGTATAATGACCGCCTCATGGCAAAGGCGACCTACAACTCGCTGAGCAAAGATGAGCAGAAGGCTCACCCCTTACCCTCCACGGACGACCAGGGGATAAACAGCCGCTACTGGCACCCGCTGCTGCTGGGCCATTGCCCGGCCCCGGAGTAGAGACATGAAAGTTGTGCGGACCTTCTTTCTGTACACCTGCATGGCGCTGGCGCTGGCCGGCACGGCCCGCGCGCAGGAGTGGCGCGCCATCGTGCCCCTCCAATCGACGCGCGCCGATGTCGAGCGACTCTTAGGCCCCGCCGCAGATTCGTACGGCGTCGTGTACGAGCTGAAAGCGGGGAACTTATCCGTAGAGTATTCGACCGGCTTCTGCGCGGGTGAGAAGCAACAGGGGTGGAACGTGCCGGAAGACGTAGTCATCAGCTACCTCTTCTCGCCGAAAGTGAAACAGCGCCCCGCCGACCTCAGACTGGACCCGAAGAAATTCAGGAAGGTGAAGGATGAGCACGTCGGCGGCGATTACTACGTCAACGCCGAAGACGGCATCACCTATGCGATACAGGGCGGCGTGGTCGATTACGTGGAGTACTACCCTGCGGCGAGATTCAGGCACCTGGTTTGCGGTGACGCGTCTGCCGCAGCGCCGCTCAGGCTGACCTACGAGATGTGGCCCCAGAACATCGAGCCGACCGAGAGCAAGCTCGAAGACCGGAAGTACGAGAGGAAGCCGCGCGCGCGTTGGCAGCGCCCCGGCCACCGTCGCTCGTCAGTGGGCAGAGGCTAGCGGCGACTAACGTCACGGAGGCTGAACGCCGTCAAGCAGGTCTACAACTACTTGGCTGAAGAGAGTTCATAGGGGCTGCCAACCCAGTAAGTTATTCCGCCACGGCCAGTTGGATGAAGTTGTCGGAGTCGGAGTTATTGTCTACGTAATAACCCATCTGACCAACGGCAAGAGGCTCGGTAGCGAAGTGGTGGGCCGCTTTAGCGGGCCTCTTCGCTCACCTGCACCGCGGAAATCTCACTGTACTGACCAATCACCATAATCATTACGAATCTTCCTTCAGGACGTATAATACCGGTCAGGGTATCATCACCTTGCGGCGCCGCCACGCCATGAATCTCGACTATCAGGTCACCTACGTTAACGACCCTCGCCGCCTCGCCGCTCTCGTCGCGGCGCTCCCCACCTCGTCGGCTCTCGCCCTCGACATCGAGACCGCCTCTTGGTGGAACCACAGGGCGGAGCGCGTCTCTTTAATCCAGCTCGCCTACCGCGACGCGGGGCGCGTGCGGGTCGCCGTCGTCGATGCGCTGGCGGGCTTTGAGGTGGGCGGGCTGCGTTCCGCCTTGGAGTCCGAAGGGGTGGTCAAGGCCGTTCACAACGCCTCCTTCGACGTGCCGCGGCTCGCCCGCCACCTCGGCCTGCGTGTCGCGCCCGTCCACGACACGTGTCTGGCGGCGCGGCGCGGCGGCGAGCGCGGCTGCTCGCTCAAGGCGCAGGCCGAGCGCCACCTCGGGCTCGCGCTCGACAAGGGGGAGCGGCTAAGCGACTGGGGCGCACGCCCGCTCGACCCGCGGCAACTCGCCTACGCGGCGCTCGACGCGGCGGCGACGCTCCTGCTCTACGAGCATCAGTTGAGGCGCGGGCTGAGGGGCGAGTACCGGCCGCGGGCCTGGGCGGACGAGGCGCAGGCGGGGCTTCCCCTGTCGGACGCGCCGGCCCCCGTGAGCAGTCTCTCGGCGCCGACTCCCGCCGCCGACGCGCCGCCCAGGGCGTCCGGTCTGGCGGGGATACCGTTGGCGCTGCTGGGGGTGATCGCGGAGCTGCCGTCGCGCTACGGGCCGGAACGGCTGGCGGCGTCGGTGGGTGAAGACCGTGTGGGGCTGGCCGGGTGGGTCATCGACCGCGTGCTCGGGAGCGCGGCGGAGGTGGACGAAGACGCCGCCAGAGACGCTATCGCTTCCCTGTGTGGGCTCGGCCTGGTCAGACTCACGCCGGAGAGGAGGCTCGTGGCGAGCCCGGAGGGGCGGGAGGCGTGGCTCACACGGCGGCCGGTGTGAGAGAGGCCGGCATCAACGCCCCACTCGCCCCTACACACCTTCGAACGACGTGTCCTCCGCCGTCCCCTCCGAGCGGTTCATTATCGGCGTTGCCCTCCATCCCCAAGAGGTTGGGACGAGGGCGACTC
>JBJMGQ010000513.1:0-4802 GCA_045807845.1 Pyrinomonadaceae bacterium | reverse complement strand
GTTGAAGCCCGCGCCGTACGCAGGGCCGTTGACGGCCGCGACCACGGCCTTGAGCATCTGTCGCATCGCGGACAGCACGCGCCCCCCCGCGCCGAGCAGGCGTTTGAACTCTGCGGCCTCCCCGCGCTCCATCAGCTCGCTCATGCGCGCCACGTCCGCGCCCGTCGAGAAGGCGCGTCCCGCCCCCGTCAGGACGACGACGCGCACCTCCGGGTCGCTCCCCGCGTGCTCCAAAGCCTCTGCCAGATCGCGCCGCATGTGCCCCGCGAACGCGTTCAACTTCTCCGGCCGGTTCAGCGTGATCGTCACGATGCCGCCGTCGAATTCGACCTTGATGTGTTCGTACATTTTCAGTTTTCAGTTTTCAGTTTTCAGTTTCGAGCAGAACCCGCATGCGGCTTGCTGAAAACTGAAAACTGAAAACTACTTGCCTTTAAAGATTGGTTTGCGCTTCTCGACGTAGGCGCTCAGGCCCTCGCGTGCGTCTTCGGATTGGAAGAGTTGTTGTTGGAGTTCGCGTTCGAGTGCGAGGCCGTACTCGAAGGGGATTTCGGCGCCGGACTGAACGCTGCGCTTGATGCGGCCGACGGCGAGCGCGGCGCGACCCGGCGCGGTGAAGCGGCGCGCGTAGGCCAAGACCTGTTCGTGGAACGATGCGGCCGAGTCGGCCTCGAAAAGTTGATTGACGAGGCCGAGTTCGGCGCCGCGCTCGAAGTCGAACAGCTCACCGGCCGCCATCAACTCAATCGCGCGCGACTTGCCGACGACGCGCGCGAGTCGCTGCGTCCCGCCCGTGCCCGGCAGCACGCCCAAGCTCACCTCGGGCAGTCCCATCTTGCCCGCGCCCTTGCGCGCGACGCGCAGATCGGCGGCGAGCGCGACTTCCAATCCGCCGCCGACGCAGTGGCCGTTGATGGCCGCGACGACGAGCTTCGGCGTCTGCTCCAAACGCGACAGCGTCTCGTTGGCGTGGAGACAGAAGTAGTACTTGAAGGTGGGCGTCATCTCCGTCAACATCGAGATGTTGGCGCCCGCGCAGAAGAACTTCTCGCCCGCGCCGGTGATGACGATGACGTGCACCGCTTCGTCCATCCGCGCGCGCAGGATGGCCGCGTCGAGCTGCCCCATCATCTCGTACGTGTACGTGTTCGCCGGTGGGTCGTCGAGCGTGAGCACGGCGAGCCCTTCGGCCGCTTCGTAACGAATGAGGACTCGCCCGGACTCCGGCGCGGCCTTAGCTTCGGCTTCTGCCATCTTCAGTGACTTCCTTTTGACGTTGTCTGATTTCGGATGTAGCGGAGCGCCGCGTCGAGTTGCGCGTCAACTCCTTGCAGCAACCCGGCGCGCGTCAAGTTTACCTCAAGATCGGGCTTTACGCCGCGCCCCTCGACCACCAAGCCCTTCGGCGTGTGCGGGAGCCCCGACGCGTAGATGAGGTAAGCGCCCGTCGGCAGTTCTTCAAGCTCCGCGTCCATGTCGTCGCCCGCGGTCACGTTGCCGACGATGTATGCGCGCCCCGACTCCTGCAAGCCCGCGGCCAACTGCTCGCTGGCCGAACCGCTCGCGCCGTCCACGAGGATGACGACGGGGCCGAGGTACGGTCGCTTCGCGGGCTTGGCCTTGTAGTAGAAGTCTTCGCCCTTGCGCGTGCGCGTGACCATGAGCTGCGTCGGCTTGTCGAAGAGTTGATTGGCTAAGTTGATGGCGACCGAATCGTCGCCGCCGCCGTTGCCGCGCAGGTCGATGACGAGACCCGGCGCGTCGAGCATCGAGGCGACGGCCTCCTGAATCTTCTTGTCGAGCGCAGGGATGAAACTGGTGAAGCGTATGTAGCCGGCGCCGCCTTCGAGCCGCCGCGCCTCGAAGAGCGCGTAGAGCGATGCGTCGCCCGCGAGCTTCGAGCGCTCGACCTCGCCGCGACCGAGCGGCATCCGTTCCAGAGTCAACTCTCGCAGCTCGTCGCGCTCGTTCAGGAATTTGACGACGACTTTCGTGTTCGGCGCGCCGTGCAGTTTCGCGAGCGCTTCGTCCAAATCCTTGACGGCCGCGCCGCCGACCTGCTCGACGACGAAGCCGGGGCGGACGCCCTCGCGCTCGGCCGACGAGCCTTTGAGGACGCGCATGACGACTATCTGCCCCTCGACCATTCTTATCCCGAGCCCCGTCGTTACGGGCGGCGCGGTCAACTGCTTGAGCGCATCGGGCGTGACGACGCCCATGTGCGAGACCTTCAGCTCGGAGAGCATCCGTTTGAGCAGCTCATACAGCTCCGCGTCGGTCTGCGCGGCGGCGACGAGCGGCGCGTAACGCTCGCGCGTCCTGTTCCAATCGACGCCGTTGAAGCTCGGGTCGTAGAACTTATCGCGCACGATCTCCCAAGCCTTCTCGAAAGTCTTCCGCCGCAGCTCGGCCGCGGCGTCAACCTTCTTCGGAGCTACTTGCGCGGCGACGGCGGCGTGCGCGACGGAGAGGAAGAGAAGTGTGAGAAGCAATTTTTTCATAGCGAGCCTCCGCCGTGGAAGATGACGGGGAGTGTGAAAGCGTTGGCTACTTTCGCCGCGCGGCGGCGTTCAAGTCAAACGCGCGCGGGTACGTGGAAGCATGGCTTGACACGCGGCGCGTACCCCGCGTAGCTTGGCAGCGTCCCGCCAGACACAAGGAGGCGCATCCGTTCTGGTGAGCGGCGCGGTCTTCAAAACCGTAAGCGCGACTGTGAGAGCAGGCGCGGGTGGGTTCGATTCCCACACGCCTCCGCCAAAGACAAAGGATGAAGACGGAAGGATGAAGGATGAAGTGGAGTCCTTCACCTTTGCCGGCACGCCTTCATCCCTCATCCTTCCGTCTTCAACATTATGCGAGAGTGGATTGCGCTGAACATGACGCCGGGTGTGGGGCCGCGTGCAGCCGCGCGTCTCTTGGAGAGGTTCGGGTCGGCCGAAGGTGTCTTCGGGGCGCTGCGGTCTGAGTTGGAGCGTCTGCGTCTGAGGCCGGAGGCGGTCGAGTCCATCGCGCTGCGCGACCGGATGGAGGAGGCGGCCGTCGAGCTTGAGCGCGTGCGCGCGCTTGCGGGCGCGGACGTGTTGGCCTTAGACGACGGCGCTTATCCGGCGTTGCTGCGCGAGATTCCAGACCCGCCCATCACGCTCTACGTGCGCGGCGCGTGGCGCGCGTGTCTTGAGGCGCCGTGCGTCGGCGTGGTCGGGTCGCGGCGCTGCTCGACGTACGGGCAGAACGTGGCCGTGTCGCTCGCGCGCGAGCTTGCCGCGCGCGGCGTGACCATCGTCTCGGGGCTCGCGCGCGGCGTGGACGCGGCGGCGCATCGCGGCGCGCTCGAAGCCGGCGGGCGCACGGCGGCCGTGCTCGGGACTGGGATAGACGAGGTCTACCCGCGCGACCATCGACGCTTGGCCGAAGAGATTCTTGAGAAGGGCGGCGCGCTCGTCACGCAGTTCCCACTTGGCACGCCGCCCGTGGCGGAGAACTTTCCTTACCGCAATCGCATCATCAGCGGGTTGAGCTTGGGAGTGATCGTGGTTGAGGCTTCTGAGAACTCGGGCTCGCTCATCACCGCGCGGCTTGCGTTGGAGCAGGGGCGCGAGGTCTTCGCCGTCCCGGGCAACATCACGAGTCGCAACTCCTTCGGCACGAACTTTCTCATCAAGGGCGCGGGTGCGAAGTTGATTCAGCAATGGCAGGACGTAGTCGAGGAGTTTCCGCCCGACATCGCCGCCGCGATTCTCCCGCCCGAGGTAAAGCAGAAGGGCGAGCCCACACACGCGCGAGCTACGGAGCCCGCCGGGCTGCCGGAGACAGAGAGCGCGTTGCTCAAGCTCATCCCAACGGACGCGCCCGCGCACATCGACGCGCTCGCCGAACGGAGCGGCCTGCCCGTGCAGGAGTTGTCGGGCGTGCTCCTCGCGCTTGAGATGCGCGAGCTGGTGAGGCAGCTCCCCGGGCGTTGCTTCGTCAGGAAGTTGTGAAAGTCTGCGGCCGACCCACAGAACGGGCGCGCGCTTCGCCGCCGCTTGCTTTATAATGCGGCGAACGTCAGAGAAGGAGCGCAAGGGATTTGAGCACAAACGCCGGGTCGGTCAGGGTCAACATCTTCAACCAGACCTACAGCCTGCGTTCGGCGAGCGGCGACGGCACACACGTCCAGCGTGTCGCGCGGCTCGTGGACGAGCGCATGCGCGCCGTGGCCGACAGCCTCGCCGTCCACGACGTGGCGAAGGTCGCGGTGCTGGTCGCGCTCAACCTCGCGGACGAGCTAGAGGGCTTGAAGAGTTTCTACGAGACGGAGCTGCGCGGCGTGCTCGAACGCGCCCGCGCCGAAGAGGAGCTTGCGCCCGCCGAGCCCGAAGCTCTGGCCGAGCCCGACGTGGTCGAAGAGCCGACCCCGCCCGAGCCCGCGACCACGCAGGAGGAGCAGTCGTGGTTCGACTCCATCTTCGACTCCGACGCGCCGCCGGCCCGCACGGGCGACGAGAGGCTCAGCAGCCAGATCACCTCGCGCCTGCGCAGCCAAGTCTCCGCGCGCCTGCGCCGCCTGCGCCAGCCCCCGCCCGGCCACTCCATCACCGAAGGGAACGATGAAGTATGAACGCTGAACGATGAACTAAAAACTTCTGTCTTACAGTTCAGCGTTCATCGTTCATACTTCATCGTTCCAAACACCTTGTTCAGAGTTCGACCTGATGAAGTTCTCCGTTTGAGAAAGGGAGTTCACACGATGAGTCTATTCAAACAGCTTGCGGCGCTCGCGCTGCTGCTAACGGCCGCCGCGCCCGCGTTCGCAGACATCG
>JBJMGQ010000512.1:0-3818 GCA_045807845.1 Pyrinomonadaceae bacterium | reverse complement strand
GCCGGCCCGCACGGGCGACGAGAGGCTCAGCAGCCAGATCACCTCGCGCCTGCGCAGCCAAGTCTCCGCGCGCCTGCGCCGCCTGCGCCAGCCCCCGCCCGGCCACTCCATCACCGAAGGGAAGGATGAAGTATGAACGCTGAACGATGAACTAAAAACATCTGTCTTACAGTTCATCCTTCAGCGTTCCTACTTCATCGTTCCAAACACCTCGTTCAGAGTTCGACCTGATGAAGTTCTCCGTTTGAGAAAGGGAGTTCACACGATGAGTCTATTCAAACAGCTTGCGGCGCTCGCGCTGCTGCTAACGGCCGCCGCGCCCGCGTTCGCAGACATCGCGCTGCCGAAGAAGCCGACCGCCGACAACAGCGAGATCAGAAGAGACCTGCCCTTCGCGCACATGACCATCGAGCGCGTCGAGGGCCTGCGCGAGGCGCGCCTGCAAATCCCGCGCGCGCGGCTCAAGGAGTTGCACGTGGCGGCCGGCGTCGATGCGGGCGACGCGCAGTCTGCGAGCTTCAAGTCCGCGGGCACAGTCGTCGGCGGCATCTTCATCTCGCTCGCGGTCGTGTTGACGGGGTTGCTGCTCGCGCGCTCGCGGCGGGGCTTGCGCGTCGGGCGCGCGACGGCGGCCGTCGTGCTCTGCGTGTGCGCGGCCGGCGCCGCCGCGGTCGTCACTTACGCCAACGCCGCGCCGCCGCCGAGGCTTCGTCCGCAAGACCCGGGCACGCTCGTCAAGGCCGTCTCGGGCGTGCCGCTCTCGGGCTCGATTCGCGTCGAGGTCGTCGAGGAGGGGACTGAGATCAAGCTGCTCGTCCCCGCGCGCGTGGAGGGCCGGGGCGACGAGCAGGAATAAGAGGTGCAGAGCGCCGCAGACATCGGTGCGCTCGGCGCGAGTCGAGGCGCGGCGAACACTGAAGGTGGGGCGAGAGCTTCGGCCGCCTCGCCTTTGGCGTTCGGCTTGACGTGCGTGTGCGTGCTGCTCGCGGCGGCGGCGTTGGCGGGGCTGGCGCCTCTGTGGCTTTCGGTCGCGACGGTCTTCGTCTTCGCAGGGCCGCACAACTGGGCGGAGCTGCGCTTCTTCATCACGCGACTACCCGCGCGTCTGGGTCGCTCGCGCGGCTTCTTCGCGCTGGCGGCCACGGGCGTCGTCGGCTTAACCGGCGCTTACGCGGCGCTCGCGCTCGGGGCCGACTCGGGCGTGTGGGGAGCGGAGGGTTGGTACGCGGCGACGGCGCTTTGGAACAGCGCGGCGGTGTTGTGGGTCGTGGGGCTCGTCGCGGTGCGTGGGCGGATGAGTTCGCGCAGAGGCGGTTGGGTCTGGGCGCTGCCGATGGGCTGTGCGCTGGTGGGTCTGAGCTGGCTCGCGCCGCAGGGGTTCGCGCTCGCGCTCGTCTACGTGCACCCGCTCGTCGCGCTCTGGTTCCTCGACAGACAGCTACGTCTGACGCGACGCGGTTGGAGCCGCGCCTATCGCCTGTGCCTCGCGCTGCTGCCCGTCGCGCTGGCCGTCCTCTGGTGGAGGCTCGCGGACACGGCGCCGCTCGTTGAAGATGGAGAGGTCGCACTGCGCATCGTGAGGCACGCGGGCGCAGGCATCATCCCCAACGTCTCGACGCACCTGCTCGTCTCGACGCACGTCTTTCTTGAGACGCTCCACTACGGCGTCTGGCTCGTCGGCATTCCTCTGGCGGCGGGGGTGGGGCTCGCGCCTTGGCGCGCGGCTTCGGTGCCGCTCGTCAGACACAGACGCGGGTGGCCGCGTCTGATTCGCACTCTGCTCGTGGCGGGCGGCGCGGCGGTCTTGCTGCTGTGGCTCTGCTTCGCTGCCGACTACGCGACGACGCGCGACGTGTACTTCACCGTCGCGATGGCGCACGTGCTGGCCGAAGTGCCCTTTCTCCTGCGGACGCTCTGAAAGATGGTAGGCAGAAGGCAGATGGCAGTCGGCAGTTGAAAACCTTATCAACGGAGATTCGAGATTAATCTTTCAACTCTCTTAACGCGGAGCGGCTGCCTACTGCCATCTGCCTTCTGCCGACTTTAAGTCATGGGCACCGAAGACCTCTGGCGCTTTCTCCCGCTCGGCTACCTCTTCACGGTCGCCGTCGAGACGCCCGTCCTCGTCCTCTTTCTCTCCAAGCGTCACGCGCTGAAGCGCAGGCTCTTCGCGGGGCTGTGGCTGACGGCCTGCACCTATCCGGTCGTCGTGCTCGTCCTCCCGCCCCTCTTCGCAGACACCTCGCGCGCACTCTACCTCGCCGTCGCAGAGACGTTCGCGCCGGTTGCCGAGTGCGCGCTCTTCTATCTCGCCTTCGGGAGGAAGGAGAGTGGAGGCGCGACGTGGCGCGACTTCGCAGTCATCATCGCGGCCAACCTCCTCTCCTTCCTCGCCGGAGAAGTGTTGAGCGCCTACGGCTGGTTCGGCCTGTTTCGTTGAGCGCGTGCGCGAGCGTAGAATGGCGTCACGCCGTTCAAACTAGCAGGGGGTCTTCAATGATGAGCAGTCTCTTCTCCTCTTTCAGTCTCCGCGGGCTTGAGTTCCGCAACCGCGTCTTCGTGTCGCCGATGTGCCAGTATTCGAGCCGCGACGGCTTGCCGAACGACTGGCACATGGTTCATCTCGGGAGCCGCGCGGTCGGAGGCGCCGCGCTCGTCTGCGTCGAGGCGACCGGCGTCTCGCCCGAGGGGCGCATCTCTCCCGGCGACACCGGCCTCTGGTCTGAAGAGCACACGCGGGCGTTCGCGCCCATCGCGTCCTTCATCAAATCGCAGGGCGCGCGCGCTGGGATTCAGCTCGCGCACGCGGGGCGCAAGGCTTCGACCGACGTGCCTTGGCGCGGCGGTAAGCACTTGAGTGAGGAGCAGGGCGGCTGGCAGACGCTCGCGCCGAGCCCCGTGCCCTTCGGCGACTGGCCCGCGCCGAAGGAGATGACCGGCGAAGACATCGAGACGGTCGTCCTACAGTTCGCCGACGCCGCGCGCCGCGCTTCGGAGGCGGGCTTCGAGGTCGTCGAGCTGCACATGGCGCACGGCTATCTCCTCCACGAGTTTCTCTCGCCGCTCTCGAACCGCCGCGAGGACGAGTTCGGCGGGAGCCTTGAGAATCGCGCGCGCTTCCCCCTACAGGTCGCCGAGGCCGTGCGCGAGGTGTGGCCCGTTGAGCTGCCACTCTTCGCACGCATCTCCGCGACCGACTGGGTCGAAGGCGGCTGGGACATCGAACAGTCTGTAATGTTCTCGCGCTGGTTGAAGGAGCGCGGCGTTGACCTCATCGACTGTTCGAGCGGCGGCCTCGTCCCCGGCGCGCGCATCCCCGTCGCACCGGGCTATCAGGTTGGTTTCGCGGAGCGTATACGCAGAGAGGCGGGCGTCGCCACCGGCGCGGTCGGCCTCATCACAGAGCCGGAGCAGGCCGAAGAGATTGTAGACAAGGGGCAGGCCGACGCAGTCTTCCTCGCGCGCGCAGAGCTACGCGACCCCTACTGGCCGCTCCACGCCGCGAAGCAGCTAGGAGTTGAAGCCACTTGGCCCGTCCAGTACGGCCGCGCCGTCGGCTAACAAAGAAGAGCTTTCAGGGGACTCCCAACCACCCGCGCAATGAATGCTCCAGCGCATTGGCGTCGGCGGCCGACAACCGCCCGACGGACTTAACGACGAGAGATTGGTGTAGTGTGTAGAGACCGCGTTTCACCGCGGAGGCGACGTTCAATCCGGCTTTGTTCCAGTCGGCCAAAACAAACTCGCCCGACAGTAGTGAGGAGACCTTACTCGTCAGCGGGACGACGAAGACATCCTGCGAAGCATGAGGCGCGTTG
>JBJMGQ010000511.1:0-17616 GCA_045807845.1 Pyrinomonadaceae bacterium | reverse complement strand
GGCGGGCCGCCGCCGACGTGTCCGAGCCCGACGCGCACGCGGTTGCTCGGCGCGCCCTTGTACGTGATGCGCACGAGCACGTCGCCCGCGTCCGCCGCGAGCTGGTCGTTAAGACGAACGACGATTGAGCTCATCCACTCCTGACCGGGCACGGGGCCGACGTGCTCGACCGCGAGCGCGGAGGTGTGATGCGCGGCGTCCTCTGCGTCGGCCGTGACGTTGGAGGCGTCTTCACCCGGCGCGAGGTGCAGGTTCATGGCGAAGAGCATCAGGCGTGTGCGGTCGTCGGCGCCAAAGCGCACGGGCGCGGTCGGCGCGAAGGGCTCGGGCACGCGCGTCAACGCTTCGAGCGCGACGGCGCGCGTCGAGCCCGCCTGGCTGACGAGCACGGGACTTGCGGACTGCGCTGCGCTGCGCCGCGCGGGCGCCGAGAGCGCCGCGAGGCAGACGAGAACGACGGACGCAAACAGCAGCGTGCGTTTCGCGCTCGACGGAGTAGAAGCTTTTGAAGGAGTGGAAACTTTCATCGTTCGGAGAAGGTGCCGGCCGTTGTCCCTTCCGAAGTTAAAAGGCGCGAGCCAACTCGCACGTCGCGTGGCCGACAATGTATCACCTCGCGGCTTTGAGTCAAGATACTTTTCCTCGCTCGCGCACGTCGCGCGGCGCGAAAGATAAATTGTGTTGTCGGCCGGACGCTGCCGTGCTAAAAGAAAGCGCCTTCGCTTCTTTTGGCTCAGACGCAAGCATGACTCGTTTAATCCCCCGGATGCTGTTGACCGCGTGCGCCGCAGTCCTCCTGTGCGCGCCCGTGGCCTTCGCGCAGGAGCGCGGGCGTTTGACGGGGCGCGTGCTCGACTCACCCGGCACTTCACCCAAAGGCGTCGAGGGCGCCGTCGTCGTCGCCGTCAATCAAATCAGCTCGCGCGCCTATCGCGCACGCACAAAGGGGAACGGGACTTACACGCTCAGTCTTCCCGCGGGCGCCTACCGCGTCCGTCTGGAAGCGCCGTTCAAGGCGAGCTTCGACAGCAAGGTCAAGTACGGCCCCTTCACCATCGCGCGCGGCGAAGCGGTCGAGAACGTCGGCGTCGAGCCCGGTCGCGACACGCCGCTCGACATCGTCCTCGCGCCGAAGGAGGGGACGCCCGCGCCGACCACCCCGCCCGCGGGCAAGGGCGACGAGGGTGACCCGAACGGCTACGCGGGCTCGTCGAGTGTCAAGACCGAAGCGGCGACGAGTCCAGACCGCGTGCCCGTGCGCGACCGCTGGCGCATAGGCTTCCCCGAGTATGAGCGCTACGGCGGCGTCTCGCGCGGCCGCGACATCCTCTTTCGACGTGGGAGCGCGCTCAACCCTTACGATCAAAGCATCCTCAAGGGCGACTATCCCATCTTCGGCCAGCACGTCTTCATGATTCTTTCGGCGACGAGCTTCACGGCCGTTCAGCAGCAGCGCACGCCCATTCCCTCGAACCCGAGCAGCGCGCGACCGGGCAGCGCCGAAGCCTTCGGTAAGCCCGAGGTGCTCGCTTTCAACCAACTCTTTCAGCTCTCTTTAGAGATGTTCAGCGGCGACACGACCTTCAAGCCGCGCCAGTGGGCGATAAAACTCTCGCCGACCTTCAGCGTCCCCAACTACGTCCGCGCGCGCGAGCAGGGCGTCTTGAACATCGACCCACGACGCGGCACCACCCGCACCGACTGGCACTTCTCCTTTGAAGAAGCCTTCGCCGAGGTCAAGCTCGAAGACGTGAACGCCAACTACGACGCCGTCTCCGTGCGCGTCGGCATCCAGCCCTTCGTCTCGGACTTCCGCGGCTTCATCTTCACCGACAACAACCTCGGCGCGCGCGTCTTCGGCGCCTTCAAAAATAATCAATACCAGTTCAACCTCGCCTACTTCGCGCAGTTGGAGAAGGACACCAACAGCGGCCTCAACCGCTTCGACCGGCGGCGGCAGAACGTCTACGTCGCCAACCTCTTCAAGCAGGACTTTCTCGCCAAGGGCTACACGGCGCAGGCCAGCTTCCACTTCAACGACGACCGCGCGGGCACCGAGTACGACCGCAACGGTTTTAAAGTCCGTCCCGCCGTTGTCGGCGACGCGCGACCGCATTCGCTGAAGGTCGGCTACTTCGGGCTCTCGGGCGACGGCCACGTCGGGCGCATCAATCTGACGAACTCCTACTACTTCGCGCTCGGCACCGACTCGCACAATCCCATCGCGGGACGGAAGACGCGCGTTAAGGCGCACATGGCCGCGGCCGAGGCGTCATTAGATAAGGACTTCCAGCGCTTCCGCGCCTCCTTTTTCTTCGCCTCGGGCGACAAGAATCCGACCGACGATAAAGCGACCGGCTTCGACGCGATTCTCGACGACCCGAACTTCGTCGGCGGGCAGTTCTCTTTCTGGAACCGCGTCGGCATCCCGCTCGTGGGCACGGGCGTCGGGCTGGTGCAGCCCTTGAGCCTTCTGCCCTCTTTGCGCAGCAGCAAGTCGCAGGGACAGGCGAACTACGTCAACCCGGGCATCGTCATCGGCAACCTCGGCTACGACATCGAGCTGACGCAGCGCATCAAGGCCATCTTCAACTTCAACCACCTGCGCTTCCATCGCACCGAGCCGCTCGAATATCTACTTTTTCAAAACCACATTCGCCACGACATCGGCGAAGACCTGAGCGTCGGCGTCGCATACCGCCCGCGGCTCATCAACAACGTCACGCTCAACTTCGGCGCGTCGATGCTCAAGCCGGGGCGCGGCTTCCGCGACATCTACACCGACCAGACGCGCAACTGCCCGCCCAACGTCGCGAGCTTCTGCACGCCCGACGACACGGTCATCAACCCGTCGAAGCCGCTCTACGCGCTCTTCGGCTCGCTCCGGTTCAACTTCTGACATGCGTCAGCTCAGCCCGATAGAGAGATTCAAAGTCGTTCTCCTGCTCGCGACACTCGTCGCGGTCGGGCTCATCGCGTCGGGCGGTGTCCGCTCCTCCGCTCGCGTCGTCAAGCAGACTCCCGCGCAGAAGAGCCCGGCTCCCGCGCCGTCGCCCCCGCAGGCCGAAGCGCCGAAGGTCGAGGGCTGCCTCAGTTGTCACACCGGCAGCGAGCCGATGCACAACACGCGCGACGGCAAGCTCACCGACGACGGCAAGGATCGGATGAGTTTGACCTGCACCGCCTGCCACGGCGGCAACCCTTTCCCGCGCGTGAACGAAGCCGCGCGTGGAAGACGCGGCGACGCCGAGTTCGACAAGGTGATGCGCGCCGCGCACGTCGCGCCGCGCTACCCCGAGCGCTGGACGGGGCGCGACGGTAAATATTCGAGCGCTAACCCCGAACGCACCAATGCCCTGCTCGCCGCCGAGAGCCGCGAGTTCGTGCGCTTCGTCAACCCGGGCGACTTCCGCGTCGCAGAGCTGACCTGCGCCTCGACGGGCTGCCACACATCCGAAGTCGCCGCCGCGCGCAACAGCATGATGCGCCACGGCGCGATGCTCTGGGGCGCCGCCCTCTACAACAACGGCGGCTTCCCACTCAAAGACACGCACTTCGGCGAGAGCTACAGCCCGGAGGCGGGCGCACCCGAGCGCATGCTGCAACTTCCCGCCCCCTCGCCCGCGACGCGCACTTGGATGGGCGCGCTCTCTTACCTCGACCCTCTGCCGCGCTGGGAGATTTCGCAGCCCGGTAACATCCTCCGCGTCTTCGAGCGCGGCGGCCGTGGCCGCTCCGAAGTCGGGCTGCCCGAGCGCGAGAACGATCCCGGCAAGCCCGACAAGGGCTTGAGCGCGCGCGGGCTCGGCACGCTCAACCGCACAGACCCGGTCTACTTGGGACTTCAGAAGACGCGGCTCCTCGACCCGACGCTCAACTTCCTCGGCACGAACGACCATCCCGGAGATTATCGCTCCTCGGGCTGCACGGCCTGCCACGTCGTCTATGCCAACGACCGCAGCCCCGTCCATTCCGGGCCGGACTGGGCGCGCTACGGCAACCGCGGCACGACCGCGTCCGAAGACGCGCAGTTGAAAGATAAGAAGGACGAGCCGGGCCACCCCGTCAAACATCAGTTCACCAACCGCATCCCGACCTCGCAGTGCATGACCTGCCACATGCACCCGGGCAACAACATGGTCGCCACCTACCTCGGCCTGCTCTGGTGGGACAACGAGACGGACGCGCGCGCCGCGGGCATGTACCCTGCAAAGCGACCCAACCTCTCTGCGGAGGACGAGTACAAGAAGTTAGACCGCAACCCCGAAGGCTCCTCCGTGCGCGGCAACTGGTCTGACCCCGAGTTTCTACAGAAGACCGGCACCGACGAAGTCAACTCGCGCATGGCGCGCACGCAGTTCGCAGACTTCCACGGCCACGGCTGGATGTACCGCGCCGTCTTCAAGCGCGACCGCGAAGGGCACATGCTCGACGCGAACGGCGAACGAGTGAACGATGTCACGCCCGCGAAACTCAAACAGTCGGTCGAGTATCGCGACGACGCGAGCGACAAGACCGTGCCCCCGCCCGCGGGCGTGCCCGTCCATCTAAAAGACATTCATCTTGAGAAGGGGATGCACTGCGTTGACTGCCACTTCCGGCAGGACGCGCACGGCAACGGCGTCCTCTACAACGAGCCGCGCGCGGCGATTGAGATCGACTGCATCGACTGTCACGGCACCATCAAAGAGCCCGCGAAGCTCACAGCCTCCGGCCCCGCCGCCGGCTTCAACCTCGTCGAGCCCGCCGACGGGCAGAGCGTCAAGGACGGAGTCTATCAACGCGGTCAGGGTCGCAATCTTCTCCGCGACTTGAAGACCCCCTTCACGCGCACGAGCGGCGGACGGCAAGTCCCTATTCCTGTCTTCGAGCGCATCGCAAGCGACCGCGACCGCCCCGACTCAACGGGGAAACCCGTCCGCCTCCACGCGGGCGACATCGTGCAGAACTCCACGGTCGAGCAGGGGCGCTGGTGGCGCGTCAAGCAGACGGCCTACACCGTGACGCAGACGAAGGGGCACGAGGCCGACTACAACTGGCGCTCGGCCTATGCGAAGACCGTCCGCATCGACGAGAACCAGCAGGAGGTCTGGGGCGACCTGCCCGCGGACGAAAGCAAGCTCGCGCATAAGAACTCCCAGATGAGTTGCTACACCTGCCACTCTTCGTGGATGACGAGCTGCTTCGGCTGTCACCTCTCGATGCGCGCCAACGCGAAGATGCCCAACCGACACTTCGAGGGCGAGACTTCGCGCAACTTCACGACCTACAACTTCCAAGTCCTGCGCGACGACGTGTTCATGCTCGGCCGCGACGGCACCGTCACCGGGCAACGCGTCGCGCCCGCCGCGTCGCGCTCGGCCGTGCTCGTCAGCTCGCAGAATCAGAATCGCGAGTGGATATACTCGCAGCAGCAGACCATCTCGGCCGAAGGCTTCAACGGCCAGTCCTTCGCCACGCACGTCCCGCACACCGTCCGCACGACCGAGACGAAGACCTGCGCGGACTGCCACGTCTCAAAGCGCGGCGACAACAATGCGTGGATGGCGCAACTGTTGATGCAGGGGACGAACTTCGTCAACTTCATGGGGCGCTACGTCTACGTTGCCGCCGAAGACGCGCTCGAAGTCGTCCCCGTCACCGAGCGCGACGAGCCGCAGGCCGTCCTGGGCAGCACTCTGCACGAGGTCGCCTACCCCGACGACTTCCGTAGCTTCGTCGCGGGGGGAAGAGAACTGAAGACCGTCTACGAGCACAAGGGCAACCCCGAAGTGCTCGGCGTGCAGTTGCGCGGCGAGTACGCTTACGTCGCCGCCGGCCCGGGCGGACTGCGCGTCTACGACGTGGCGGAGATCGACCACAAGGGTTTTTCCGAGCGCATCACGACTGCGCCCGTCTCGCGCTTCGGGCAGAAGTTCTGGGTCGATACGAAGTACGCCACGGCCGTCGCCTCGCCGACGACCCTCGGTGTTGACCCCGCGCGCTGGCGCGTGACCGCCGACGGCCGCACGGTCTCACCGGCGGAGGCGAAGGGTTTGTGGGACGCGTGGCAGGCGCTTCCTTTGAAGGAGCGAGAAGGAAGGGCGGCGCCGCTCGTCAACGAGGAGCAGCCGATACATCCTCTGTACGCGTACCTCTACGTCGTTGACCGCGAGGAGGGCTTGATACTCGTCAATGCCGCGACGCTGCTCGACGGCGACCCGCTCAACAACTATTTGAAGCGCGCGACGCTCACCGTTGACGGAAGGCAGGAAGACCACTTCAACCCCGGCGGCGTGCTCACGGACGCCAACAGCATCACCATCGCGGGCACGTTCGCCTACGTGACGACCGCGAGCGGCCTCGTCATCATCGACATCGACAACCCCCTAGAGCCGCGCGTCGTCAAGGCCATCGGCGCGCCTGTGCTCCGGCAACCGCACGCCATCGCGGTGCAGTTCCGCTATGGCTTCGTCGCGGACGACGAAGGGCTCAAGGTCATCGACCTCACGCTCCTCCCGCCCGGCCCGTGCAGAGGCCCCGTCTCCGCGCCCTGCAAATCGCTCCCGCGCGGCGAGGTGGTGACAGGCGCGACCGTCTCGCTCGCGCACGCGCGGGACGTGTACGTCGCGCGCACCTACGCCTACGTCGCGAACGGCTCGGAGGGCGTCGCCATCGTTGACGTGACGCGCCCCGAAGCGCCCCGCCTCTACATGAAGTTCAACGCGGGCGGCGAGCTGAACGACACGCATCAGGTAAAGGTCGCGATGACGAACGCGAGCCTCTTCGCCTACGTCGCCGACGGCAAGAACGGCCTGCGCATACTTCAACTGACCTCGCCCGAGACGATGCCGACCTACGGCGGCTTCAGCCCCGCGCCCGAGCCGCGTCTCATCTCGACCTTCCGCACGAAGGGGCCGGCGCTCGCCGTCTCCAAAGGGCTCGACCGCGACCGCGCCGCCGACGAGAGCGGCAACCAGCTCGCCGTCTTCGGCCGCCGCGGCGCGCGCCCCTTCAACCTCGAAGAGACGCAGCGCCTCTACCTAATCGACGGAAGGCTCCGCACCGTCCTCGACCCCGAAGAGTTGAAGAGCCCGCCCCCGCGCACACGCGACCCGCTGAAATGAAGGATGAAGTAGGAACGATGAACGATGAACTGAAGACGGCTTGTCTTACAGTTCATCGTTCATCGTTCCTACTTCCTACTTCCTATCTATCCGAGAGATTCCGACGCACCGGCGGGCTCGAAGACGTGGTCGCGTGTGTCCTGCTCGACGCGCAGGAGCGGCCAGATATCCACCTTCAGCTCTTCGGCGTAATGCAGGAGCGGCGCGAGCAGGGGCGTGTTGATGCCGAGCGCTTCGAGCATCGTCGAGTCGCAGGCGCCGACCTCGGCCGCGCGCAGAGGCCACGGCTCGTGGTGGATGCGGCAGCGGTAGAGCTGCTCGTCGTCAACTGTGTAGAGGCAGTAACGTTCCGTGAGAAAGAATTCGAGCGAGTCGGGCTCAGACGTTGGCAGCGTCTCGCCGATTGTCCAACTTCCCCGAAACGAGGCGGGCGGCGCGTCCTTCTGCGTGCGCGTCGAGGCGTAGTCGATTGAGTCTCCCTGCTGGCGCAGGCTCATCTCGGCCTGATGGTAGGGGAGGTGGAAGAAGCGGCGCGCGCCCCACGTCGCGACGGCGCTGTCGATGTCGAGCGAGTGGAACCAGACGCCGGGTACGCCCCGGTGATGGACGTAGGTGCGCACGTTCAGCTCGTTGAAGGCGCTCAGGCCCGGCACGGGCGGCGCGAACGACGCGCGCACGCCCCACATGCGAAACGGCACCAGGCCGACCCACGCCTGCCCCTCGAACGTGTCGATGGAGAGCTGCGGCGGGACGAGCGGGCGCAGCGCGCTGACCGGCACCGGCCAGTGCATGAAGAGAAGCTTGCCCCACCACTGCCGCATCAGCGGCAGACCTCGTGGGCGGCGTCGGATGGAGAGTCGGTCGAGGGTTCTCGCGGTCATGGACGGTCGAGAGCGGCGCGCGCGTGGCGCCCTGTGGAGGTGTGGTTTGACAACGTGTCCGGCCGAGTCGAATAATGCCCGGGCGCCAAAGGCGGCCGTAACGGCGCGGTAACTTGGGACGTTTTAACTCGAACGCTTTTTTATCATCAAATCCCGTCCGTGAACAGTGCCGTTGGCTCGAATTCAGATGAGACTCCTCGCCCCGCTCGCCCTCCTGCTCGCACTTGTTCTCGGCGCCGCCGCGGCGCAGGTCAGGCGTGGGAACAGCAAAAAGACAGCGGCGCCGCCGCGGCCCGCGTCCAAGGTCGCGCAGCCGGTTGACGCAGCCAAGACGGGCAGTCCCGAGTCGGGCCGCACGGTCGTCTGCATCGACCCCGGCCACCCGTCCGAGGTCGCCAGCGGCCAGAACGTCCAGAACGGGACGAGCGAGACGCACGTCGATTGGGCGGTCGCCTCGAAGCTGCGCGAGGCTTTGGAGGCGCGCGGCTACGCGGTCGTTCTGACGAAGTCTGCGGAGGCGGAGCTGGTCAAGAACAAGGAGCGCGCGCTCGTCGCCAACCGCGCGCGCGCCGCCTTGATGATTCGTCTCCACTGCGACGCGAGCGCCGAGCGCGGCTTTGCCGTCTACTACCCCGACCGGCAGGGCACAGCCAAAGACGGAAGCGTCGGCCCCGGCCCCGACGTTATAGAGGAGAGCCGTCGCGCGGCCGAGGCCGTCCACGCCGGACTGGTCGAGGGCTTGCAGGGCGCGCTCAACGACAACGGCGTGCGCACAGACTACCAGACGAAGGTCGGGCGCGAGCAGGGCGGCGCGCTCACGGGGTCGATCTTCTCGGAGGTGCCGGTCGTCACTATCGAGATGGTCGTGCTCTCCGACGCGGCCGACGCCGATTTCATCAAGACCGAGGAGGGGCAGCGGCGCATGGCCGATGCAATCGCCGACGGCGTCGCGCGCTTCGTCGCCCCTGAAAAGGTTGTTTCACCAAGCAAGAGCAAGTAACCCTTCAGTCAACGTTCAAAGGTAGACGTTCAGCTCAGGACGCACTAAAGAAGGAGCGTTCCCCCTTATGCAGAAAATTTCCGACAGACTCAGACGGATGGCGGCCGTGCTGGCGCTCGTCCTGCTCTCGGCGGGCTTCGCCGCGGCGCAGGACGACGCTTTCAAGAAGCTTGAAGCCTTCGACTACGCGAAACAGAAGGTCGGCCGCGAGCAGTTGAAGGATTTGGAGTTGTGGGACTTGAGCAGGCTGCGCGGCGTGGTCTTCGGGCGCCACGGCCGCATCTTCAAAGACCGCGACATCCAGAGCTATTTGAAGGAGCAGGAGTGGTACAAGCCCAACCCCAACTTCAGCAACGCGATGCTCAACGCGACCGAGCGCGACAACCTCGATCTGATTCGTGAGCTTGAGGCCGAGAAGCACGACCAGATCGAGCCGGGCGATTTGCGCTGGTGGCAGACGCGCGCGATGACCGAAGAGAAGCTCGGCACGCACTCCGCGGCCGAATGGCTCATCCTGCGCGCAGAGGTCGAGGCCGTCCGCGGCAAGACGTTCGACAACGACCCATGGCTCAAGCAGTACTTCGAAGACCGCTACTGGTACAAGGCCGACCCGGCCTACGACGCGCGCCAGCTCACGCCGATGGAGCGCAAGAACCTCGCGGCCCTCGACGCCGCACAGCGCAAGCAGCGCCGCGCGGCCATCTCCCCCGGCGACATGGAGCATTTCGAGAACCGCCTCGTCACCGAGGAGATGTTGAAGGGCTTGAGTCTCAACGAGCTGCGCCTGCTGCGCAACGAAGTCTATGCGCGCCGCGGCCGGCAGTTCCGCACCGAATGGCTCTCGCAGTACTTCTGGAGCCAGCCGTGGTACGAGGCGCGCGAGGACAACGTCGAGCCCGAGCTGTCCGAGATCGAGAAGAAGAACATCGCGACCATCGTCGCCTACGAGCGCAAGGTCAAGGAGAGCTTGAGCACTTCGCCGGTCACGAACGCGCTGCTGGAAGGCATGTTCCTCGAAGACGCGCGCAAGCTCCGCAACGAGATTTACGCGCGCCACGGCAAGGTCTTCAAGGACAAGTGGCTTCAGAGCTACTTCAAGAGCTTCGACTGGTACAAGCCCGACCCGCGGTACACGGACGCTGCGCTGACCGCGGTCGAGCGCCAGAACGCGGCGGCCATCGCGGCCTACGAGAAGAAGGCGACGAGCGTGCTCGACGCCGTCGAAGGTTGATAAGGCACTTTGAGTCCCGCGTGACGGGACACACCAAACGCTGAAGTAGGAACGATGAACGATGAACTGAAGACCTCTCGTCTTTCAGTTCATCGTTCATCATTCAGAGTTCATAGTTCCGATGAACTGTCCGAACTGTCAACAGCCTCTGCGCGAGGGGGCGCAGTTCTGCACGAGCTGCGGCGCGCGCACCGTCGCGATGGCGGGCGAGGGGACGGAGGTCTCCCCGCCGACGGTCGAGACGGGCGCGAGCGGGGCGCTGAAAGAGGCGGGCGACTCGCTCGTGGGGCGCGTGCTCGACGGCAAGTACGAGATCATCGCGCCGCTCGGCTCGGGCGGGATGGGCGCGGTCTATCGCGCGCGCCGCGTCCTCATCGGCGACGAGGTGGCGGTCAAGGTCTTACACTCACGCCTCACCGGCGACGAGAAGCTGGTCGAGCGCTTCCGTCGCGAAGCGCGCGCCGCCGCGCAGCTCCATCACCCGAACGTCGTCACCATCCACGACTACGGCGAGGCGCGCGGCCCCAATGGCTTCGCCTACATCGTCATGGAGCTGGTGCGCGGCGAAACCCTGCGCGACATCCTCAAGCGCGAAGGGCGCCTTGAGCCGCACCGCGCAGTCTCGCTGATGCGTGACGTGTGCGCGGGCGTCGGCGCCGCGCACCGCCGCGGCATCGTCCATCGCGACATCAAGCCCGACAACATCATCGTCACGCCCGAGGACGAAGACCACCCCTCCGAGAGCGTCAAGGTCGTGGACTTCGGCATCGCCAAGCTGCGCGACCTCGCCGCCGAGAACTCGACGCTGACAGAGGCCGGCATGATGGTCGGCACGCTCTTCTATATGTCGCCCGAGCAGTGTAAGGGCGAGCCGCTGGACTCGCGCGCCGACGTTTACTCTCTGGGCGCGATGCTCCACGAGATGCTCGCGGGCGCGCCGCCCTTCACCGCGTCGAACATCACGAGCCTCATCTTCAAGCACGTCGGAGAGCCGCCGCCGCCTCTGCCCGAAGACCTGCACGTCCCCCCGGCGCTGCGTGCCGCAGTCCTGCGCGCGCTCTCGAAAGAGCCCGACGCGCGTCCCCGCGACGCCTCCGAGTTCTCGCGCGAGATACAGACAGCGCTCTCTTCCGCTCCGGCCGAGCCGTCCCCAAATACCGTCGATGCGACGCCTTCGGCTGAGCCCTTCTTCCCCGCGACCGCGCGCCCCGTGCCGGTCACGCCCACACACCCGCCGCAGCCGAGCGGGCACACGTCCCACACGACGCCGGACGCCTCTGCACAGGATGAGGTGACGGTCGTTCACGACCCCTCTGCATCTCAAGCGCGACCTTCGGCCCCGCCACGCGCGCACGCGCCGCAGCCGGCTCCCCACGCGCAGCGCCCGCACGCTCCCCGTCACCTGCCGCCACCCGCCGCGCCGCCGCGCCCCTCGCGCAAGGGTTACGTGGCCGGCCTGCTCGTCGTGATGCTCGTGGGGCTCGCGGGGCTCGCGGTGTTGGGCGTCTTTCTCTACCTGAGCCGCAGCGGGGGAACGACCGTCAACGTCAACACGCGGCCGACGCCGACGCCCCCGCGCGCCAACACGAACACGAACGCGAATACGAACACGAGCCCGACGCCCACGCCGCTCCCCGAAGCGATGCAGCTCGCCGAGGCGAAGATTCTCGGGGGCTCTCTGCTCTCGGCCGCAGACCTCTCGGGCATGACGGCCGCGCAGTTGCGGCTGCTGCGCAACAGCGTCTCCGCGCGCCACGGCCGCACTTTCTCGGACAACGACCTCCGCGCCTATTTTCAAACGCGCCCGTGGTACAAGTCGCGCAACGACTACGACGACGACCAGCTCACGACGTACGACCGCGCCAACGCCGACCTTCTCAAAGCGTTCGAGGATAACAACGGTGCGCCGCCCCGCGGCGACCCCGACCGCGTTCGGAAGGATGTCGAAGACGCGCTCGAAGAGTGGGCCGACTCGACCCGCGAGCGCAGAATCGACAAGCACATGAGCCGCTACGCCGACATGCTCGACATCTACTACAAGCGGCAGAACGTCGGCGCCGCGCAGGTGCGCACCGACCGCAACAACGCCTTCGTGCGCTATGACGATATGAAGGTGAAGCTCGACAACATCGAGGTCACGCCCGACCCGACGGGGCTGCGCGCCACCGCCGTCTTCGACAAGACTTGGGAGTTCGACTCGCCCGACAAGAACTCCAAAGGCTCCGTCCGCCAACAACTCACCCTCGTCAAGGCCGGTGGCCGCTGGCTCATCAACGGCGAGAAGGACTTGCAGGTCTACTACACGAACAGCGAGGAGAATTGAAGAGCAGTAGGCAGATGGCAGATGGCAGATGGCAGTCGCTCCGCGCTAAGGACGTTGAGGAATAAATACGGAGTTCTCGACAGCGACGCTTTCAACTGCCTACTGCCTTCTGCCATCTGCCTACTGACATGAGAGTAATCGTCACCGAAAAGCCTTCGATGGGGCGGGACGTGGCCGCGGCCTTGGGGGCGACGCGGCGGGGCGAGGGCTTTATCTCGGGCGAGTCGGACATCGTGACGTGGTGCGTCGGGCATCTGGTCGAGCTTGACGACCCGCAGGCTTATGACGCGCGCTTCGAGCGTTGGCGTGTGGAAGATTTGCCCATCCTGCCGGACGAGTTCAAGTACCATCCTTCGGAGCGCACGCTCGATCAGTTCAAGGTCATCCGCGCCTTGCTCGGGCGCGAGGACGTGACGACGGTTGTCAACGCGGCCGACGCGGGGCGCGAAGGCGAGCTGATCTTTGACCTCGTCTACGCGCTCGCGGGCTGTCGCAAGCCGGTCGAGCGCCTCTGGATTTCGTCGCTCACGCGCGATGCCATCATCGAGGGCTTCCGGAAGTTGAAGCCAGCCGAAGAGTACAGGGGCCTCCGCGACTCGGCGCACGCGCGGCAGCGCGCCGATTGGCTCGTCGGCATCAACGCCACGCGCGCGCAGACGGTGCGCGCGCGCCGCGCAGGGCACGAAGGCGTCTTCTCGCTCGGCCGCGTCCAGACGCCGACGCTCGCCCTCATCGTCGAGCGCGACAGAGAGATTTCAGAGTTCGTCCCCACAGACTACTTCGAGGTCGTCGCAGACTTTCGCGCACCCGGCGGCGAGTACCGCGGGCGCTGGTTCGGCAAAGACGGCAGCCGCTTCGACAAGAAGGAGGACGCCGAGGCCATCGTCGCCAAAGTCGGCGGCAAGCAGGGCGAGGTCAAGCAGGTCGAGAAGAAGGCCGCGCGCGAGAAGCCGCCGCTCTTACATGACCTGACTTCGCTACAGCGCGCGGCCAACGTCCGCTACGCCTTCACGGCGACCAGGACTTTGGAGCTGGCGCAGACGCTCTACGAGAAGAAGTTCCTCACCTACCCGCGCACCTCCTCGCGCCACCTCTCGAAGGCCGTGGCCGAAGAGATTGAGGCGCACGTCCGCGCCGCTTCGGTCGGCCCTTACGTTCCCTTCATCGAGAAGATTCTCGCGAATGGCAAGCCGCGACTTACGAGCCGCCACGTTGACGACAAGAAGGTCACAGACCACCACGCCGTCATCCCCACCAAGCAGAAGATCAACGCCGACGCGCTCTCGCCCGACGAGAAGCGCATCTATGACTTAGTCGCGCGCCGCTTCCTCGCCGCCTTCTTCCCCGATGCGGAGCTTGAGCGCACGACGGTCGTGACGGAGGCCGAGGGCGAACGCTTCATCACGCGCGGCACGGTCGTCTTGAAGGCCGGTTGGCGCGAGGTCGAGCCGCCCGGACGCGGCGGCGCGAAGTCTGCGGAAGAGGGCGCGAAGAAGTCGGGCGAGGACGATGATGAGGAGGCAGCGGAGCTGCCGCCGCTCAAGGCGAAAGACCCGGCCGAGGTCGCGCACGCGGAGGCGCAGGCGAAGCAGACGAAGGCGCCGCCGCGCTACTCTGAGTCGAGCCTTCTGGGCGCGATGGAGACGGCGGGCAAGAAGGTCGAAGACGAGGAGCTGCGCCTCGCGATGAAGGAGGCGGGCTTAGGGACTCCTGCCACGCGCGCCTCCATCATCGAGACGTTGTTGAAGCGCGAGTACGTCACGCGCGAGAAGAAGTCTCTGGTGGCGACGGCGAAGGGCGCGGCTCTCATCAAGATGCTCCCGAGCCCGCTCCTCAAGTCGGCCGAGCTGACCGGCCGCTGGGAGCAGAAGCTCTCGCGCATGTCGCGGCGCGAGTATGAGCTGGACGCCTTCATGGTCGAGGTGCGCGCGATGGTCTCGGAGCTGGTCGCGCAGATTGCGGGCTCCGAAGTCGAGCGCCCCACAGGGGCTTCGGCGCCCGCGCGACAGTTGCCCAGACCCGAGGGCGCGCTCGACTGCCCGAAGTGCAAAAGGGAAGAGCGCGCGGGCTTCTTAGTCGAGCGTGAGGGCGCGGCCGGCAAGTTCCTCGCGTGCTCCGCGGGACGCGAGGCGTGCGGTTATCTGAGCGACGCGCCGAAGAACGCGAAGCAGCGCAAGGCGCTTCTGCAAACCTCCTGTCAGACCTGCGGCGGCGCGATGCGCCTGCGCCTGCCGAAGGAGAAGGGCAAGCACGCCTTCCTCTCCTGCGTCCGCTACCCGGACTGCCGCGGCGCGCGCTGGTTCGACGAGCGAGGCGCGCTCGAAGAGCCGCGCCCCGCGCCCGAGACGGGCCCGCCCTGTCCACTCTGCAACACGCCGATGCTCAAGCGCGGCCCCACCTCCGCCGGCAGCTTCTTCTGGTCGTGCCCGCGCTGGCGCAGCGACGGCTCCGGCTGCAACTCGAAGCCCGTCTGGATCAACGAGCGCTAAAAAATAGGTGTTGATTAAACGAAGAACAATCCGCTAATGTGGAAGAGGCGAGCCGCGCCCTCACAGGGGCCCGCGCCGTTGTTGAATCCGACCCTTCACATCCAGTTCAAAGAAACCGCCCGCCGCCCCGGAAGGAGTCTCGAACCCAAGCCATGCTCGAACCCGGCACCCTGCTCCAGAACCGCTACCGCGTCACCCGACAGATCGGGCGCGGCGGCATGGGCGCGGTCTACGTCGCCACCGACGAACGCTTCAACAGCACGGTCGCCGTCAAGCAGACCTTCTTCTTCGACGACCCGGCGCTGCGCCGCGCCTTCGAGCGCGAGGCCATCCTGCTCAACCACCTCCGCCACACGGCGCTGCCGCGCGTCAGCGATCACTTCGTCGAGGCCGAAGGGCAGTTCCTCGTCATGGAGTACGTCGAGGGCACAGACCTCGGCGAGTTGCTCAAGGCGCGCGGCGGCTGGTTCCCCGTCGCAGACGTGTTGGCTTGGGCCGACGAGCTGCTCGACGCGCTCGAATATCTGCACGCGCAAGAGCCGCCGGTCGTCCACCGCGACATCAAGCCGCAGAACATCAAGCGGACGGAGCAGGGCCGGATGGTGCTGCTCGACTTCGGGCTGGCGAAGGGGAATCCGACGCGCGCGAACGCGACCGCGACGGGCAGCCTCGTCGGCTACTCGCCGCACTACGCGCCGCTCGAACAGGTGCAGGGCACGGGCACAGACCCTTGCAGCGACATCTACAGTCTGGGCGCGACCCTCTACCAACTGCTGACGGGCGAGCCCCCGGTTGATGCGCTGACGCGCGCCGCGGCCGTCGTCAACAACGAGGCCGACCCTCTGCGCCCCGCGCACGTCGTACGGCCGCACATCCCCGTTGCGATCAGCCGCGTCATCCGGCGCGCGATGGCGCAGAAGGCCGCGCTCCGGCCGAAGTCGGCCGCCGAGATGCGCGAGCTTCTGCGGCAGGCGGCGAGCGACGACGCGACCGTGCTCGATTCGCCGACGTTCGCGCCGACGCCGTCGCACTACCTCGGCGAAACGACGCTCACCGCCGTACGACCCGGCGCGCGCGCCTCATCCACAAACAACGTCACGCCGTACTTAGACGCGAAGCCGGAGCGGCGCTCGTTCGGCTCGACGGCGAAACTGCTCGTCGCCGCCGCCGTCGTCGCGGCCTGTGCCGCGGTCGCTTTCCCTCTGTTGAGCGCGAGCGCCCCGGATGTTAAGCCGGTCGCCAACGTTAACTCCGCGACGCAGGCCGACGAGTCGCCCGCGCGCGCAGAGCAGCCGGACGACAAGGGCGCGAGTGTCAAAGCTCCGGCAGCAGTGCCGACCCCGGCCCCTTCGAACGCGACGGCCGCTCCCGAACCTCAGACCGAGCCGAGCACAGGTGCCGCGGCCATCGGCGCAAGCAACGCGGGCGCGGCCGACAGCTCGAAGCCCGCCGCGCCGGCACAGAACACGGCCCCCATCGTCATCGTGGTTAACCCGACCCCTGCGCCGACGGCTGAACCGTCTGAGTCCGACGAGACAGCGCGGCGTGCCGAAGATGAACGACGCAGGCAGCAAGAGGATGAACGACGCAGGCAGCAGGCGGGGCCGCCACCCTACGGAGGCCCGCCTCCCCCGCCGCCCGGCGGCCCGCCTCCCCCATGTCCGGGCTGCCCGCCGCCACCACGTCGGCCGCCGCCCTACTGACGAGGCTTCAGTGTGTGATGGCGAAAGCGTTCGGGCGCGTGAAGGCGTAGAGGACGAAGCCCCAGACGCCGAGCGAGAGCACGAGGAAGGGCAAGAACGTCCTCCAACTCGTCCAGCGGAAGAAGCGGCCGGAGGCGACGCGGTACGCGACGTTGGCGAGCGCGAGGAGGAGGGCGTAGGCGGGCACTACGACGATGAGGGTGAAGCCGAGCGCCCACACGACCATGAAGAAGTAAACGTCCATGCGAACCTCGCCGCCGGTAGTTCAAGCGGCCTTACCCGCCCAGCACGAGAATTATGTAGGCGATGCCATCGAACGCGTCCATTCTCGCCGAAGCCAGCATGGCGCGCATTTATATAACGGGAGCGCCGAATTCGTGTAGAGAAAATTTCGCCGCAGTCCTCAAGGGTTGACCGCCGCGTGAAGCGAGCGCCAGGACTGTTGGAGAAGCTCGTCTATCTTCCGCCAGTCCTCTTCGTTGACGCCGCCCGCGTCGGCTTTCGTGTCGCGAATCTCCATCGCCTCGGCGCGGAGGCGCGCGTGCTCGGCGAGCCGTTCGGCGGGGACTTGGAAGAGTTCTGACTGAAGTTCTGCGAGGGCGCGCGGGAGGTCTTCGGGGGCGTGTGCGCGTCGCTCGCGGTGGACGATCCACCATTCGAGTTCGAGGCGCGCGGCGCGCTCCACGTCGAAGTCTGTGTCGGAGACAGCGCGGATGGACTTATAGAAGCTGACGAGGTCGGGCAGCGCGCGTTCGTAGTCGGCGCGGCTGTGACCATCCTTGAAGACGAAGGCGGCCTTCGCGGCGCGGTAGGCGACGAGGTTCGAGCGCAGGAGCGGGAGGCGATACTGCGTGCGCAGAAGCTCCGACATCTCGCGGAAGAG
>JBJMGQ010000510.1:0-3667 GCA_045807845.1 Pyrinomonadaceae bacterium | reverse complement strand
GGCTTCGGCCGACCGAGTTCGAGCTGCGCGCCCGCAAGTCGGACGAGGAACGCGCCGCCCACGCGCGCCCCGGGGTAGCGCGCGACCATGCGCGAGGCGAAGTCGGCCGCGCGCCGCAGCTCCGCCTTCTCGACGTGGAGGCGCAACGCCGCGCGACTCCGTTCCCTGATGCGCTCACACTCTTCAGTGGAGCTGCCCGCGCAGAGGTCTTCTTCTTCATCCTCGGGCACGGGCAGGTCGTCGCCGGAGGCGTAGTTGTAGACGCTGTGATAGGCGTAGGCGAGCGCGGCGTCGGGCTCGTCTTCCAGGTCGCGCTCTAAGGCGTCAAGGTCTGCTTCGTCGGCACGGTAACGCGTGAGCCTGAGCGAGAGCGCGCCCAGCCTTTGTCCCCCGGGGTCGCTGTCGTCGCCGAGCATGCGGTAGTACCAGGCGAGCCCGCCGGCCGTGTCGCCCACGCGGTAAGAGAGATAGGCGAGCCGGCCGCGCGCGTCCGAGGTGTAGCGACCGCGCGGGTAGTCCGCGAGTAGTTGTGTGAAGTTCTTTCGCGCGCGCATCCATCCTTCATCGCGACACTCGGGCTCGCGGCAGGGGTCTTCGGAGGTGGCCGTCGCGCCGTCGCCGAGGTAGACCGCGCTCGACTCCAACGCGAGGCGGCCCGCCATGTAGAGCGCGGCCTCGCGCTTCTCGCCGCGCGGGTAGCGTTGTGCGATCAACTCGAAGGCTTCATACGCGTCGCCCTGCACGCCCGCGCGATAGATGCCGACGGCGCGCAGGTACTCGACGTTGTCGGCGAGGTTCGCGTCGCGCGCGGCGGCGGCGAGCGGTGCCTCGACCTTCTCATTCCACGCGCTCATCCCCGCGGCGCGCTCCGCCCTTTTGCGCGCGGCGCTCTCCTGCTGCTCGGGCGTCGGCTTGCGCCAGTAGTTACCCTCTTCTTCGGGCGTGAGCTTCAGACCCGCGAGCCACTCGTCATAAGCGGCGCGCGCGTCGAGGTACGCGCGCACGCCCAAGGGACTTGAGCCGTGTTCGAGTGCTGCAAGCGCGTCGAGGCGGTCGAGCGCGGAGTTGCGACGCGCTCGACAGTCTTTCGGCGTCTCCCATTCCCCGTCACACTCCCGGCCCGCCGTGCGCTCGACGTAATGTTCGAGCAGCCGTCGCGTCTTCTCAAGCTCGCCGGAGGCGACCGCTGTGCGCGCGTCGTCCCAGAGTTTGTTGACCTCGGCGTTGCGCTGATCATTCGACAGTCCCTCTTCAACCCTCGCGACGTGCGCGGAGTCCGTCGGCAGCGGCGGCAGACGCGTGCGCCAACTGTCGGAGTAGTAGCCGAAGCGCACAGAGTTCTCGAACCCGTTCCAACCGCAACCCCACGCCGCGCCCGCACACGCCGCGAGCGCAAGCAGGAGCAGCCCGAACACAGAGGCACGCGTGATGCGCGGCGCGGTTCGTTTGACGACCGTCGCATCGCGCGCACACGGCGCCGACTCTTGACTCGCAGCCGCTTGACCCGCGCGGCGTAGTTTTCGACGCAGCCGCATGACACGGCGCAGACGTAGAATGCGGAGCCGCGCCGGGCTGAGCCCGCCGCGACGTGAAAGCTCGCGCCTGATCTCCGAGTTGAGACTCATCGCCCCTCCGCCCCCTTCGTGCTCACACTCACGCCGCGCTCCCACACGCGCCCGTCGTCGCGGCGCACGGCGACTGAAGCCGCAAGCGCACCCGGCGCTCCGCCCTCGAAGCTCAGCCCCGCGCTCGCATGCGCGCCCACGGGCCACGCGCTTGCCCCGAGCCGCACGAAGCTTGCACGCGCCGCACTGCAAGGTTGCAGCGCGTCCTGCGACCCGCACAGCGTCTCGAACGTGTCGAAGCCTTCGAGCCGCGTCACGCCGCGCACGCTCCCGCTCGGCACGCGCAACGTCAACGTCAACGCGTTCGTACCGTAGACCGCGCCGCCCGCGCCGTCGTTCTCCGCCGTTAACACCAACCCGTTCTCCGCCGTCCCTTCTTCGTCGAACGTGTCCGCGCTCAGGCGCGTCGAGAACTCGGGCTCGCGGTCTTGAAGCGCGGCGGCCATCTCCTTCAGACGGAGCGTGGTCGCGTCGCCGCGCGTGGGCAGACGGAAGAGGCAGATGCCGAGCAGCTTGTCGCCTGCGCCCTCGCGTACCCCCCGGACGCCCGCGCGCAAGCTGCCGCTGCCCGGCACCTCAAGGACGATTTGTTCACCTGCGCGCAACGTCAGCCCGTCGATGACGGTGTCAATGCGCGCGCGGAAAACGTATCGCCACTCGCCCGCGGGCGACGCCGCACCACTGCGGCCGCCGTCTCCCTCAGCGCCCGCGCTGAACGCACGTCGCCCGACGAGCTCAAGATTCGTGTCCGACGCCACGCGCGCCGGGTCGAGGTCGCCGCGCAGCTCGACGAGACTGCCGCTTGCGTCATAAACAATCGCCTGACCGTACGCGGCGAGCCCCGCGTAGAAGGGCGTGCCCAGCTCGCGCGCGCGTGCCACGTCGCGTGCGACATCAAGCGGCGAAGCAATGGGAATGATGCGGTGGATGGTCTCGGGAATCTCCGCGCCGTAGAACTGCGGCGCCCAGAAGTCCACCTCCGCGAGCACGGCGCGCAGCTCGCTCGACTCCATCCACGTCGGCAGTCCCGTCACCGAGAGCTTCACGCCCGCGGGCAGCGCGAAGCGCGTCTCGCGCAGCACACGCCCGTAGCGCGCGAGCAGGCGCGTCGGCACGTCGAAGTCTATTTGCAGACCCGCGACCCGCGCTCCATCGCGCTCGGCGCGCGCGGAGTCCTTGCGAAACGTCTCGGCGAAGGCCGCGCTCAACTCACCCTCTTCCACGCGCCCGAACTCTGAGAGGAGCTGCGGCGTCGCGTTGTAGACGAGGTGCAGCTCGACGCCGCGCGGCATCGAGCCCTCGACGGCGCGCACGCGCTCGACGTGCCATGACTTCAGCTCGAACTGTCCCGCGCGCAGGAAGAGCGTGCGCGCTCCCGTCTCTGCGAACGCGCGCTCGACCTCCGCCTGCGCCGGTGCTTCAGTGCGCCAAGTCCAGAATGCGACCGGCACTTCGCCCGGGCTCCACACGCGCGGCGCGTGCGAGCGGCGCCAACCGGCGGTCACAAGCATCGCCGCGAGCACCGCAGCAGCAGCCGCGAGCAGCCTGAGCCATTTGTGTCTGCGCGTGAGTCTCCCGAACATCGGCTTGAAGATAAGTGCGGGGCGCGCCCTCCCCAGTGCACGCCCCGCGTCCGTGGGCACAGGCAACGGGCACCCGGGTCGAACTGCGAAATCTCCCGGGGCCGTCGTGCCGTGTGTGATTATCCGCACGGGCGAGATTCGCGCGACGCGGGCAACAACAGCGGGCGCGCGTGACGGCGCGCCTCGCCCGCCTGTGTCTCTCCCAACCCGCGCGTGTGTGGCTAACCACATTGACCGGCGCGCGCGCGAGGCCGATGCTTGACGCTCGAACGCGCGGCTCGTCACGTTCTACGAGAAGGACGGAGCGGAGTTGGTGCGCGATGAGGTCTTCGCCTTCAGGGTGGAGGACGGGGAGGTGTCGGTCGTCTACACGCTCGGCCTGAGCACGCCGCAGTCGAAGTACGAGCGGGACAGACCCGTCCTCGAAGAGTTGATGAAGAGCTGGTGTTTACAACCCAT
>JBJMGQ010000509.1:0-2155 GCA_045807845.1 Pyrinomonadaceae bacterium | reverse complement strand
GCGTTGACGCGACCGCCCGAGACGACCTTGCCCTTCAGTGAGTCAAGCTTGTCCACGGTATTCATGAGCCGGTCGCGCAGTTCCTTGACCGAGAGGTTCGGCTCGACCGAGAGGACGAGCCCCGCCACGCCCGCGACGAACGGCGTCGCCATCGAGGTGCCCGAGTGCTCCTCGTACCCGCCGCCCAGCCACGTCGAGAGAATCTCCTTACCCGGCGCGGCGACGTGGACGCCCTTCGCGCCGTAGTTCGAGAACGAGGCCAGCTCGTCGCGACGGTCGAGCGCGGCCACCGACAACACGTTCGGGAGCTTGTAGCCCGAAGGGTAGTGCGGCCGGCGGTCGGCGTCCGCGCCGTCGTTGCCCGCGGCGGCGACGAAGAGAATGTCTGCCTCGCCCGCCTTGCGAATCACGTCTTCGAGCGCCTTCGAGCGCGAAGTCGAGCCCCAGCTCGCGCTGATGACGCGGACGTTGACGCCGTCCTTCTTGCGCGCGATGACGTAGTTGATAGCTTCAATCGCGTCCTTCGTCGAGCCGAAGCCGCCGCGCCCCATGAACTTCAGGGGCATGATCTCGACGTGCCAGTTGACGCCCGTGATGCCGAGGTTGTTGTCGCCCTCGGCGCCGACGATGCCGGCGCAGTGCGTGCCGTGGCCGTTCTCGTCCATCGGGTCGCGCTCACTCTCGACGGCGCTGAAGCCTTCGGAGTCGTCCATCACGCCGAGCTGCTTATCGACGTACATCTCCATGTCGTCGGGGCGGTGCCACATGTTGCCCGCGAGGTCTGGGTGCGTGTAATCGACGCCGCTGTCGAGCACGGCGATGACGACCTTCTTGCTCCCCTGCGTCTTGTCCCACGCGGCGAAGGCGGAGATGTCGGCCTCGGCGCGGCCGTTGCGCTGACCCGTGTTGAGGAGTCCCCACTGCTCCGCGAGCAGAGGGTCGTTCGGCCCGCCCGCCGGCAGCGACTCGGCGAAGCTGCCGCCCTGGCCGAAGGTGTTGCCCACGCCGGTGGGCTCGGCCTCGATGCGGAAGTTCGGCTCGGCGTACTCGACCTCTGGGAGCGCGGCATACTCTTCGGCCACACGCGCGGCTTCCCGGTCGTCGAGGTCGTCGATGGCCGTGAGCCCTTCGACCGACTCGATCTCGTCCTCGATGCGGTCGTTCAGCGACGCGGCAATCTCCTCCATGCGCTCCTCGGAGACGCCCGGCTTGAAGCGCACGAGCACCTCCGCGTCGTCGGGCTCTTCACCCTCACCGACCACGAGCGGAGGGTCTACGGCCGGCGCGGCCGGCACGACGGACACTTCGCGCTTCACATCCACGCGCACGCGTGGCCCGTCCCAGCGCTCGATGCGACCGGCCGCGGCAGCCAGCAGGACGAGCGCGCCCGCCAGTGCAAGGTGAAGGGTGTAGTTTCTCCGGTTCATTGCTCACTCCTTAGTGGAGATGCCGGATGTTAGTTAAAGCATGAGCTTCGACTAACATCTCACATCCAACATCCGGCATCTCCATTTCAAATCTGATAATTCTTCCCTTTGAAGTCGTAGAGGCGGAGTTGTCTGCGGTCGGCGCGGTACTCGTAGGTTTCGCCGCGGGCGGCGAGTCGTATGCGCCAGCCCGAGGTCATCATCATCCCGCTCATCTCGTCGCGCACGGGAGCGCCGAGCGCCGTGTTGGGAAAGTCGGCCTCGGAGACCTCTGCCTCTTCGACCTCTGTTTCGGGGAGGCCGAGCCGCTCCGCCAAGTCCGCGCGTGCGCGCCCGACCGCCTCCTCCTTGCTGTAAGCCATTCGTTTCAGAATCTCCCGCGTCAGGTTGTCCGGCCGGAAACTTATACGCCCGCAAGCGCGCCCGCGTTTTCTTTTTTCAATCCATTCCGTCGGCGCCCGAGTATTCTGCGCCTGCGACGCGTGCGCCGTCAAAAGAAAAGTCAGGGACGGCCCTTCACAAGCGCCTCGTCCAACCCTCGGGACGAAAATCCGCATCAAGAAATTGTCACGCCGAACGTTCTGCTGATGCGCCGGCCGACTCCCGGCGGCCCTTGGGATCATTCCGCACACGACCCGCGACCCGCGAACACGAGGGCGAGCGTGTGCCCTGACCACTCTCTCTTTTTTTCGGAGGCCCACGATGAAAGCCAAGCTCCTTCCACTCGC
>JBJMGQ010000508.1:0-3598 GCA_045807845.1 Pyrinomonadaceae bacterium | reverse complement strand
GTCGGACGAGGCGGCGCGCGAAGACGACCCCGTGTTGGCGGCACTCCTGCTGCAACTGGCCGCGCTCAGGGATCGCTCCGACCACTGGAGCATCGAGATGCTGAAGCGGATCGCAGACCTCAAGGTGTGCGAGGCCGGGGCGTCGGCGGGCAGCAGCGCTCGCGGCGAAGACTGGCCGGAGTTCTTAGACGGGTGAGCCCGACCGCGACGCTCTTTCTTCTCGCCGACGGACGCGCCCGTGCCCAGCGCCGCTGGGCCAAGGCGTTCATTGATGCTCCAGTCGCTCATCTCACTCACCGTGCTCGCGCTTCTCGCCGACGGCGCCGTCAACATTCTCCGGCGCCGTCGGCTGTCATCGAACTGACTAACCCTTGAATGTTCTGCCCCAACTGTTTTATTCGATAGAGACGCTCGGCTCTGTCGTCCTCACGCTGCTCCGGCGGGCAGGGCAGGTTCTTCTCCACTTGGCAGATGCGGTAGCCGAGCGCGTGCGCCGTCCCGAAGGCGTAAGGGCGCCACCCCCATCCGTCGTGGGCGGTCGCGCGACCGAGGTGAGGCACGAGCGCGCGGTTGAGTAAGAAGGGGCCGTATGTGAAGTCGGCCTCGACATCCAGCAACTCGGCACAGCAGCGGTTGATGGCCGTCTCGGTGTGGCGCTGAAATTCGGGGAAGGTAGCGAAGCTCTCGGCCGACCGCGACGCCAGCACCACGCCTACGTCCTCGTCCGCCGGTGCCTCCGAGATGAACTCTCGCAGGCCGTCCCGGAAGAAGTCTCTTTTGTCCGGCTCGGTGTAGAGAATGAACGTGGCGGCTTCGGCTGCCGCCTCGATGCTCGTCCGGGCTTGGCGCCAGACTCCGGGCACGCCTGCCTCTAAGACACGGAAGTGTGGGATGTCGCGAAGGAAGTCGAGGAGCGACCTGCCCGACCCGCCGTCTGTGACGAAGACGGGGGCACCCAAGTCCGCCAGCACGCACAGTGACTCGCGCAGCAGACGCTCCTCCGCGGCGTCGCGCGCCCAAGTCATAGTCGCGACGGCGACCTCGCTACAGTCCATCACCTCACACCCTCAACCGTTCGAGACGGCCGGTGCCGAAAGAACGCGAGCAGGAGGACAGTAACCTCCGTCAGTCTGTCCGACACGGCGAGCGCGGTCGTCTCCGCGTCTGCCGTCGTGTGCACGGCGCCTCTCAGCAGGGTCGCCGGCTGCGGGGGCGGGTTGTGTATTAGTCCGGCCGAAACCGGGCAGCATAAAGCTAAAACGAGCAGGACAGTGCTGAGTGTGTTACGCACGATCTTTCCCCGTGGATAGTTGAGTGTGTCGGGCTGATGGCCCGCCCGACTTGTGGAGGATGGGCGGCCCCCTCATGTCCGCCAAAAATTGGCGACGATAAGGAAACGCTGCCCTCGCAGGACTTTAGCAGATAAGCAACTGAAGGAGCTAGAGGGAAATTCCCCAATCCGGGGAAATTCGTCAAAGACGTGCGCCGTCCCCTTCGGTAAAAGTCTCAGCCGGTAAAAGTCTCTGCGACGCGCCGGGTTGAAGACCGTGCCTCGCCTGCGTGTGCGCGGAGCGCTTGTCGCTTCCGTTCGGTTGGGGCAACATACGATGCTCGGCGGCGAATATTTTTAAGAAGTGCGGCGAGTGCGGCGGGAGGTTGGGCGTGTGATTAAGGTTCAGAATCTTGTCAAGCGTTTCGGCGAGCTGACGGCCGTGGACGACGTGTCGTTCGAGGTGGGGCGGGGGGAGGTCTTCGCTTTTCTCGGGCCGAACGGGGCGGGGAAGACGACGACCATCAAGATGCTGACGACGCTGCTGCGGCCGACGAGCGGGGTGGTGGAGCTGGACGGGCTCGACCCGACGCTTAAGCGGGACGAGGTGCGGAAGCGTTTCGGCGTCGTGTTTCAAGATCCGAGCCTCGATCAGGACTTGACGGCGTGGGAGAACATGGAGATTCACGGCGTGCTCTACGGCGTCGCGCGCAAAGAGAGGCGCGAGAGGGCCGAGGAGCTTTTGAAGCTGTTCGAGCTGTGGGAGCGGCGCGACTCTCTGGTGAAGACCTTCTCGGGCGGGATGCGCCGGCGTCTGGAGATCGCGCGCGGGCTCCTGCACACGCCGAAGGTGCTCTTCCTTGATGAGCCGACGCTCGGGCTCGACCCGCAGAGCCGCAACCAGATGTGGACGCACGTGAAGAAGTTGAACGAGTCCGACCGTGTGACGGTCTTTCTCACGACGCACTACATGGACGAGGCGGAGCGCGTCGCCGACCGCATCGCCGTCATCGACCACGGGCGCATCGTCGCGACGGGGTCGCCGCAGGAGTTGAAGGAGCGCACCAGCACAGACTCGCTCGAAGGCGCGTTTCTCGCGCTGACGGGCACGATCATCAGGGACGAGGCCGCGGGCTCGGCCGACCAGATGCGGCAGATGGCGCGGATGTGGAGGGGCAGCGGGCGATGAGGGTCATCTACATCCTCTGGCTGCGCGAGGTGAAGAAGTACCTGCGCTCGCGCACGCAGCTCGTGGCCTCTCTGGGGTCGCCGATTATGTATCTCGGGGTGCTTGGCTTCGGGCTGGGGCCTGTCTTCCAGCGCGCGGGCGAGGGGAGCTACTTACAGTTCATGGCGCCGGGAGTCATCGGGATGACGGTGCTCTTCTCGTCGATGTTCTCGGGGATAGCGCTTCTGTGGGACAGGCAGTTCGGGTTCTTGAAGGAGACGCTCGTCGCGCCCGTCCCGCGCCTCTGGATCATGGCGGGCCGCACGCTCGGCGGCGCGACGGTCGCGACGGTGCAGGGCCTCCTCATCTTCGTCGTCAGTCTCGTCGCCGGCTTCCGGCCCGCGAGCCTCTTCGCGCTCCCCGTCGCGCTGCTCGTGATGGTTTTGACGGCGGTCGTCTTCGCGGCGCTGGGCACGGCCATCGGCTCGACGTTGAAGGACATGCAGGGCTTCCAGCTCGTGATGAACTTTATGGTGATGCCGATCTTCTTCCTCTCGGGCGCGCTCTATCCTTTGGCGAATCTGCCGAAGGCGCTCGCGCTTCTGACGCGCATCGACCCGCTCACCTACGGCGTGGACGGCGTGCGCGGCGCGCTCATCGGCGTGACGCACTTCGGCGTCAGCACAGACCTTGCCGCGCTCGCGGCCGTCGCCGTCGTGCTGCTGGCCTTCGGCGCGTGGCGCTTCTCGAAGATTGAGATATGAGTTAAGTTTCGGGGCAAAGGGGGCACAGGGCTTTGGCAGAATATTCGGACGCGTTCGTCTTCTTCGGGGCCACGGGCGACCTCGCCTACAAGCAGATCTTCCCGGCGCTTCAGGCGCTCACCAAGCGCGGGCGCTTGGACATGCCGGTCGTCGGCGTGGCGAAGTCCGGGTGGACGGTAGAACAGTTGAAGGAGCGCGCTCGCGCCTCGCTGGCGGAGCACGGCGGCGTGGACGAGGAGGCGTTCGCCAAACTCGTCTCGAACCTCCATTACGTGGACGGCGACTATCGCGACGCGACGACCTTCGAGCAGTTGCGGAAAGAGCTGGGCGACGCCAAACGGCCGCTCCACTACCTCGCCATCCCGCCGAGCATGTTCACGACCGTCGCCGAGGGGC
>JBJMGQ010000507.1:0-6494 GCA_045807845.1 Pyrinomonadaceae bacterium | reverse complement strand
TGCGTCACGCGTTCTGAAGTCTTATCAACACCTCCGGACATCCCGTCCGCTCGAAGGAAAACGAAGATGAAAACTTTGCTGAAAGCAACGTTCGCTCTCGTGGTGCTGGGCTGCGCCGCCGCGGCCCAACCAGGCGCGCCGGCCGCGTGGACGCCGGAGCTGCAACTCAAAGTCAGGGGCATCGCCTCGCCGCGCGTCTCGCCGAACGGTCGCAGGGTCGTCTACACGGTCAGCGATGTCGTGACGACGCCCGAACGGAGCGAGTATGTCTCGCAAATCTGGTTGGCGGGCGTTGACGGCAAAGAGAGCGTGCAGCTCACCTTCGCCGACAAGTCTTCGACCAACCCGAAGTGGTCGCCCGACGGCAACTGGATTGCCTTCACGTCCACGCGCAAGGAGGGCAAGAACAACCTCTACCTGCTGCGCGTGGCGGGCGGCGAGGCCGAAGCGTTGACCGACTTGAAGGGCGGCGTCGCCGACTTCGACTGGTCGCCCGACGGGCGCTGGCTCGCCTACACGTCGGTCGATACCAAGTCGGAGGAGGAGGAGAAGAACGACAAGGCGAGAAACGACTTCCGCTGGGTTGACGAGAACTTGAAGATGGCGCGGCTCTACGTTATCCCCGTCCAGAAGGACTCGTCGGGCAAGCGCGAGCCGCGTCGGCTTACTTCGGAGAACTACAACGTGGGCGGGTTCAACTGGTCGCCCGACGGCAAGACGATAGCCTTCAGCCACGCGAAGACCTCAACGGCGAACGACTGGACGACCTCGGACGTTTCACTCGTCGAGGTGGCGTCGGGCAAGGTCACGGTCTTCGCCAACACACCGGCCGCGGAGGACGGCCCCGTCTTCTCGCCCGACGGAAAATTCATCGCGCTCTCCGTCAGCGACAACCCGCCGCGCTGGGCGCAGAGCGGCACGGTGCAAATCTTCCCCGCCGCGGGCGGTCAACCGAAGACCCTCTCCGTCTCATACGACGCCCAGCCGAACGTCGCGGGCTGGTCGGCCGACGGTCGTCGCATCTACTTCAGCGAGGCGAAGGGGACGGGCACGCAGCTTTACGCCTACGACGTGGCGACGGGCCGCATCGAAGAGATTAAGACGACGCCCGCCGTCTACACCGCCATCGACCTCAACCGTTCGGGGACGACCTTCGCCTTCGTGCGCCAGACGCCTGAAGCACCGCCGGAGGCGTTCGTCGCCACGGTCTCCGACTTCGCGTCCACACAGGTCAGCCGCGCTAACGCGGAGTTGAAGCTGCCGCCGCTGGGTCGCACGGAAGCCATCCGTTGGAAGTCTGCGGACGGCAAAGAGATTGAAGGCTTGCTGACCTACCCCGTCGGCTATCAGGCGGGGAGGAAGGTGCCTCTGATTCTGAACGTCCACGGCGGGCCCGCGGGAGCCTTCCAGCAGACCTTCATCGGCGGGCGCGGCGTCTACCCGCTCGCCACCTTCGCCGCGCGCGGCTACGCTGTGCTGCGCCCCAACCCGCGCGGGTCGAGCGGCTACGGGGCGGAGTTTCGCCGCGCCAACATCAAGGACTGGGGCGGCGCCGACTTTCAGGACTTGATGACCGGCGTCGATAAGGTCATCGAGATGGGCGTCGCCGACCCCGAGCGGCTCGGCGTGATGGGTTGGAGCTACGGCGGCTACATGACCTCTTGGATCGTCACGCAGACGAAGCGCTTCAAGGCGGCCTCGGCCGGTGCGCCCGTGACGAACCTGATGAGCTTCACGGGCACGGCCGACATCCCGGCCTTCATTCCCGACTACTTCGGCGGACAGTTCTGGGAGGCTTCGGAGCTTTACCAGAAGCACTCGCCGATGTTCAACGTCAAAGGCGTCACGACGCCGACGATGATCATCCACGGCGACGCAGACATCCGCGTCCCCATCTCGCAGAGCTTCGAGTTCTACAACGCGCTCAAGGCGCAGGGCGTCCCGACGCGCATGCTCGTGCTCCCGCGCCAGCCGCACGGCCCCACCGAGCCCAAGATGCAACTGGCCGCCATGCAGGCCAACCTCGACTGGTTCGAGAAGTATCTCGGCGGGGGAGAGAGCAGTAGTAAGTGAAACAAGTAGACAGTAGACAGTAGGCAGATGGCAGTAGGCAGTAGACAGTAGAAGAACAGAGGCGGCGCGTCTTAACCTTCAGGTCAAGCGCGCCGCTTCGTCTTCCTACTGCCTACTGCCATCTGCCTACTGCCTACTGCTCTTCAGGCGTGCGTTCGAGTTCGAGTTCCATGTGGAGACGTTGGAAGGAGTCGCGGGCTTCGGCGAGGAGTTGACGGCCGCGCTCGGGGTCGCCCTGCGTAAGCTCGTGACGCGCCCAGTCGCGCAGCGTGCGCGCGCGCTCGGCCTCCATCTGGATGCGCGCGAAGATGGAGAGGCTCTGCGTGAAGCAGGAGGCCGGGTCGCGCGCCTCGCCGCCCACTTCGATTGAAGACTTCGAGCCCGAGGCGACGAGGCCGAGCACGCGCCATGCTTCGGCAAGGTGCTCGTGGTTCTCTATCTCGCGCCCGAGTTCGAGCGCGCGCAGCGCCGCCTCCTGCGCCTCCGCGAACTGCCCGCGCCCGAGCAGCGCGTCGGCGAGAAAGCGATAGTTCTCCGAAAGCCCGACGTAGCCGGCCGCGGTCGCCATCTCAATCGTCTGGCGCAGGTCTGACTCGGCCTCTTCGTACTCGCCGAGACCGATGCGCGCCGCGCCGAGGTTCGAGAGATAGAGTATCTCGCCGTTGCGATTGCCGATCTCGCGCGCGATCTGAAGCGCCTCGCTGTAGCGCGCGAAGGCCGTCTGGTAGTCGCCGCGCAGCCGTGCCGTCTCGCCCAGCGAGTTGAGCAGGTTGCCGACGTAGCGACGGTCGGCCAGCTCGCGGTAGATGTCGAGCGAGAGCGACTTGAACTCTTCGGCCTGCTTGAACTCACCCAACATGTGATGGGCCATCCCCAGAGACTTCAGACACTCGGCGCGCACGCGCCGTCCCTCGTCGCCCAAGCCATCCACGAGCGAGAGCGCGCGGTCGGCGAGCATCATCGCCGCGCGCGCGTCGCCGAGCCGTGAGCAGACCTGACTCTGTAGGTTGAGCGCGCGCGCCAGCTCGACGCCCGCGGCTGGGCCGCCGCTGCTGGCCGCACGCGCGAGCATCTCCGCGCGCTGTGTGCTCTCGAAGCAGGCGCGGTTGTCGCCCTGACTGCTCTGCACGAGCGCGATCTCGTTCCAAGCGCGCGCCTGCGCCGGCGTCGCCTGCAAAGCCTCGGCCGCGGCGCGCATCTGCCGGTAAGCGTCGATGGCCTCGGAGTAGCGCGCCTGCACCCGCAGGACTTCGCCCAAGCCCTCGTACCACTCAAGCCGCAAGGCGTTGAGCGCAAGCTCGTCCTCCGGCTCGACGACGACGGCGCCGCCCGCCGGGAGAAAGCCGAGCGCCTTGCGGTAGTAACGGATGGCCGTCTCGGGCGCATATGTGTCGCGCGCCTGCCGGCCGGCGCGGCCATACCATTCGGCGGCGTCCTCCTTCGCACCCGCGCGCTCGAAGTGCTCGGCGATGAGACCCGCGTACTCGCCGACGCGCCCGCCGCTGTGGCGCGCGAGCCAGTCGGCGGCGCGGCGATGATACTCGCGCCGCTCGCGCTTGAGGACGCTCTCGTAGGTCACGTCGCGCAAGAGCGCGTGCTTGAAGATGTACTCGTGCGTGCCCGCGAAGGCCGCGGCCTCGCGCCGGTAGATAAGCTCCTTGCCGCGGAGCGATTCGAGCACGCGCGCGACCTCCACCTCGTCGGTCGGCAGGTGGCGCGAGAAGGGCTCGCGCGTCGTCACGCGGCGGACGGGCGCGGTGACGCCCGCGCCGAGATGCTCGACCGCGTCGGCCCAGAAGACGCGGCCGATGACCGACGCGCGTTGCAGGACGGTCTTCTCCTCGGGCGTCAGGCGGTCGAGCCGCGCCTGCAACACGCCCGTCAACGTCGGCGGCACCTGCACCTCGCCGAGCCGCGTCGCGTCCACGCTCCACACGGCGGTGCTCGTCACGATGACGTGCTGGTCGATGAGCATCTTGATCAGCTCTTCGACGTAGAAGGGGTTCCCCTCGGCGCCGCCGACGACCAGCTCGCGCAGCTCCGTTGGGACGCCGTGCGCGCGCCTTAAGATCTCTTCGACGAGCTGGCGGCTCTCCTTCTTCGAGAGCGGCTGCAAGGTGAGGCGCGTGTGGCGCTCGCGCCCCTCGCCCCACGCGGGGCGGCGTTCGAGCAGGCCGGGGCGCGCGAGGCAGAGGAGCATGACGGGGTCGTGCGCGCAGTGGAGCGCGAGATAGTCGATGAAGTCGAGCGAGCCGTCGTCGGCCCAGTGTATGTCGTCGAGGTAGAGGACGACGGGCAGCTCGCGCGCGATGTCGGAGAAGAACTGCGCGGCGTAGCGGAAGGCGCGGTCGCGCACCTGACGGGCGTCGTCGCGGATGCCGGAGACGTGCGGGCTCGAAGAGTAGTCGAAGCCGATGAGCTGCCCGATGAAGTGCGCGCGCATCAGCACCTCCGACTCCGCCACGCCCTTGCACATCGAGAGCATGCCGCGCTCAAGCTTGACGCGCGCGACTGCCGCCGTGTCGCTGTCCTGTATCTCGAAGCGGAACGAGAAGAGGTCGCGCATGAGCGAATAGGGCAAGCCCTGATCGGACTCGCCCGCGCGCGCGTTGAAGACGTACCACACGTCGGGGAGCAGCTCGACCCAATTGCTGAACTCGTAAAGCAGTCGCGACTTGCCTAAGCCCGCGTCGGCGAGCACGGTGACGACCTGAAGCTCGCCCTCCTCGAAGACCGATTCGAGCGTGTCGGTCAGTCGCCGCAGCTCGGCCTTGCGGCCGATCATCTTCGTCTCGACGCCTTCGACGCCGCGCGTCTGCACGCGGAAGGCGCGGCGCTTGGCGCGCATGACGCGATAGAACTGGACGGGCTCGGAACGCCCGCCCGTCTGTAGAGACTCGGGCGGCAGCACGTCGAAGACGCCGCGGACGTGTCGATAGGTGTCGTGTGTGATGAGGACGCCGCCGACGGGCGCCTCCTGCTGCAAGCGCGAGGCGAGCCGCACGGGGTCGCCCGTCACCGTCAATTCGCCCGTCGTCCCGACCTCGCCCAAGAGCACGAGCCCTGTGCTCACGCCCGCGCGCATGAGCCGCTCCTCGCCCCCCTCTTCGTTCGAGTCCTGCGCCCTCCCCTTAGCGACGAAGGCGAAGAGCGCCGACTGCATCTCCAAAGCGGCGCGGACGGCGCGCTCCGGGTCGTCCTCGCGTGCGCCGCGCGCGCCCCAGAGCGCGACGAACGACTCGCCGACGCGCTTGTTCACCTCGCCGCCGTGCGCCTCGACAACCGAATCGACGAGCGGCCACAGCGAAGACATCAGCTCGCTCACGTCCTCCGCGTCCAGCCCTTCGGTGAGCGCCTCCAACCCTTCGGCGAGGTCTGCGAAGAGGACGGTCAACTGCTTGCGTTGCTCGGTCGTCTGGTACTTGCGCCCGACGACGCTCGGCTCACGCCCGAGGCGCGGCGGACTTCCGTCCAACCGGCTCTGTGCGCGCGGCGGCGCAACCGTCGTCACCGCATTGGGCGCGTCGTGCACTGTGCCGGCGCGCAGGTCGAGCAGGCGCGCGACGCGGCGCAGCTCTTCGCGAAACGTCTTCGCCGACTCGAAGCGGTCTTCCCTGTGCTTCGCCAGCGCGCGCGCGACGAGCACGTTTACGTCCGCGGGCACTTCGGGCGCGAGGTCGATGAGCGAGGGCGGGTCGCCGTGCAGGATGGCGACGACGAGGTCGCCGAAGTTCTTCTCCTCGAACGGCGCGCGCCCCGTCAGCATCTCGTAGAGCACGCACCCCAAGCTCCACACGTCAGAGCGGCCGTCGAGCTCTCGGCCGCGCACCTGCTCGGGCGACATATAGGCGGTCGTCCCCAGCACGATGCCCGAGGCCGTGTTGAGACGCGCGCTCGTCGGCGCCTCCGTGTCAACGGAAGGGGCGGAGGCGACCTGCTTGGCGATGCCGAAGTCGAGCACCTTGACGTGCCCGTCTTCGTCGAGCATGAGGTTCTCGGGCTTCACGTCGCGATGGATGACGCCCGCGGCGTGCGCCTTCTGAAGTGCCCCGGCCACCTGCGCGCACACGTCGAGCGCCTCCGCGACCGAGAAGCGCCCGTCCCACATCCGCTCGCGAAGCGTCTTCCCCTCGACGTACTCCGTGACGATGAAGAGGCGGCCGTGCTCCTCGCCGATCTCGTGGACGGTGATGATGTTTGGATGGTTGAGGGCCGAGGCGGCGCGCGCCTCCTGCTCGAAGCGGCGCACAAGCTCTTCGTCGCGCGCAAACTGCGCGGGCAGCAGCTTCACGGCGACGCGGCGGCCGAGCCGCGCATCCTTCGCTAAGTAGACGGTGCCCATCCCGCCCGCGCCTATCTTCTCAAGGATGCGATAGGCGCCGAGCGTCGTGCGCCCGGGCACGATTTCGAGCGGCGTCTGG
>JBJMGQ010000506.1:0-42267 GCA_045807845.1 Pyrinomonadaceae bacterium | reverse complement strand
CTGTCGCCCGCCCGCTCTTCCGGAGGAGCCCACCTTCCTGAGCGTGTAAACGACGGTCAGGGAAGAAAGTTCACAAAAAAATTAAGCGGCGCGGGCGCGCAACGTGCGTCGCTGGCGGGCGACCCCTTCGAGCCAGCTCTGCGCCTCGTGGTAGTGTGGGAAGCGCTGCTCGTCGGTGCGGAACGCCTTGGTGTGATAGTAGCGCCGGCCGTTGATGAGACGCGCAGGGTGTTTGATGTGGAGCATCTCGTGATAGAGGATGTACTCGACGAACCACTCGGGCACGTCCTCGGAGTCGAGCGTCTTGCTGATGACGATGGTGTCGTGCACGTCGTCGTGGTGGCCGAGGATGGTGCGCGTGCGGCGCTGCGACCAAGTGAGCGTGGGACGCTCGATGCGCCCGTCGAAGTAGCGCTGGTTCAAACGCTGGAACATCCGTGCGAGATCGTAGACGCGACCCTGCGCGGATGAGACCAGCTTGCGCCCGCGCTGCCGGCGCGCGAGGTCGGAGGCGCGCACGACCTCAGGCGAGAAGGCGTAGTCGCGATAGACCCTTTCATAAAGGGAAGGCGCGCCGCGCCTTCGCAGGAGCTTCGAGACGAGGATGAAGGCGAGCGCGCGGTGCACGTTCAAAGGCGCCGACTTGAACACGTCCGACAGGCGGACGTAGACGCGCCCCGAGCGCAGGCGGATGGTGTGGTTCAAGCCCGCGTATGGATAGTAGCGCACGTCCACCTCGGGTACGGGGCGCTTCGGCGCGAGCGTGCGGAACGCTTCGGCGAAAAGGGTTGTGAGCAGTGGTTGAGAGTCGGGCATAAGCTTATAACCCTGTGTTCGGGAGCGCCGCTTTTTAAGACCGGGAAGCCGCCGGGAGTCAGTTGGCAACTGTCGGCACGGTAACCGTTGTGTGGGGTCGATATTAAGAGGCTCGCTCGTGGGGCGTCAAACAGTTCTTTTGGGACAGTGGCTAAGCCTTTTACTTTCCGACAAATGGCCGCACGTCCTTCACGGCCGGTCGAAACGAGGTCGAAAACGCCCCTTCTCAAGCTCTTACGCTGCAACGGTTTAACCTCTCCGACGTGAGACTGTTGTCGAGACGGCGTTGTAAGTCGAATCCGTAGAGGGTTTAAGGAGCGGCGGGGCGCGTGTTTGCGTGCGTTTTCGGCGATTCGCTATAATCGGGGCGGTCGCGGTGCGGGCGACCGGCAGTCAACCCCCCGAGCCCGCAGGGAATTTTAATTCTTGACAGTGGGGGGTGGGGACTGTAAACAATTGAAAGATGGCCGCCGTAGGCCGTGCCGCCTCTCGCGGCGGCCCGCCTCCCGCGTCCGGCCTTTCAAAACCCCCGGTAGCCCCGCTCGCCGATCCTGTTAAGTCAATGGCAATCCGAGCCTCGACAAAACCCACGCAGGCCGACTGGTCGCCCGACGCGCGCAGTCAGGCCGTGCTGGCCGCCGTCATCAAGGAGCACTTGAGGACGGGCGAGCCTGTGGCCTCGCGCTCGGTCTCGGAGCGCTTCGCGGGCGGCGCGAGTTGGAGTTCGGCGACCATCAGAAACGTGCTGGCCGAACTCGAAGAGCACGGGCTGGTCGAGCAGCCGCACACCTCGGCCGGGCGCGTGCCGACCGACAAGGGTTATCGTTTCTACGTCGATCACTCCATCGGCGATGCGCGCCTGTCGCGCGCGGACATCTCGGCCATCGACCGAGGGCTCGGGTTGAGCGGCGACGCGGGAGCACAAACACCCGGGCGTTTGATGGAGAAGGTCTCGCACGTCCTCTCGGAGTTGTCGGAGAACGTCGGCATCGTCGTCTCGCCGCCGGTCGCCGACAGCCGGCTCGAACACATAGAGTTTCTGCCGCTCTCGGACGGCCGCATCCTCGTCGTGCTGGTGCTGGCGTCGAACGTCGTCCAGAACAAGATCATCCGCATCGACGAGCCGCTGAGTTCCGAAGAGCTTGAGTCGGCCGCGCGCTATCTCAACGCGGAGTTCTCGGGCAAGACCTTGCAGACCATCCGCGCAGAGGTGTTGGCGCTGATGGGTGAAGAGAAGGCGCTCTACGACCGCCTGCTGCGCAACGCCGTGCTGTTGTTCGAGCGCAGCGTCGAGGGCGGCGAGGGCGAGACCGGCGACGTGTACATCGACGGCGCGTCGAACATCCTTGCCAAGCCCGACTTCTCGGACGTGGAGCGCCTGCGCGAGCTGTTCCGCACGTTCGAGGCCAAGTCGCGGCTCGTCAAGATACTCAACGAGTGCATCGCGCGCGAGCCGGTCTTCGGCGACGTGCACGTCATCATCGGGCGCGAGCACAGCGCACCGCAGCTACAGTCGTGCGCGCTCATCACCGCGCCGTACAGTTTCGGCGAGGGCTTCGTCGGCGGCACCGTGGGCGTCGTCGGCCCGATGCGTTTGGAGTACGCGCGCACGATGGCCGCCGTCAACTACGTCGCGCGCCTCGTCGAGCGTGTGCTGCGCGAGGCGGCGCACTCCTGAACACTTCAATCTCCGCTTCGGCTTCGGGGAAGGGCTGCAAAAGGGATGACTCAATCGGACATGGCAAACAAGGGCGGGCGGAAGCCGAATCGCATACCCGTGCGCTTCGTCGGCGACGAGGAGGAGGCGGCGAAGCCGGAGGCCGGCGCGCAGAACGACTCGGGTCTCACGCCCGACGAGCTGGGGCGTCAGTCTTCCTACGACGACTCGACCGAGATGGGGCGGCGCATCGAAGACGGCGAGGCGCAGGAGACGGGTGAGGGGAGCGCGGACACGCCGGGCAGCACAGAACCTTCGGAGCTGCCGCGCAGCCGCAACGAACAGGACACGACCGTCTCACACTCCGAGCCGGAGGAGAAGGGCGGGGGCGGCGCTTCGGGCACCGCTTCCGAACCGACGCGCTCGGCCGCGGGGGCCGGCCCGCAGGTGGCCGAGCTGATTGCGACGCGCGCGGAGTTGCGCCGCGTCGAGTCTGAGCTGAAGAAGCTTTCGGACGAGCGGCAGGACTTGTATGACAAACTCGCGCGCCGCACGGCCGACTTCGACAACTTCCGCAAGCGCACCGAGCGCGAGCGGACGGAGACTTACAACCGCTCGCTCGGCGAGGTCGTCCGCAGGCTCCTGCCCGTGCTCGACAATTTACAACGCGCGCTCGACGCCGAGCGCCTCGTCGAGGTCAAAGAGTCGGAGGAGTTCCGGCACTTCCTTCACGGCGTCGAACTCATCAACCGCCAACTCGGCGGTGTGCTCGAAGGCTTAGGGGTCGAGGTCGTCCCCACGGTCGGCGAGCGTTTCGACCCGCACATCCACGAAGCCGTCGCCACCGAGGCGACGGACGCACACGAGCCCGACACGGTCACGCAGGAGATGCAGCGCGGCTATCGCCTCGGCGACAAGCTGCTGCGGCCCGCGATGGTCAAGGTCGCTACCCGACAGTGATGAGTGATGAGTGACGAGTGATGAGTTAACAGCTCAAACGCTTGTCACCCGCCGCTCGTCACTCATCATTCATCACTCATCACTTCGGTAAAAGCTATGGGCAAAGTAGTCGGAATCGATTTGGGCACGACCAACTGTTGCGTGGCCGTCCTCGAAGGCGGCGCGGTGCAGATCGTGCCGAACAAAGAGGGCGGGCGCACCACGCCGACCGTAGTCGGGTTCACCGACAAGGGCGAACGCCTCGTCGGCCAGATCGCCAAGCGTCAGGCCGTCACCAACGCCGCCAACACCATCTACGCCGTCAAGCGCCTCATCGGTCGCAAGTTCAAAGAGGACGAGGTCGTGCGCTCGCGCGAGACTTCGCCCTTCGAGATTGTCGAGGCGTCGAACGGCGACGCGCGCATACAGGTGCAGGGGCGCGTCTACAGCCCGCAGGAGATTTCGGGGATCGTCCTTCAACGTTTGAAGGCCGCGGCCGAAGACTTTCTCGGCGAGCCGGTGACGGAGGCCATCATCACCGTCCCCGCCTACTTCGACGACACGCAGCGGCAGGCGACCAAAGACGCGGGCAAGATTGCGGGCCTGCGCGTCGAGCGCATCATCAACGAGCCGACGGCCGCGGCGCTCGCCTACGGTCTGGGTCGCGGCGAGTCGGAGCGCATCGCCGTCTACGACCTCGGCGGCGGCACGTTCGACATCTCGATTCTCGAAATCAACGACGGCGTCTACGAGGTGCTCGCCACCTCCGGCAACACCTTCCTCGGCGGCGAGGACTTCGACGAGCGCATCATCAACTGGATGGTGAAGCAGTTCAACGAAGAGACGGGCATCGACCTCCGCTCAGACCGGCTCGCGCTGCAACGCCTGAAGGAGGCGGCCGAGCGCGCCAAGTGCGACCTCTCTTCGCTCTCGGAGACGAACATCAACCTGCCCTTCATCGCGGCCGACGCCTCGGGGCCGAAGCACTTCAGCAAGACCTTAACGCGCGAGACGTTCGAAGGCTTAATCTCCGACCTCGTCGAGCGCACGGTCGAGCCGTGCCAGAAGGCTCTGTGGGACGCGAAGCTTCAGCCGAAGGACATCGACAAGGTCTTGCTCGTCGGCGGCCAGACGCGCTCGCCCATCATCTCGCGCACCGTGCGCGAGATATTCGGCAAAGACCCTTCGTCCGAGATCAACCCGGACGAGGTGGTCGCGATGGGCGCGTCGATACAGGGCGGCGTGCTGACGGGCGACGTGAAGGACATCGTCCTGCTCGACGTGCTCCCGCTCTCGCTCGGACTTGAGACGCGCGGCGGTCTCTTCCACAAGCTCATCGAGCGCAACTCGACCATCCCGCTCCACAACAGCCAGACGTTCACGACGGTCGTCGATAACCAGTCGTCGGTCGAGATTCACGTCCTGCAAGGCGAGCGCGAGATTGCGCAGCACAACCGCTCCTTGGGCAAGTTCGAGCTGGTCGGCATCCCGCCGGGGCCGCGCGGCGGGCCGCAGATCGAGGTTACGTTCGAGGTGGACGCCAACGGCATCCTCAGCGTCTCGGCCACGGACAGAGCGAGCGGGCGGCAGCAGCAGATGAAGGTCACGCCCACTTCGGGGCTCGCGGGCGACGAGATCGACCGCATGATCGCGGAGGCGCAGCAGTCGGCCGAGGCCGACCGGCGCGCACGCGAGCTGCTCGTGCAGCGCTCCAAGCTCGAAGGGCTCCTGCACAACGCGCAGCGCACCTTCACGGAGTTCGGCGCGTCGCTCTCTTCGGGCGAGCGCGCTATCACGCAGGACGCCTTCGCCGAGTGCGAGGAACTGCTCAAGTCTGAAAACGTCGAGGCCATTCAAGAGGCCACGCAGAAACTCGAACGCATCTCGCAGCAGCTCGCCCTCGCCATGCTCAACCCTGTCGTCGAGCACAACGGGCGCTAGGGCCAAAAGCTGTGACGAGTGACAAGTGACGAGTGACAAGTTAGAATTTCTTTTCAACTTGTCACTCGTCACTTGTCACTCGTCACTTTATTTATACAGATGGCTACCAAACGCGATTATTACGAAGTCCTCGGCGTGAGCCGGGGCGCGACCGAGGCGGAGATCAAGAGCGCGTATCGCAAGCTCGCCGTCCGCTACCACCCGGACAAGAACCCCGGCGACGCAGAGGCCGAGGAGAAGTTCAAGGAGGCGGCCGAGGCTTACTCGGTGCTTTCCGTCTCAGAGCAGCGCGCGCGCTACGACCGCTTCGGCCACGCGGGCGTCTCTTCGAGCGCCGCGAGCGCGCAAGGGTCGTGGGGCGCGCAAGGCTTCGGCGGCATCGAGGACATCCTCGGCGACCTCTTCGGCTTCGGCGACGTGTTCGGCGGAGGCCGCTCCGGCAGCAGCCGTCGCAGCACGGCGCAGCGCGGCGCAGACCTCCGCTACGACCTTGAGATGACGCTCGAAGAGGCGTCCGAAGGGATGACGGCGCAACTGCGTATCCCACGGCTCGAAGCCTGCGACGCCTGCAAGGGCTCGGGCGCGGCGCCCGGTACGCAGCCAGAGACGTGCTCGGGCTGCGCGGGCACGGGCCAAGTCAGGTATCAGCAAGGGTTCTTCTCGGTGGCGCGCACGTGCGGACAGTGTCGCGGCGCGGGGCGCGTCATCCGCACGCCTTGCGAGACGTGCAAGGGCGCGGGGCGCGTCGAGCGCGAGAAGCAGATTGAGGTGAAGATTCCGGCGGGCGTCGAGACGGGCTCGCGCCTGCGGCTCGCGGGCGAGGGCGAGGGCGGCGCGCAGGGCGGCCCCGCGGGCGACCTCTACGTCGTCATCCACGTCAAAGAGCACGACCTCTTCGAGCGGCAGGGCAACAACCTCTACGCCTCCATCCCCATCACCTTCGCGCAGGCCGCGCTCGGCGCGGAGACGAACGTCCAGACGCTCGAAGGGCAGGAGAATTTGAAGGTGCCGGCGGGGACGCAGACCGGCACGGTGTTTCGTTTGAAGGGGCACGGCATGCCTGTTCTGGGCGGTCGCGGTCGCGGCGACCTCTTCGTCTCGGTCACGGTCGTCACGCCCACGACGCTCACACGCGAGCAGCGCAAGCTCCTCGAACAACTCGCGCAGATAGAAGAGACAGACCTCACAGACAAAGGGCTCATGGACAAGGTGCGCGACATCTTCGGCTAAGGCATTAACTACCGCAGAGACAGAAACACGGCTTGAAGACAATAATGCTTCAAGCCGTGTTTCTGTCTCTGCGGTAGTTAATCTAGTTGGCGCGAATCCAGTAGTCGCGCGGGTAGATGCGGAAGAGGCGCGCGCCGGGGCCTTCGACCGTCTTGAGGTACTCCTCGTAGGCCGTCAACTGCTTCTCGGGGCCGATGACGTAGAAGACGCTGCCCTGCACGTCCGACGCCTTCGCGCCGAGGCCGGGCAGGATGCGCGCGTAGACCGTGTTCATGCGCTTGAACAGCTCGTCCGAAAGGTTCGGCGACTTGCGCAGGTCTAAGAGCCCCTGCCGGAACTTGCGCACCGCATCGGGCGGCGTGCCGTCGGCGATGTCTGCGGCCATCGACTCGCCGCGCGACTCGTAGCCGGAGGCCGAGCGGAACTGCGAGAAGGCGACGGCGATGGCGTACTCGACGAGCCCGGGGTCGGGCTTGGCCTTCTTCAACTCGTCGATGACGAAGCGGAGCGTCTGCGGCAGCTCGGGCGTGCGCTCGGCGTAGTAGCTGAGGCGCCCCTGCGAGGGCGAGCCGCCGAGGCCGTTCGAGTAGGCGAGCCCCGCGCCCCACGTCTTGATGAAGATGCCGTGCGCGCCGCCGCCGCCGTAGAGGCGCGAGGCGAGGTAGTCTAAGAGCGCCTCGCGATTGTCCGCGTCGGCGTAGGTCGCCGACGGCGCCGAGTTGAGAAAGACGCCGCCCTGCGTGTTCGGGTTGACGAGCCCGACGAAGACCGGCCTGTTCTTATCGCTCATGCGTTCACGGATGCGCGACTCGACAAGCCTCGTCGTCGTGTACTTCGCGCTCGCCTGCGGCGCGACCTGCAAGCTGCCGAGGATGTCGCGCACCCCCGGCTCAAGCGTGGCGCGCACAGGCGTCGAGCCGATCATAAACATGCGCGCGCCGCCCGTCTTCAACAAGCTCTGCCGCACCGCGCTCAACTCCGAGAGCGCCTGCGCGGGCGCGACGAGCAGGTCGCGTTGAATCTCTTTCGTCAGATACTCCCAGTCGGCCGCGAGCGTCTCGTCGGGGATGTCGGCGAGCAGTTGGTCTAAGTCCTTCGCCGCGTCCACGGCCAGCGCCTTCGCGCCTTCGGGGAGTTGCGCGAACGCATCCGCCTGCGATTTGAGCGACGCGGGCGCCTGCGCATCCTTCTTCCCCTGCATGGCCGCGAGCAGTGACTTCAACTCTTCGCGGCTGCCCTTCGCATTCGCGAGCGAAGTGAGGAAGTTCGAGATGGCCTCGCGCTGCGCGCCCTCGCCCGCGTCCTTGAGGAGCCAGCGGAGGCGGTGGACGTTGTGCGACTGCGTCATGAACGAAGAGACAGAGAGGAGCAGGGGACTGTCCTGCCGCCAGTAGGCGTTCGCCGGGTCGTTGACCCAAGACTCCTCCGACCCCTGCGTGCGGTTGCGCATGCCGCTCAAGACCTGATCGACCACGTCGCGGATGCGCGCGAGGTTCTCGGGGCGCCAGTCGGGGCTGTTGAGCACGAGCTTCATCCATTGAAGCGCGCGCTGCGACTCGGCCGCGTCGTTGCCCGCGCCGCGCACGACCAGCTCGGCGCGACCGTTGCGGAAGTTCGTGCTGAAGTAGCTGTTGAGCGACAGAATCTCCTTGCGAAGCATCTCGCTCATCTGCTCGAACGGGATGGGCTTGCCGTCCTTGACGACGCCGACCTGCGTCAAAAGCGACGGCATCGCCGAAAGATAGAAGAGCTTGTCCTGCGACACGCCGTCGAGCCGCAGTGCAAGGCCGGTCGTCGCGCTCGTCATGTTCTCGAAGTTCGACGCGACGAGCGGGACGCCTCCCGCAAGCTGTGTGACCTTGTAGTCGAGCTGGTCGTCGAGCGTGAGCGGCGGGTGCTCCAAAAACTTGAGCGAGGCCGACTGGCTCGACAGCCGCTCAAGCTCCGCGGTCGCCGCGTCGTAGTCGGTCTTGAAGCGGCGCAGCGCCTCCTGCTCGACCTGCACGTCGTACCGCTTCATGATGCGCTCGGTCTCGGCCTGCGCGCGCGCGGCGCGCTCCTGCTCATCCTGCGCGAGCATCTGCGGCGAGGGCTTCGCGGCGACGGCGTAGGGCACCGACTCGGCCAGCTTCCAGCGCGCGACCAGCTCGCGCCAAGCGTTCTTGTCCGACGACAGAAGCTGCTCGACCGACGCCAGCTCCGGCTTGAGCGTGACCGACTTGCGGAAGCCCGGTGAGCGGTTGAGGTCAACGAGGTGCGTCATCCAACCCGAGTCGGTGTTGCGGAAGCCGAAGCCCGGGGGCGAGTTGACGAGCTTCGAGAGCGTGCGTCGCGTTTGCACGACGCGACTCTTTAGACGCTCGTTGAACTCCTTCAGCTCCGCCGAGCCGTCCGCGAACGACGCGACGCGCTTCATCTCGTCCAAGACCTTCTGACGGACTTCCCGAATCTTCTCATCGGTCATGTTCGAGGGCGCCACGTCGGTCAGGCCGACGTAGACGGGGTTGCCCTCCACCATCTCGTCATCCAAGAACGCGAAGACGCCCTTCGCGCCCGTCTCCAACACGCGCGTCTTGGAATCGACGAACAGCTTGTAGAGGTTCGTCGTCGGGTCGCCCGCGATGTTCGAGAGGAAGAGGCTCAGCAGCGTCTTCTCCTTCGTGTCGAGCGCGAGCTGCGCCGGGTACGCGAACATGATCCAGCCGGGCTGCTGCTCGTTCTTGTCCGGGTACTCGACCAGCTTGATGGTGCCCGCGGGGGCGGGCTTCGGGGCGGGGATGTCCGACTCGGTCGTGAAGTGTCGGCTCTCCTGCTTCGGCTCAAGTTTATTGAAGATGGCGTCGAGGCGCGCGACCACTTCCGCGAGAGGCATCTCCTTCGGGAACGAAGCGACCATGCCCATGTTGCCGAGATGGTAGTTGTCCGCGTGGAACTTGCGCATGTCCTCCGCCTTCATCTCGCGGATCGAGTCGGGCCAGCCGCCCGACGACATCGCCAGCGGGTGGTCGGCGCCGTAGACCATCTGATTCTCTGCGCGGAAGAGGCGGCTGATGGGGCGGTCGTAGGTCGTCCGCATCTCCTGATAGACCGTGCCCTTCTCTTCGAGGCTCAAGCGTTTGTCGGCCGGGTTTTCGCTCACGCCCCAATGGCTCACCTCGCGTCGTATCTCCTCGTCCGTGTAGTCGGGATGCAGGAGCGCATCCAACTGGCTCTCGAAGAGTTTGTAGAAGACCTCGGGGCCCGCGGCCGTGTGGAAGTGGTAGCAGGTGCGCCACTGCTGCGTGAAGGCCGAAGAGCCCGCAAGCGACATGCTCTCCAACCCCGCGTGCGTGCGCCCGACGTTGCCCTTGCCCAGAAGCAGATGCTCCTGCGTGTGCGGCTCGCCGTGCTCGGAGACGGGAAACGAGTTGACCCACATGAAGACCTGCGGCACCGACTGAATCTGCAAGTAGTCGAGCGTGAAGCCCGTCTTCGTGTGGCGCAGCCGCGCGCCGAAGGGCTTGTCCGAGTCGTTGAGGTAGACGGCTTCGGCGCGGAAGCCGCCGACGGTCTTCCCCTCGGCGAGCGCGTCGAGCGAGACGGCAGTGTTACTTGTCTGTGCGTCGGCCACGCGCGGCATCCCCCCTGTGAGCGTCGAGATGGAGAGCACGAGCAGAAGGAGTGCGGAGGGTCGTTTGCGGTTCATAAAAGACTCCTGTCGAAAGGTGGGACGCCCCGGCGCTGAAGACACCTCCGGCGCGGTGCGTTTGAAGCTCAACGGTTACGTTTTTTCGGATGAAATCCAATTGTCTCAGATCAAACGGAAGAGCGGGAGCACAGATGCTAGAACGCCCCTGTGCCGACAGTCAAACGCAACGCACGCGGAGAAGGTTTCAACCCCCGCGCACGCCGCCCGAAGGTGACAGATGAAGGCTCTGCTGTTTAGAATCCACCCGCTCCCTTCTTTCTATCGCGTACAAATTTCAGGAGTCTTATGACCCACATCAGATACTCGGTCGCGGCCTGCCAGACGGATTTGCCGAACCCGGTTGAGCGGCGCGAGATGCGGCGCAATACGGAGCGCATGCTGTCGTTGATAGATTCGGCGGTGGCGGGGGCGGCGCCGTTTCTGCCCGTGCGCCTCGTCGTCTTTCCGGAGTTCGCGCACGCGGCGCCGGTCTTCCCGACGGTGGGTGAGTTGTTGGAGAAGCTCGCCGTCCAAATCCCGAACGAGCACACAGAGGCTTTGGAGTTGAAGGCGCGCGAGCACGGCCTCTACATCCAGTCGGGCACGATGCTTGAGCGCGACGATGCGTTCCCCGGCGTCGTCTTCAACACGACCTGCCTCATCGGCCCCGCGGGCGTGCTCTATAAATATCGCAAGGTCAATACGTGGATTCCGTACGAGGTGCACGCTAGCCCGCACGACCTCGAAGGCTACGACGCGCCGCTCTTCCCCGTGGCCGACACGGAGATCGGGCGCATCGGCTGCGCCATCTGTTACGACTGGCTCTTCCCCGAGGCCATGCGCCAGCTCGCCGCGAACGGCGCCGAGGTGCTGGTGAGAGTCTCGGCCTACATGGATCCGTGGGGCGCGACGCCGCCGATGGATTGGTGGACTGTCGTCAACCGTTGTCGCGCCATCGAGAACACGGCCTACGTCGTCGCCGCCAATCAGGGCGCGAGCCTCAAACACTATCCACCCTATTCGTGGCCCGGCGGCAGCATGGTCGTGGACTTCGACGGTCGCGTCCTCGCCGAAGCAAGCCCCGGCCCCGGCGAGCGCATCGTCGTCGCGCCCGTGGACATCTCGGCGCTGCGACACGAGCGAGCCGCGCGGCGCGGCCACCACATGCTCGCGCACCTGCGCACGGAAGCCTACCCCGTCTACCGTCAACACCTCTACCCGCCCCGTGCCGAAGGAGAGACGAACGGCGAGCCTCATTCCTACGAGCGCAACAACGAACTGATAGACGAGTCGAAGCGCAGACTCGGCGAGCCCGAGCGTGATTAAACATCGTCGCGTTTGGTGGTCGCCGGAGAGAAATTCGTTGACAGGCTTCTGAATCTGTATTAAAAACACTTCGTTCGGACAGGCAACAAACGGTCAAGTAATACTTCTTTTCTCTGCAACTGCTCTCAACATCAGACGGCCTTACGCCAGAGGCCGTCGCACACCTATCAGTGTTGGTGTGAGTCTGCGTCTATCGGTTCCCGGCAGATGGGCACTCGGCGTGCCCGTCCGTAATCGAGGTTTGTTATGACTACACTCCGCAAAATCTCCCACTTAAAAGTCTCCCACTTATTCCGGCGCACCGGCTTCGCACTTCTGCTCATCGCCGCCTGCGCGCTGACGGCCGCGGCGCAGTCGAACAAGGGCACCATCACGGGCACGGTCACAGACCCGCAGGGCGCGGTCGTCAAGGGCGCGAAGGTCACGGCGACCAACGTCGCCACGGGCGAGGCGCGCGAGGCGACGACGGGCGACGAGGGCACCTACTCGATGCCCGCGCTCGACCCCGGCATCTACCGCGTCACGGTTGACGCCTCCGGCTTCAGCCAGTCAATCGTCGAAGAGGTCAAGCTCGACACGGCCGGTCGTCAGGCCGTTGACGTGGCGCTCACGGCCGCAGGGGTGAGCGGCGGCACCGTCACCGTGACGGCCGAGGCTCCGCTCGCAGAGACCGAGACGAGCGTGCGCGGCGACCTCATCACGGGCAAGCAGGTCACAGACCTTCCCATCTCGCAGCGCAACTTCACTCTGCTCGCCACGCTCTCGCCCGGTGTGACGCGCCCCGTGGTCGGCGTGCTCGGCGGCGGCGGCAACTTCGAGGCGGGCGGCAACCCGACCGGCACCTCGACCGAGTCCACGCGCTTCCGCGAGTCGGGCGGGTCGGTGCTCGTCGTCAACGGCGCGCGCCCCACCAACAACAACTTCACGCTCGACGGCGCGGACAACAACGAAGGGCAGTTCGGGCAGATCGGCATCTACCCGCCGCCCGACGCCATCGCGGAGTTTAAGATCGAGACCAGCGTTGCGCCGGCCGAGGCGGGACGTGCCGGCGGCGGCATCATCAGCGCGACGACGAAGTCGGGCGGCAACCACGTCCACGGCACGGCCTACGAGTTCTATCAGGGTCGCGTGCTGAGCGCCCTCAGCCGCAACGACAATCCGAACGCCTTAACGAACCGCAACACGCATCAGTTCGGCGGCACGGCCGGCGGCCCCGTCTTCCTGCCGCGCCCCGGCGAGGGCACGCCCTATCTCTACGACGGGCGCAACCGCACCTTCTGGTTCGTCTACTACGAGGGTCAGCGCAACGCGACGCCCTCGACGACCGGCGACTTCGGCTTCGTCAGCGTCCCGACGGCGCGGATGCGCGTCGGCGACTTCTCGGAGCTGCTCCAGCCCGGCACCTCGCGCAGCTTCAACACCATTCGGGGCACAATCAACGCGCCCATCGGCACGGTCTTCTGCCCCAACGGCTTCGCCGCCGCCGGCAACGACATCCGCAACTGCGGCGTGACGCTCTCGCCCGCGGCCTTGAATGTGCTTCAGGCGTACCCGCTCCCGAACGTCGCGGGGCGCATCTTCGACAACTTCGCGACCAACCGTAAGGAGAAGTACAACCGCAACGGTTACGGCCTGCGCTTCGACCACAATGTCAGCGGCTCTGACTCAGTCTTCCTCGCCTACAGCAGCGACAAGAGCAGCCGCGCGCGCGACAACAACTTCCCCATCGGCACCTCGCCCACGGGGAACGATCTGCCCTCCGGCTTCGGCGCGGGCAACGAGTTCGGCGACTCGCGCGGCGTCCGCCTCGGCGAGACGCACATCTTCTCGCCGACCGTCATCAACGACGCGCGCTTCGGCGCCACCCGCGTCGAGATCGGCATCTTCAACACGGGCGTCGGCGGCGCGCTCGGCTTCGACCCGAACGTCTCGGCCAACCTCGGCATCGCGAACACGAACGTCTGCGGCGAGTGCACGGGCTCCGTCCTGCTCGGCATCGAGGAGCCGTTCCAGCGCGGTCGCCAGAATCAGTTGGAGTTCATCGGTGACGGCGGCCCCTTCTACTTCACCTCAAACAACTTCAGCTTCGCCGACGGCCTGACGTGGGTGCGCGGCACCTCGACCTTCAAGTTCGGCGGCGACCTGCGCGTGCGCCAGAACTCGAACTTCGACGCCGGCCGCGCGGGCGCCATCAAGGGACAGTACCAGTTCGGCACGGCCGCGGGCGGCTTCCTCGCGGGCAACTACAGCGGCGTCTTCGGCCCGACCGACTCAGGCTCGGGCGCGGCCAACTTCCTCCTCGGCTACACCCCCGGCTTCACCAGCCGCGGCACGCCGGGTACGCCGCCCTTCCTCTCGAACAAGGAGATCAGCTTCTTCGGGCAGGACGACTGGAAGGTCAGCTCGACGCTGACGCTCAACCTCGGGCTGCGTTACGACATCTTCACGCAGCCGACCGAGCGCTTCGACGCGCAGGCCAACTACAACCCGGCCAACGACACGCTGACGCGCGCGGGCGACAACGCCCCGGGCGGCCGCGACCTCGTCAACAGTGACATGAACAACTTCGGCCCGTCGGTCGGCTTCTCTTGGAGCGGGCTCAAGGAAGACAAGACGGTCGTCGTGCGCGGCGGCTACGCCATCAAGTACTCGGTGGACACGCCCGGTATCCCCGGCATCCTTCAGGCCAACGCGCCGCAGGCCGGCAGCTACGGGTGCAGCTTCACTCAGGTTGGAACCTCCGCCTGCCCGCAACTGCCCGCGCGCTTCAACCTCGACACGGGCATCCCGCTTCCGCTGACCGCGCTCAACATCGCGCCGGGTCAGGTGTTCACGCCGGCTGGCGGCGCGACGGTCGTCTACGTCAACCCGGATGTCAACAACGAGCTGTTCCATCAGTTCAACCTGACGGGGCAGTGGGAGTTCCGGCCGAACTGGCTCGCGGAGGTCGGCTACGTCGGCAGCCGCGGTCGCAACCTGCTCGTCGTGCGCAACATCGGCAACAGCAGCGGCGGCTTCCCCGGCTCGCGTCAGGTGACGACGCGCGGCACGGTGCAGACGGTGGACTACATCGGCAAGTCCTGGTACGACAGTCTTCAGACGAAGGTCGAACGACGCTTCACCGGCGGGCTGTCGCTCATCACCTCCTACGTCTGGTCGCACTCCATCGACAACTCGCCCGGCAACTTCTGCACGGGCGGCACGGGGCCCTCGACCTGCGGCTTCTCCAACCCTCTGCGGCCGGAGCTTGACCGCGCCAGCTCAGACTTCGACGTGCGCCACCGCTTCAGCTTCGCCAGTGTGTGGGAGCTGCCCTTCGGGCGCGGGCATCGCTACGGGAAAGAGATTTCGCACGCGGCTGACCTCTTGGTCGGCGGCTGGCAGCTCAACTCGGACATCTACGTCCAGAGCGGCCCGGTCTACTCGGTCTTCGCCAACGGCCGGCGCGTAGACCTCATCGGCGACCCGACGCCGACGGCCGCCGACATCGCGGCCGGGCGTGAGTTGCGCCCGGCGGCCTTCCGCGCGGCGGTGACGCCGGTCTTCACGAGCGACCCCGGGGGGCCGACCTTCGGCAACCTCGGGCGCAACGTCTTCCGCGGCCAGCGGCAGGAGTTCGTCAACGCGTCGCTCTTTAAGAACTTCCACGTCACCGAGAGCTTCAACGTGCAACTGCGCGCGCAGGCTTACAACCTCTTCAACCACGTCAACCGCTTCCGCCCGAACACAGACCTCAACAGCGGCGACTTCGGCCGCGACACGGCCGAGCAGCGCCGTCGTCAGTTGGAGTTCGGTCTCAGGCTGGAGTTCTAAACGGGACGCCCCGCGTGGGTCTCCGAGCCGTATCGCAAGACGAAGTGGCGGGCGCCCAACGCTAGGCGCGCCCGCCACTTCGGCCGTTAGGGGCGCTTGAGTTTGCCGCCGCGAGCGGCTAACTTGTCAGCCATCTCTCCGCCCACGTGAGGACGCCTGCAACCGCCGATGAATTCACGCCGACAGACGCGCTGGACAATCGCGCCGCTTCTCTTGGCGGCCACGCTCCTCTGCGCCGGCGCGACGGCGCGACAACAACAACAAGGGCCTTCGACCGAGTTCGTCCGGCAGTTGATCGCGCGCGCGGGATCGCTCGACGATGCGGGCTTCGCAGAGGCTCGCGCTCTCGGCTATGAACTAATCCGCGCCGCGCGTTTCGAGGAGGCGGCTGCGCTCTTCGGCGCGCTCGTCGCGCAAAGGCCGAATGATGCGGCCACGCTCTACGGCGCGGCGCTCGCCGCCTTCAACGCGAACCGCGCGGCCGAGGCCGAGCCTTTCGCGCGGCGTGCAGCGGAGGCGTCGCTCGCGGGCGCCGGTGCGAAGGAGGGAGCGGCCGACGCGCTTGTGCTGCTCGCGGTCGTGCTGGCCGTGCGCGGCGACGACGCGGGCGCGCTGAAGGCCGCGCGGCAGGCCGTCGCACTCGCGCCGCGGAGCTTCGACGCGCAGTTCACATTCGGCCGCGCGCTCTACGGCGCGGGCGACACGGCGGGCGCTGTCGCCGCCTTCCGCGCGGCACGCACACTCAAGCCCGGCGACGCGCGCGCACTCTTCTTCCTCGCCACCACGCTCGAACGCGCGGGCGAAGACGCCGAAGCACTCGACGCCTACAGGGAGCTGGCAAGGCTTCGTCCCAACGATGCCGAGGGGCATCTGGGCTTAGGCGTGCTGCTCGTCAAGAAGGGCGGTGCAGGCGTCGAAGAGGGTCTGCCTGAGCTCGTGCGCGCGCTCGAACTCAACCCGAACCTGTACGAGGCGCGCGTCACACTCGGGCGCGCGCTCGTCGCGCGAGGTCGCGCCGCGGAGGCCGTCGAACATCTCAAGCGCGCAGCCACGCTCGCGCCCGAGAATCCCGAGCCGCACTATCAACTCTCGCTCGCCTACCGTCGGCTCGGGCGCAAGGAGGATGCCGCCGCCGAGTCCGACATCGTTCGACGCATACACGAGTCGCGCCGCGCCGCGGGTGCGTCGAGTCCCGGCACACAGTCCCCGCCGAAGCCTTAAGCGAAGGAAGTCTCGCAGGGTGTTTCCCGAATCCATCAATAGCAGACCGAGTCGGCGCGCACGGGTCGCGTGCCTGCACGCGCTCTGCCTGTTCACGCTCTGCCTCTTCAACTTCGCCGAGCCCGCGGGCGCGCAGCGTCGCAAGGCTCCGGCGCAGGGCGCGGGGCAGGGCAGCACGCGGCGCGGCGGCGACTCGGCCGCCGTGCGCGACGCGGCGGCGCTGCTTCAGGCGGGGCGCTTGGAAGAGGCGGAGCTGGCCGCGCGCGGCGCCATCGCGGCCGAGCAGCGCGATGCGGAGGCGCACGCGCTGCTCGGCGTCATCCTCGACCAGCGCGGCCGTTACGAAGAGGCGGAGCGCGAGCTGCGCGAGGCGGTGCGGCTCGACCCGCGTTCGGCGGGAGCTTTGACGAACCTCGGCGTCCTGCTCGTCCACACCAATCGTGCTGAAGAGGCCGCGCGCCTCTTCGAGCAGGCGCTGCAACTCGCGCCCGGGCACGGGCAGGCCGCATACAATCTCGGCATGCTTCGACTCGCGCGCAAAGATTACAAGGCGGCCGTGCCTCTGCTCGAACTTGCGGCCGGTGTCCGCAACGGGAGCCCGGCCGAACCGCCGGGTGTGCGGCGCGAGCTGCCGGCGGTGCTGGCGCTCGTCACGGCCTATCTCGGCGCGGGGCGCGCGTCCGAGGCCGCGCTGCTCGTCAAGATGGTCGAGTCGGGCGGCGGCTCGGACGCGCGCACCCTCTTCTCGCTCGGGCTCGCCGTCGCGGAGGGCGGCGACTACTCGACGGCCGCGCGCCTCTTCGCGCGCACCAACGAGCTGCACCCGAACACATACGAAGTGCTCTTTAACCTTGGCGTCGCGCTCTCCTACCTCGAACGCTTCGAGGAGTCGCAGAGCGTCTTGCGCGAGGCGGCGACGCTCAAGCCCGACTCGGCCGAGGTCTTCTACCGACTCGGCCTCGTCGCCTCCGCGCGCGGCGAGAGCGAGAACGCGGTCGGCCTCTGGCAGCGTGTCCTGAAGCTCGACCCCTCGCACGCCGATGCCAACTTCATGATCGCCGAGGAGCTGGTCAAGCATCGACGCGGCGACCGCGCCGTCCCCTTCTACGAGCGCGCCGTCGAGCTAGACCCTTCGAAGTCGGTCTACTTCATCCGCCTCGGCGTCGCGCACTTCCGCGCGCGGCGCTACCAGCAGGCGCGTGAGCAGTTCGAGCGGGGCCTCCTACGCTTTCCACAAGACGCCGCGCTTCAGTACCTCGCGGGCTACGCCGCGCGCGCCGAAGGGCGCTTCGACGTGGCCGCAGATTTCTTCCGTCGCTCCATCGAGATTCAGCCCGACAACCCCGCGGCCTTCGCCAACCTCGGCTTCCTCGCGGCCGAGCGCGGGCAGCACGAAGAGGCCGAGCGACTCCTGCGCCGCGCGCTCGCGCTCGACCCGAAGAACTATCCCGCGGCCTACGACCTCGGCCGCCTGCTCGTGCGCCTCAAGCGCTACGCCGAGGCGCTGCCGCTCTTGGAAGCGGGCGCGCGCGTCGGAGGCCCTGACCCGGGCGTACACTATCAACTCTTCCTCGCCTACTCGCGCCTCGGGCGCAAATCGGACGCCGACCGCGAGCTGGAAACCTTCAAGCGTTTGGAGGAGGCGCGCAAGGCCGCCGAGACGGGCACGCCCTCCGCACAGACCGGGAATGATCTGCCGCCGCCGGACGATAAGCATTAAACAGAGGCGAAGCCCAGTGATAAAGAGAATGAAAGTGTTCGTGTTATGCGTCGGCCTCGGCCTTATCGTGGCCGCGTCTTGGCTGTCGGCGGCGGCCGGGGCGCAGAGGGGCGGCGATGCGCTTTCGCCGGCCGCGCGCGGCCGCACAGTCTACGAGGCGAAGTGCGCGCGCTGCCACGGCGCGGACGGCGCGGGGCGCACGCGCATGGCCGAGATCGTCGAGCCGCCCGACCTGACCGACCCTGCGTGGCAGCGCCAGCGCAGCAACGCGCGCATGGTCGCCTCGGTCGCCAACGGCCGCGGCCAGATGCCCGCCTTCAAGAAGAGGCTCACGCGGCAGGAGATCGCCGCCGCTGTCGCCTACGTGCGCACGCTCAAGCGATAGCAGAAGAGAGAAGGATGATGGCGGAAGGAGCAAGGATGAGAGTGACGCGGTCGGCAACCCCTTTTGCGAGAGGCTTCGCCGCGTGCGCGCTGCTGCTCGTCGTGGCCGCGTGCGCGCGCGCGCAGGACGCCCCTGTCTTCGTCAACAAGGTGGAGCCCCCTTCGTGGTGGGCCGGGCACACGGTCAACCCGGTGCGCCTGCTCATCCGCGGGAGCAACCTGAAGGGCGCGAAGGTGTCCGTTCCGCTCGGCGGCCCGTTCAAAGTCTCCGGCGAGCGTTCGAACGAGTCGGGCACCTACCTCTTCATCGACCTCCACATCGACCCCACGGCGCGTCCCGGCGATTACAGGTTTATCGTAAGCAACGGCACGGGCATCGCCAACTTCACCTACCGGCTCAACCCGCCGCTCGACCCGGCGACGCACTTCCGGGGCATCACGACCGACGACGTGATCTATCTCATCATGCCCGACCGCTTTGCCGACGGCGACCGCGCGAACGACGCGCCCGCCGACTCGCCTTCGGAGGCGAACGACCGAGCAAACGCGCGCGCGTGGCACGGCGGCGACCTGCGCGGCATCATCGAGCGTCTGCCTTATCTCAAAGACCTCGGCGTGACGGCCGTTTGGATGACGCCCTGGTACGACAACTGGAACGGCGTCAACCGGTGTGACAAGCCCTGGTGCCCGAACACCTACTATCACGGCTATCACGCGATTGATTACTACGCGGTCGAAGACAGGTTCGGCACGTTGGAGACGCTGCAAGAGCTGGTCGAGAAGGCGCACGGGCTCGGGCTAAAGGTCATTCAAGACCAAGTCGCCAACCACGTCGGCTCGCAACATCCGTGGGTCAAAGACCCGCCGCTCCCTGACTGGTTCCACGGCACGTTAGCCTCCCACCTGCGCAACCCCTTCCGCGGCGACATGCTGCTCTCGCCGCACGCGCCCGCCGAGGAGCGGCGCCAGACGCTCGACGGCTGGTTCTCGGACGACCTGCCCGACATGAATCAGGAGCAGCCCGAGGTTGCGCGCTACGAGATACAGAACTCGCTCTGGTGGGTCGGCATGACCGGCATCGACGGCATCCGTCAGGACACCGTCCAGTACATGCCGCGCTTCTTTATCCGCGACCTCAACGCTGCGCTCGACCGGCAGTATCCTTCGATGTGGATGGTCGGCGAGGCTTGGAACGAAGACCCCGTCCACACCAGTTTCTTCATCGGCGGCCACACGGGCTGGGACGGCATCGACACGCAGATGGATGCCGTCTTCGACTTCCCCGCGTGGGACGTTTCGCGCAACGTCTTCACGGGGAAGATTCCCGCGAACGCGCTCCGCTCTATCCTTCGCAACGACTCGCTCTATCCAGACCCTTCGCGCCTCGTCACGATGGCGAACAACCACGACACGCGCCGCTTCATGTCGCTGTCGGGCGCGACGCTCGAAGGCGCGATGCTCCACCTCGCCTTCGTCGTGACCATCCGCGGCACGCCGCAGCTCTACGCGGGCGAAGAGTTGGCGATGGAGGGCGGCGACGACCCCGACAACCGCCGCGACTTCCCCGGCGGCTTCGCGAATGATGCGCGCAACGCCTTCGAGCGCGCGGGGCGCACCGGCGCCGAGCAGCGCATGTACGACTGGACGCGCGACCTTCTGCGCCTGCGCCGCGAGCACACGGCGCTCCGGCGCGGCGCGCTCATCGATCTGCACTTCGACGAAGACTCCTACGCCTACGCACGCCGCGATGCGTCCGAGACAATCATCGTCGCTCTCAACCGCGCCGCTGCGCCGAAGGAGATAAACATCCCCGCCTCCTATCTCGACCTGCGTGACGGCGCGCGCCTCGAACCGCTGCTCGTCGTGAAAGACCACCCGGCCGTCGCCGCCGGCTCTCTGAAGCTGACCGTGCCCGCGCGCTCCGCCGTCTTCTACAAGCTTAATTGACCGTGCTTTTTCGTTGCCGTCGCGCGGTATTTGTTGTAGCTTTCAACTAACCCAAATACGCGAGGTAGAAGGTGAGCTTCCCAAGAGCCTGCGGCATCCTTTTGCACCCGACGAGCCTGCCGGGCCGTCACGGCGTCGGCGATCTCGGCCACGAGGCATACCGCTTCGTAGACTTTCTCGCCGCGTCGGGGCAGAGCCTCTGGCAGGTCTTGCCGCTCGGGCCGACCGGCTACGGCAACTCGCCCTATCAATGCTTCTCGGCCTTCGCCGGAAACACTCTGCTCGTCAGCCCCGAGCTGCTCGTCGAGCAGGGACTGCTCGCCCCCGGCGCGCTCGAAGGTCTTCCCCTCCTCCCCGAAGAACGCGTCGAATACGGCGACGCGTTCCCGCACAAGGAGGCGCTGCTCAAAGAAGCCTTCGACAACTTCCGTCGCACCGAACCCGCTCTCGTCGCCGCCGCTTTCGAAGAGTTCAAGACTGCGTCCGCCGCTTGGCTCGACGACTACGCGCTCTATCGCTCGCTCAAGTGCGAGCGCGACGAGTCGGCGTGGACGGAGTGGGAGGCGCCGCTCCGCCAACGCGACCCCGCGGCTCTGGAAGAGGCGCGCGCGCGGCTCTCCGCGCAGATCGAGGAGGTGAAGTTCAAACAGTTCCTCTTCTTCGACCAGTGGACGCGTCTGCGCGAGTACTGCAAGGGTCAGAAGATACAGATCATCGGCGACATTCCCATCTTCGTCGCGCAGGATTCGGCCGACGTGTGGTCGCATCCAGACCTCTTCAAGCTCGACGAACGGGGCCGCCCCTCGGTCGTCGCCGGTGTCCCGCCCGACTACTTCAGCAAGACGGGGCAGCTCTGGGGCAACCCGCTCTACGACTGGGAGCGGATGAGCGCGGACAACTTTCGCTGGTGGGTCGAGCGCGTGCGCGCGACGCTCTCGCTCGTGGACGTGATTCGCATCGACCACTTCCGCGGCTTCGCGGCCTTCTGGGAGGTGCCGGGCGGCGACTCGACGGCCGAGCGCGGTCGCTGGGTCGAGGCTCCGGGGCGCGAACTCTTCAACGCCATCAAAGCTTCCTTGGGCGAGCTGCCCATCATCGCCGAATACCTCGGCTTCATCACGCCCGACGTGATCGAGCTGCGCGACGAGTTCGGCTTCCCCGGCATGCGCATCCTTCAGTTCGCCTTCGCTTCCGACTCGACGAACAAAGACCTGCCGTACAACTACGTCCGCAACACGGCCATCTACACCGGCACGCACGACAACGACACGGCGGTCGGCTGGTTCCGCAGCGAACCGGGCGGCTCCTCCGTCCGCTCGGCCGCGCAGGTCGAGCGCGAGCGCCAGTATTGCCTCGACTACCTCGACACGCACGGCTCCGAAATCAACTGGGACTTCATCCGCGCCCTCTACGCCTCGGCCGGCGACACCGCGCTCGTGCCCTTGCAGGACGTGTTGGGGCTCGGGTCTGAAGCGCGCATGAACACGCCCGCGACGATGTCCGGCAACTGGGCTTGGCGCTTCCGCGCGGGTGACTTGGATGAGCAGGTGAGCGCGCGCCTGCGCCGCCTCGCCGAAGTTTACGGGCGCTTCCCCGCCGTCCCGCCCGAGCAGCGCCCCGAGCACACGGCCGAGAGCTACGAGTTCAAACAGACTTGGGGATGAGGGCCCGCACTTTAAGTCGGGCGCTGGCGGCGCTGCTCCTCCTCGTCCCGCTCGCGGGGTGCGGCGCGGCGACGCTGAAGAAGATTTATACGGCCGCCGCCTACAAGACCGCGAAGGTGGCGACCGAAGGCATGCTGCCGGCGATGAAGCCGGGCGATTACATCTCAATCGACGAGAGCTACTACCGGCAACATCCGGTGCAGCGTTTCGACGTAATCATCTTCACGCTGCCGCCGGAGAACCTGACGGAGTTCGTGTCGGGCATAGACAAAGAGAGCATCCTCGTGCAGCGCGTGATGGCCCTCGGCGGCGAGACGGTCGAGGTCAAAGACGGCAGCGTCTACATCAACACTCAGCCGTTGGCGGAACCGTTCGCCACCGTCCCGCTCGCGCCGCGGGAAAGGTTCGGCCCCGTAAAGGTTCCCGAAGGTGAGCTGTTCCTGATGGGCGACAACCGCACCAACAGCTTTGACAGCAGGTACTGGGCGCGCCCGACGCTGCCCGTGCAGTTCGTCGGCGGCAAGGTGGTCAAAATCTCCCACGAGTAAACAGATGACTGCTGATTCCAAGTCACGCCTCCGGCGTCTCGGCCTGACGATAATCTTACTGGCGTCGGCGTCCGTCCTCTGCGCGGCGCAGCGCCTGCCTTCGGTGACGAAGGTGGAGCCGCCGGACTGGTGGGCGAATCATTCGATCAACCCCGTGCGCGTCATGCTGCGTGGGCAGAACCTCGGCGGCGCGCGCGTCGAGGCCGTCGGCCAAGGGATCAAGACCGGCCTCGTGCGCGTCAACGACGCGGGCACCTACGTCTTCGTGGACGTGTTCATCGACAGGGACGCGCGCCCCGGCAACCGTCTGCTGCGCGTAACCACCGCCCTCGGGTCGGCCGACACGAACTTCCGTATCAACGAGCCGCTCCCGCGTGCCGGTCGCTTCCGTGGCTTCACGCCCGACGATGTGATCTACTTCATCATGCCCGACCGCTTCGCCGACGGCGAGAGCTTGAACAACGATCCGCGCAAGTCGCCCGGCCTCTACGACCGCTCGAAGGGGCGCTACTATCACGGCGGCGACTTTCAGGGCATCATCGACCATCTGCCTTATCTCAAAGAACTCGGCGTCACCGCCCTCTGGATCAATCCCGTCTACGACAACACCGACCGGCTCGACGAGCGCGAGATGTATCCGGAAGTGGAGGGCGGCCCCCGTAGACCGACGACCGCCTACCACGGCTACGGCGCGATAGACTTCTACGGCGTCGAAGAGCACTACGGCACGATGCAGAAGCTTCGCGAGCTGGTGGACAAGGCGCACGCCGAAGGCTTCAAAGTCATTCAAGACCAGATAGCCAACCACACGAGCCCTTACCATCCTTGGGCGACCGAGAGGCCGACACCGACTTGGTTCTACGGCACGGTCGAGAATCATCTCTCGAACAACTGGCAGAAGTGGACGACGATGGATCCGCACGCCTCCGAAGAGACGCGCCGCCGCAACCTCGAAGGCTGGTTCATCGACATCCTGCCCGACCTCAATCAAGACGACGAGGAGGTGCGCCGCTACCTCATCCAGAACACGCTCTGGTGGCTCGGCACCGTCGGCTTCGACGCCGTCCGCATGGACACGCTGCCGCACGTCCCGCGCCAGTTCTGGCGCGACTGGTCGGCGGCCATTCATACCGAGTACCCGAGCGTGAACATCCTCGGCGAGCTGTTCGACGGCGACCCCGCGCTGCTCTCCTACTTCCAGAGGGGCAAGGTCGGGCACGACCATATAGACACGGGCATCGACACCGTCTACGACTTCGCTCTCCACTACGCCATCCGCGACGCCTTCGCCAAGGGCGAGTCGGTGCGCAAGCTCGCGCAGGTGCTCGCGCACGACCACCTCTACCCGCACCCCGAACTGCTCGTCCCCTTCGTCGGCGTCCACGACATGCAGCGCTTCATGTCGGAGAAGGGCGCGACCGTGGAAGGCTTAAAGCTCGCGCAGACTTTCGTGATGACGACGCGCGGCACGCCCCTGCTCTACTACGGCGACGAGCTGGCGATGGAGGGCGGCGGCGACCCCGACAACCGCCGCGACTTCCCCGGTGGCTTCCCCAATGATGAGCGCAATGCCTTCACGAAGGCCGGCCGCACGGCCGTCGAGAACGAAGTGTTCGAGCACGTCAAGCGGCTCACGCGCCTGCGCGCAGAGCTACCCGCGCTGCGCCGCGGCTCGCTCTTACACCTCTACGATGAGGAGCAGCAGACGGCCTTCGCGCGCGTGCTTAACGGCGAGGCGGTCGTCGTCGTCTTCAACAACGACACGAAGCCCGCGACCTTCGAGTTCGACGTGAGCGCGGCGGGCGTGCCCGACGCCTATAATCTGACAGACCGGCTGGGCGTGATACGGGGCGCGACGCGCGTCTCGGGCGGCCGCGTGAAGGTGACGCTGCCGGCGCGCTCGGCGAGCCTCTTCGCCACGACCGGCAACACGCCGCCGACGATTAGCACCGAAGGTGTGCGGAGGTGAGTGCGCGGATGCCGTTGAAGACCAAACTCCTTTCCGAGCAGGTCGCGCTCGTCACGGGCGGTGGGACGGGCATCGGCCGCGCCTTCGCGGAGGCGCTCGCGTCAGCGGGCGCTCGGGTCGTCATCGCGTCGCGCAGCGAGTCGGTGTTGCGCGGCACGGCCGATGAATTGAATGCCGCGGCCGGCGCGGAGCGCGTCTACACATACGCGTTCGACGTGCGCGTGCGCGAGCAGTGTGAGGCGCTGGTGAGCCACTGCGTGGAGCACTTCGGCTCGCTCGACCTGCTCGTGAACAACTCGGGGCTCGCCGTGCCCGAGACGGTCGAGGAGATTACGGACGAGGGCTGGGAGACAGTCCTCCAGACGAACCTGAAGGGCGCGATGTGGCTCGTGCGCGCGGCGCTGCCTTTGATGGCGGCGCGCGAGTTCGGCGACATCGTCAACGTCTCTTCGCAGGCGGGCAAGCATGGCTACGCCGACGTGCCTTCGTACTGCGCGTCGAAGTGGGGCCTGCTCGGGTTCGCCGAGTCTGTCCGCGACCACGTGCGGAAGACGGGCGTAGGCGTCCGCGTCTTCAACCTCTGCCCCGGCCTCGTGGACGTGGAGAACACCGCGGCCGAAGCGAGCCCACGACCCGGCTTCATCCACGTCTCGAACATGGCGCGGACGCTGCTCTACACGCTCTCGCTCGACCGCAACGTCGTGCTCGAAGACATCAACATCTACGCAAGATAGAGACTAGGAGAGACGCATGGCTGAGAAACCACGCCTGAGCTTCTGGCAGATTTGGAACATGAGTTTCGGGTTCCTCGGCATCCAGTTCGGCTGGGGCTTACAGCAGGCGAACATGAGCCCCATCTATCGGTACTTGCACGCGGAGGAGAGCAACCTCCCATACCTGTGGCTCGCCGGGCCGATCACGGGGCTGCTCGTGCAGCCGATCATCGGCTCGATGAGCGACCGGACGTGGACGCGGCTCGGGCGCCGCCGTCCTTACTTCCTCGTCGGGGCCATCATCGCCAGCGTCACGCTCTTCTTCATGCCCAACTCGTCGTCGGTCTGGATGGCGGCGGGGCTCCTCTGGATTCTCGACTCCTCCATCAACATCACGATGGAGCCCTTCCGCGCCTTCGTCGCCGACAAGCTGCCCGTCGAGCAGCGCACGACCGGCTTCGTCATGCAGTCGTTCTTCATCGGCATCGGCCAGACGCTCGCCAACGCCCTGCCGCTCATCCTGACGGCGGTCGGCGTCACCGGCGTCCTCGCCTCGGGCATCCCGCTCTCGACCGACTATGCCTTTAAGGTCGGCGCCTTCGCCTTCCTGCTGGCGGTCATCTGGACGATCTTCACGACGAAGGAGTATCCGCCCGAAGACATGGAAGCCTTCCGCCGCATGAAGCGCGAGAGCGCGGGCGTGCTCGGCGGCTTCAAGGAGATTTTCTCCTCCATCCGGGAGATGCCGACGACGATGAAGCAGCTCGCCGTCGTCCAGTTCTTCACGTGGTTCGGGCTGCCGTGCATGTGGCAGTTCTTCGGCATCACGGTGGCGCGTCACGTCTACGGCGCGAGCGCGCCCGAGTCGCCCGGCTTTCGCGAGGGGACGGAGTGGGGCGGCCTCTGCTTCGCCGTCTACAACGTCGTCTGCTTCGTCGTGGCCTTCCTGCTCCCGCCGCTGGCGCGCGCCACGAGTCGCAAGGGCGTCCACATCATCGCGCTCGCCTGCGGCGGACTCGGCCTGCTCTCGGTCTACTTCGCGCAGGACAAGTACTTCCTCTGGCTCTCGATGGTCGGCGTCGGCATCGCGTGGGCTTCGATTCTCTCGATGCCGTACGTGATTCTTTCGACCGCGGTGCCGCCCGCGCGGATGGGCGTCTACATGGGCGTCTTCAATCTCTTCATCGTCATCCCGCAGGTCGCCATGTCGTTCGTCACGCCGTATCTCATCAAACACGTCATCGGTGCCGACCCGCTCCGCGTCGTGTTGATGGGAGGCTTGAGTCTGCTCTTCGCCGCGGCGTCCGTCCTCATCGTGCGCGACGAGGGCGACCGCCCTCCGGCCGGCGCGGTGCTTCGAGGGGACGAGCGCGAGCGTCTGACGACGCAGATGACGGCGCAGCCCGTCCCGAGCACGGGGCTGATTGACGACGACAAATAGGAGTCGAGGAGGAGTATGCGCCGTAGAGCTTTTTCGATAGTCCTCTTGTGCCTGACCTTGCTCCCAGCCGCGCTCCCGGGCGCGGGACTCGCGCAGCAGCGCGACGTGTCGAAGGAGCGTGCGCGCGAGACGACGCCCGCGTGGGTGCGCGGCGGCGTCATCTACGAAATCTATCCGCGGCAGTTCTCCGAGGCGGGTGACTTCGCGGGCATCACGGCGCAGCTCGACCGCTTGAAAGAACTCGGCGTCAACATCCTCTGGCTGATGCCGATTCACCCCATCGGGCAGGAGAAGAAGAAGGGCCCCGTCGGGAGCCCTTACGCCGTGCGCGACTACTACGCCGTCAATCCTGACTACGGGACGGGCGCCGATTTGAAGCGGCTCGTCTCGGAGGCGCACCGGCGCGGGATGAAGGTCATCATCGACGTGGTCGCCAACCACACGTCGTGGGACAGCGTGATGATGAAGACGCCGGAGTTCTACGTCCGCGACGCGGCGGGGCAGATTACCTACCCGCACGACTGGTCGGACGTGGCCGAGCTGAACTACGACAATCCGCAGCTTCGTCGTTACATGATCGACATGCTGAAGTTCTGGCTGCGCGACTATGACCTCGACGGCTTCCGCTGCGACGTGGCCGCAGAGGTGCCGACCGACTTCTGGGAGCAGGCGCGCGCGGAACTCGACAAGGTCAAGACGGACATCCTTCTGCTCGCGGAAGCCGACAAGCCAGAGCTGCTCGTGCGTGCCTTCGACCTCGACTACTCTTGGCCGCTGCACGGCACGCTCAACGACGTGTTGCAGGGGCGAAAGAGCGCGACGGCCTTTCGACAGACGTGGGAGGCGGACGAGGCGAAGTACCCGCGGGGCGCATTGCGCATGCGCTTCTCCGATAACCATGATGAGAAGCGCGCGTTGGCTCGCTTCGGCGAGGGCGGCGCGCTGGCGGCGTCGGCGTTGATGCTGACGCTCGACGGCGTGCCGATGCTCTACAACGGCATGGAGGTCGGCGACACGACCGAGTCGGGCGACCCCGCGCTCTTCTATCGCCTGCCCATCTTCTGGCCCATCGAGAAGCGACGGCCAGAGTTCCCGCGCTTCTACCGGCAGATGATTGCGCTGCGCAAGGCGAACGCAACGCTGACGGGCGGGCGCCTTGAGTGGCTGCACAACTCCGACGAGTCGCGCGTCGTCACCTTCGCGCGTCAGCACGGGGCGGAGGAGGTGATCGTCGCCATCAACTTCTCGAACCGCCCCTTCGAGGGCACGGTCGAGGGGGCGAGCAGCCACACCTTCGCCGACATCACGCCCGACACACGCGAGCCGCTCAAGCCCGACGCCACCGCCGCCGAGCGCGCCGCCCGCGCCCGTGCCGTCAAACTGCCCGCCCTCTCGCTCGACGCGTGGGGCTACCGCATCTTCAGAAGGCAGTACCTCAAGCTGTAGCGGGCCGCTCCGTTACCTGATTCTTTTAAGGCCGACGAGGTCGAGGGCGCGCTCTATCTCCGCGTTCTTCATGAAGTGGCGCCAGACGAGCCCGTCGCGGAGGTTCTCGGCGGCGAGGAGCGTGATGCCTTGGTCGAGGCCGATGACATCCGTGTCCACCCAGCCCGTGTTCGGGTTGAAGGCGTCGGCGAAGCCGTAACGGCCGAAGACGCGCGCGCCGTAACGCTCCTTCAACGCGCGCAGCGCCGCGAGCGAGATGTCGGGCGTGAACGCGAGCGAGCCGGCCGCCGTATACGGCACGACCGTCCCATCTATCGCAGGGTCGCGCGGCGGCCCGCCCCACGCGACGTAACCGCGCTCCGAGTCTGAAGCCGAAATGCCCCACACGTCCGGCCCGTAAGCAGGGAACTCCGTTGACAGGTCGATGCAGAACTGCCGGTGCGCGCGCGTGGCCGCGGCCGAGTTCTCGAAGTAGTCTGTGAAGGGGTAACGGTCTTCGCGCCGGCCGCGCAGGTCGGCCCATCCTTGCGTGTACTGGTGCGTGAAGAGCGGGCCGTCGTTCATGAAAGTGTAGCCCGCGTAGGTGATGCGCTTGCGCGACCATGCGCGCCAAGCGCGCGGCGTGATGGGGTGCGTGGGCGAACCGATGGCGAGCAGTTGGAGGATGAGGTGCTCGCTGTACGTGTTCCAGCGCGTCTTGATAAAGCCCGTCTCGGGGCGCCAGCCGTGTGAAAGAAGCGTGGGGTGGCCGTTGAGCATCCATTTGAAATCGACGCGCTCGTAGATGTGGGTCGAGAGCCTTACGATCAGAGGGTCTTCGCGGAAGCACTGCCGCGCGGTGAGCACGCCCGCGAGCAGCAGCGCCGTGTCAATTGAAGAGAACTCGCTCTGCCAGCGGCGCTCGCCCGTCGTAGAGTCCATCCAGTGCAGGAACCAGCCGTGCTCCCGCGGCGCGCGTTCGTTGAAGAATCGAAGAGTTGTCAGCACACGCCGCCGCGCCTCTGCGCGTGTGACCCAGCCGCGCTCCGTTCCCGCGCAGAGCGCCGTGAGCCCGAAGCCCGTGGCGGCGCTCGAAGCAATGTGGTGCGAAGGATGCCCGAGCGCATGCGCCTCGCCCGACGCGCGCGCGCGGTCGAGGACGAGCCCCGTGCCCGCGTCGGCGTGTTCGAGAAAGTAGAGGAAGGCCCTGTGCGAAAGGTCTTCGAGGAACTGAACGTCCGCGCGCGTGAGCTTGTAGTCGCCGCCCGTCTTCTTATCTACACTCGTGCGCGCGCGCGGCGCCGCCTGCGCGCAGAGCGCGGCGAGCAGGAGCAGGATGAGCGCGTGTCGCAGCGAAAGAAGCATAGCGTTCGTCGTCGTCGCCAACCCGAATATAATATAGCTTTGGTACTTGAGAGCCGGAAGGAATTCTTGATTTGAAATTCGAAATTTCAAACTTGAGCTTCTGCATGTTCGTTGCGCTCCTTCTGTGCGCGCCGTTGGGCGAGGCGCATCAGGGCCGGAAGGAGCCGCCGGGGGCAACGCGGCCGACGCGTGCGACGCGAGTCGGAGAGGATGCGTCGGCGCTGCTCGTGCGCGCGTTGGAGCTGCTGCGCGAGGGGAGGGTTGATGAGGCGGAGCCGCTCGTGCGGCGCGCGCTCGCGGCCGCGCCCGGTAACGCGGACGCGCATGCATTGCTCGGCGTCATACTCGACCAGCGCGGGCGTGCGCGCGAGGCCGAAGGCGAGTATCGCGCCGCGCTCAGGCTGAAGCCGGGGGCGGTGTCGCCGCGTGCGAACCTCGGCGTGCTGCTTGCGCGCGCGGGGCGTCAAGCAGAGGCCGCCGCGGAGTTCGAGGCCGTGCTGCGCGCGGCGCCCGGGCACCCGCAGGCGACCTTCAATCTCGGCCTCGCGCTCTTTGAGCTGAAGCGTTACGAAGAGGCCGCAACACTTCTCAACACGCCCGCGGCGCTCGCGCAGAACGCGCCGGAGGCTTTCTATCGACTCGGCCTCATCAGCGCCGCGCGGGGTCGCGCGGAGGAGGCGGCCGAGTTCTGGCAGAGGGCTCTGGCGCTGCGCGCGAACTACCCGGAGGTTCACTTTGCGTTGGCGGAGGAGCTGCGGCGGCAACGGCGTTACGAGGGCGCGGTCGAGTTCTACGAGCGCGCGGTGAGTGAAGACCCCGTGCGTCTCGTCTATCGCGTGCGGCTGGGCGGCGTGTTGATGCTGCTCTCGCGTTTCGACCGCGCGCAGGAAGTCTTCAACGAAGCGGCGGCGCGCTTCCACGACTCGGCCGAGGCGCATTACTTCGCAGGCATTGCAGCAAGAGGGCGCGGCGATTATGAAGCGGCCGAGACGGCGCTGCGACGGTCGCTCCAACTCAAGCCGGGCAGCGCGGACGCGCTCGCGCAGCTCGGTTTCGTCGTGGGCGAGCGCGGGCGCGACGCGGAGGCCGAACGCCTTCTGCGTCAGGCGGTCGCGTTGGAAGCGCGCCACTTCTACGCGAACTACGACCTCGGGCGCCTGCTCGTTCGTGGGCGTCGTTACGAGGAGGCGCTCAAGGTGCTCGCGGCGGCGACGCGCATACGCGAGTCAGACCCGGGCGTGCGCTACCAGATGTTCCTCGCGCTCTCGCGGCTGGGACGGAAGGGGGAGGCCGAGCGTGAGCTGGCGCTCTTCAAAAAACTGGACGAGGAGCGCAAGGCGCGACGTGGGGGCGGCGTGGAGGAAATAGAGGACGCTCTACCCCCGCCCGAGAACTGATACGATTACTCCTCGCTTGAATGTAGAGGCAGATATTTCAACACAGAGAGACGGAGCCACGAAGACACGGCTTGAAGTTATAAGACTTCAAGCCGTGTCTTCGTGGCTCCGTCTCTCTGTGTTAAGTTGACATCGCTTTACACCTGTAACACGCACTCTCTCACTTCAGAACGACAGGCGGCCTTGAATCTCGACGACGCGGCCGGCCAAGCCCCGGTCGGGACGGCCGAAGTTCTGGTCTTCGATGAGCGGCGCGAAGAAGCGGAACGGGTTCAGGTTCAGATTGTTGAAGGCGTTGAAGACGTTGGCGCGTATCTCAAGGAACGCGCCTTCGCCCATGAAGCGGGGCAGCCCCGTCCGCTTGCCGAACGCGAGGTCGGTGCTGAAGTAGCGCGGCCCGCGGAAAGAGTTGCGCCCGATGCCGGGGCGCGAGAAGTTCACCCCCGGCGGCGTCACCGTGAAGAGACTGGCAGGGACGATGCCGTTGAGGAACGCCTCATTCGACGTGTCGGTGATCGCGCCGCCGAGGTAGCCCGTCGGGCGCACGGGGCAGATGATCGGGATGGCGCTCGTGTTCACGCACCGCCCCGTCTTCGGCGTCCAGGGGAAGCCCGTGTGCCAAGTCGTAATCCCGCTCAACTGCCAACCGCCGAGCGCCTTGCCGAGAAAGTCCTTCCGGTTGCGGAAGAGAGGCAAGTCCCAAAGCCCGGAGATGTTGAGCGCATGCTTCACGTCGAAGTCCGAAGGGCCGCGCTCCGTGTGCAAATCCTGCGGGAAGGTCTGGTTGGTCTCCGCGCCCGGCCCTTCGTTCGAGAGCGTGTCGATGCTCTTCGAGAGACGATAGTAGACCTCGAACTGATAGCCGTCACTGAAGCGCTTGGCGAGCCGCGCGTTCATGCCGTTGTAGTTGGCGTTCACGTCCGTCTGCGGGATGTAGACGGCGAAGAAGTTCGAGCTGTTCGGGTAGAGGAAGTTCTGATTGACGAGCCGCACGAGCTTGTGCGAAGAGCTGCCCTGATAGCCCAGCTCGCCCACGAAGTTGTGCCCGAAGTCATACTCTCCGTCGAGCGAGTAGGTGTAGACGTACGGGTTCGGCGTCTCCGCGTTCGCGCCGTAAACCTCGACCGAGCGCCCGCGTGCCGAGCCCGTCGCCGGGTCGATCCCGACGGCGAGCGCGGGGTTGGCCGGGTAGCTGAACGGCGAATTGCTCGTGCCGAGCGCGTAGAGAATCTGCCCGCCGTTGAAGGGCGTGCTGAACTCGCTGGCCGAAGTGCCGCAGCAGATCTGGTAGCGCGCGAAGAAGGGCGGGTTGCCGCGCGTGTTAGAGAACAGCACGTTCGGCGTGCGGTCGTAAGAGATGCCGAAGCCGCCGCGCACGACCGCGCGGTTCTCGTTGAGCAGCCCTCCGAAGGAGTTGCCGAAGTTCGGGCTCCAAGCGAACTGGAGGCGCGGCGCGAAGTTGTTCTTGTCCGTCTTGAACAGCTTGTCGGTGACGACGAGATGACCGGTCGCAAGGTTCTGATTGGTGAACTCGAAGTTGCTCAGCAGCCCGCGCTTCTCCGTGGGCGGCGAGAACAGCTCGTAGCGCAAGCCCAACCCGAGCGTCAGGTTCGGCCGCGCCTTCCAATCATGCTGCACGTAGGCGGCGAGGTAGTTGGTGCGGAAGTAACGCTGCGCTTCGGGCGCGCCGCCCGTGCGCGGGTCGGCGTTGATCTGATAGAAGAGCGGCGTGTCGTTGGCGAAGTTGAAGAGTCCGCCGAAGGTGAAGAGCGGGCGTGCCGCGCCGTTCAGGTTGTCGTTGTTCTGCTCGACGCGGTACTCGCCGCCGAGCTTCCAAGTGTGGTTGGATTGCACCCACGTCAGCGCATCGCGCAGCTCGAACTGGTTCTCGGCGAAGATGCCGGGCGTGGCTTCCGACTGCGGCGCGCCGAAGCGTATGCGGTCGAAGGGCAGCGTCTCGATCTCGATGCGCGGGATACCGAAGTTGGTCTCCTGCGCCGACTCGACCTCGTTGTAGGCGAAGCGCGTCCCGTTGAAGCGAGCCTCGTTGACGATGTTGTTTGAGATGGTGCGGACGTAGGTGATCGTCGCCGAGGTGTTGATGGGCGTCGAGCGGATGTCGCCGTTGGGGCGCGAGGCGCCCGCCGGGTCTGGATTGAGAAACTCGCTGCGCGTCAGGTAGCCGCTGAAGGCGAGCTGGTCGCGCGGCGTCAGCGAGAAGTCGAGCCGCAAGTTGTACTGGTTCGAGTGCGCGCTGCGCGGGTTGAGGATGAGCACGCGCTGCACGTCGGGGACGTTGTCGAAGCCGCCGCCCATCGAGCCGACGGTCAGGTACTGCCCCTGCGCGCCGGCCGGCGAGCCGATGTCTAAGCCCCCTGCGACGACGCGGCAGCGCGCCGCGTCGTTCCCAAAGTCGGCGCAGTTCTGCGGCAGCACCGAAGCGATGCGCGGCTCAATTCCGGGCGAGGTGAGAATGCGCGCGGCGATGCTGCCCGGGCGCGCCTGCGCGACGAGCTGCCGGAACTGTGCCGTCTCGACGTAGCGCGCCTCGGTGCCCGAGTCGGTGCGCCGCAAGCCCTCGTAGGAGAAGAAGAAGAACGCCTTGTCGCGCCCGCTGCGGAAGACGGAATGTGGGTTCGCGTCGAAGTTCGGGTAGGGAAGCGGGCCGCCGATCGAGCCGCCGAACTGTTTGTAGTGCTGGTTGACGCGCTCCGGGCCCGCGCGGCCAAAGTCGGGGCCGTACTTGTTGTAGGCGTTCCAGCGCGGGTCGTTGGCCTTGAGGAAGAGGCTGCCGTGGAAGTTGTTCGTGCCGCTCTGCGAGACGACCTTGACCTGCGCGCCGGAGTTGCGCCCGTCCTCGGCCGTGTAGGTCGAGGAGAGCACGCGCACCTCCTTGACCGACTCCTGATTCGGTGTGACGACGGCCGCGCCGCCGTGCGTCAGGCTGTTGACGCTGACGCCGTCTATCTGATAGTTGTTCGCCGAGATGCGCTGGCCGTTGGCCGTGATCTGCGGCTGGTTCTCGACCTGAAAGATAGAGGTGTTCGAGCCGCCCGGCCCCGTCGAGTTCGGCAGTCCCACGATGCCGCCCGAGCCGCCGCGCCCCACGTCGCCGAAGATGCCCGGCGTCAAACGCAGCAGCTCATAAGGGTCGCGCCCGAACTGCGGTAGACGCTTGACCTCCTGCGTCGAGATGGCCTTGTTGACGTTCGCGCTCTCGGTGTCGAGTTGTGTCTGACTTTCGCTCGTCACCGTCACGATCTCTGCGACCTCGCCCGTCGTGAGCACCACGTCGAGCCCCTGCACCTGCTCGGCGTTGATCGTCACGTTCTCGAAGGATGTCTTCTTAAAGCCGGCCTTCTCGACCGTGAGCGTGTAGGTGCCGGGCGGCAGCTCCGAGATGCGATAGAAGCCCTCGTCGCCGGAGTTGGCCGTCTGCACGCGCCCCGTCTCGTTGTTCTTGAGCGTGAGCGTGGCCGCGGCGACGACCGCGCCCGATTGGTCGGTCACGGTGCCCTGTACGGCCGCGCGGAACTGCGCCCGCGCGCTCGCGGCCAGCGTCAACAGGAAGAGCGCGCACAGCGCCGTGCGGAGCAGGGCCGAAAATTTCCGCCTTGTCATCGAAGACCTCCTCTATATCTCATGTCTGAGCGCAGCCCCGCGGACAGTTGGCGCCGCGCACTTTAAACGTTGCCGAAGAACGCACCCCGCAGGGCTTGGGAAAAGACGCAAAGCGGCCGGAGGGGGAAACGCGCTCGGCATCTTCAAAGGTTTTTGTTATGTCGGCTGACTAAGCAAGTCATAGCACTCGGGCGGAAAAAATACAATACAAATTTCGCCGCGCCTCTGTTAATCTTAGGCACGTTCCGAGCAGTTAATTCCGCTGATTCAAGGCAATCCACAGTGACGCTGGAGACTCCGGCGCGGCCACGCCCGCGCGCGGGTTTAATTCCTCTACGACCTTTGCGGCTCTCCGCGAACTCTGCTTTAAAAAGGTCTCACGCTTCAAAGCAGAGTTCGCCGAGAGCCGCAAAGGTTGCGGAGGAAACAAAGGAGCGAAAACAGATGCGACAGGCGAGAGTGTTGGTTTTAGCGTTGGCCGCGGCGTCGGCGCTCGTGGCGGGCTCGTGCGTCAATAACCCGGCGACGCAGAACAGCGGCGGCACGGGCACGGCCTCGACGGGCGGCTACCAGCGCAAGACGAAGAAGGCGGGCGAGCCCGTCTACATCGGCTTCTCGATGGACACGCTCAAGGAGGAGCGCTGGCAGCGCGACAAGGAGCTGGTCGAGGCGCGGGGCGCGGAGGTCGGCGCGCGCGTCGAGACGCAGGTCGCCAACGGCGACGACGCCGTGCAGACCAAGCAGTGCGACAACTTCATCACGAAGGGCGTGGACGTGCTCATCGTCGCGCCGCACAACGGCGAGATCGCCGCCTCCATCGTCGAGAAGGCGCACGCCGCCGGAGTCCCCGTCATCTCCTACGACCGCTTGATTAAGGACTCCGAGCCCGACCTCTACGTCTCGCATCAGGTCGTCAAGATGGGCGAGATGCAGGGCGACTATGCCCTGAAGCACGTGCCCAAAGGTAACTACGTGCTCATCGGCGGCGCGCCCACCGACAACAACGCGAAGCTCCTGCGCGACGGCCAGATGAACATCCTCGGGCCCGCCAGAGACCGCGGCGACGTGAAGATCATCTCCGACCAGTTCGCCAAGGAGTGGAAGGCCGAGGAGGCGCAGCGCCTGACCGAGGACGCGCTGACGAAGACGAAGAACGACATTCAAGCCATCGTCGCGTCGAACGACGGGACGGCGGGCGGCGCCATCTCGGCGCTCGACGTGGCGGGGTTGACGGGCAAGGTGCTCGTGACGGGCCAAGACGCGGAGTTGATCGCCGTCCAGCGCATCGCCAAGGGCACGCAGACGATGACCATCTACAAGCCCATCAAGCCGCTCGCCGACAGCGCGGTCGATAGCGCCATCAAGCTCGCGCACGGCGAGGCGCTCAGCACCACCGACAAGATTAACAACGGCCGTATAGACGTGCCCTCCATCCTTCAGGAGCCGCAGGCCGTGGACAAGAACAACCTTGACGCCACGATCATCAAGGACGGCTATCACAAGTGCGAAGACGTTTACAAGGACGTGTCGGGCCACCAATGCCCGAAGCAGACCGCGGGCATCGGGCACACGGACAGGGGCGCGCTGCTCGCCTTAGCCGCCCTGCTCCTCGGCGGCCTCGGCGTCGCGCTGCGGCTGCGTTAACGATTGAGCTTAACTGACTGTCATGTCTTCCACACCCAACACCCCGCTTCTTGAGATGCGGGAGATCACGAAGAGCTTCCCCGGCGTGCGCGCGCTCGACGGCGTCTCGTTCGACCTCCATAAAGGCGAGCTGCACGCGCTCGTCGGCGAGAACGGGGCGGGGAAGTCAACGCTGATGAAGGTGCTCGCAGGGGTCTACCCTTTCGGCACCTACGGCGGCGAGGTCGTCATCGACGGGCAGGTGCGACAGTTCCACAGCGTCCGCGACTCGGAGAACGCGGGCGTCGCCGTCATCTTCCAAGAGCTGTCGCTCATCAAGGAGCTGACCATCGGCGAGAACATCTTCCTCGGCCGCGAGCCGCGCCGCTTCGGCGTCATCAAGTGGGAAGAGTTGTACAGCCGCGCGCAGAAGCTCCTCGACGAACTCAACCTGCCGCTCGACCCGCGCACGCCCGTCGGCCACCTCGGCATCGGCCAGCAGCAACTCGTCGAGATAGCGAAGGCGCTCTCGCAGGAGGCGCGCATCCTTGTGCTCGACGAGCCGACGGCTGCGCTCGCCGACGCAGAGGTCGAGACGCTCTTTCGCATCATCGGGAATTTGCGCGCGCGGGGCGTCGGCATGATCTACATCTCGCACAAGCTCGACGAGGTCTTCCGCGTCTCCGAGCGCATCACCGTCCTGCGCGATGGCCGCACCGTCGGGACGCAGCCTGCGAGCGAGCTGAACGAGGCGCGCGTCATCTCTCTGATGGTCGGCCGCGACGTGAACGACATCTTCCCCGAAGCCGAGCACGAGCGCGGCGAGGTCGTCTTCGAGGCGAGGGGCGTGACGGTCGAAGACCCGAACGTCGCGGGCAAGCTCTTGGTCAAAGACGTGGGCTTCAAGGTCAGGCGGGGCGAGGTGCTGGGCATCGCGGGGCTGATGGGCGCAGGCCGCAGCGAGCTTTTGATGGGCATCTTCGGCGCGTGGCCGGGGCGCTTTGCGGGCGAGGTCTACGTCGAGGGGAAGAGGATTAAGGTCAGCCGCCCGTCCGACGCCATCAAGCACGGCGTCGGGTTCGTGACCGAAGACCGCAAGCGTTTCGGGCTCGTGCTCGACCAGACGATTCTCAACAACATGACGCTCGCCGGTCTTAAAAAACTCTCAGGCCGCTTCGTCACCGACGTGGACGCAGAGGCCGCCGCGGGCGAGCGCGCGAAGAAGGAGCTGCGCGTCAAGGCCAACTCGGTCTTCACGGTGGTCGGCACGCTCTCGGGCGGCAACCAGCAGAAGGTCGTGCTCGCCAAGTGGCTTCTGACGAACCCGCGCGTACTCTTCCTCGACGAGCCGACGCGCGGCATCGACGTGGGCGCCAAGCAGGAGATATACGCGCAGATCAACCGGCTCGCGAGCGAGGGGCTCGCCATCGTGCTCGTCTCCTCCGAGCTGCCCGAGGTGCTCGGCCTCTCCGACCGCGTGCTAGTGTTGCACGAGGGGCGCGTCACCGGCGAGTTCAAACGCGAAGAGGCCACCCCCGAGGCCGTCATGGCCTGCGCCACCGGCCAGACGCAACGCGCCGCCTGAAAAGGACTGGGACTGAGCGAGCTGGAACAGGTTTTTAGTGGGTCAGCACGGGATTTAAGTCGCTCAGGTCTGGACTCAAGTCGCTCGGGTCTGCACTCAAGTCGCTCAGGTCGTGAGTCAGGTCGCTCGACTCAAGACTCAAGTCGCTCGGCTCATGACCCAAGCCGCTTGACTCAAGACTCAAGTCGCTCGACTCATGAGTCGAGCAGCCTGGGTCGCGAGTTTAGCGCTTCGGAAGGCGATTCAAGTCGCTCAAGACGGGATTCAAGCATGAGCAATCAGCTTTCTAATCAGCCGGCGACGAACAGGCCGCCCGTGAACGCGGACGTGGCGCCGCCGGGGGCGGTGCCGGAGGGCGTCGAGTCCCCGGCGGGTGGGCGCTTTCGTCTGCCGACCGAGTCTCTGCGCGCCTACACGATGATCATCGCGCTGCTCGCCATCTGGCTCTTCTTTCAGTGGAAGACCATCAGCCCGCTCTACCCTTACGGAATCTTCCTGCACCCGAACAACTTCTCGAACCTCTTGCAGCAGATGGCCGTGACGGGCGTGCTGGCGGTCGGGATGCTTTTGGTGATTGTGGCGGGGCAGATAGACCTGTCGGTCGGCTCGGTGGTGGGGCTCGCGGGCGGCGTGGCGGCGATGATGCAGGAGCCTTACGGGCTCGCGGGCGCGCTCGGGTTGGCGTTGGTCGTCGGCGTCGTCGTCGGCGCGGTGCAGGGGAGCCTCATCTCTTACGGGAACATCCCGGCCTTCATCGTCACGCTCGGGGGATTGCTCGCGTGGCGCGGCGTGATACTGGGTTTGAGTAAGGGCGCGACTATCCCCGTGCGCCTGCCCTTCTTCAGGGAGCTGGGCGTTGGCAAACTGCCGCAGCCGGTCGGAGTGACGCTGGCGGTCGTCGCCATCGCGGCGGTGGCCTTCCTGACTGTGAGCCGCCTGCGCGCACGGCGCCGCCACGGGCTGAACGTGCCCAGCATCGGCGCGACCGCGCTGCGCATCGTCGTGCCCGCGGCGCTCATCCTGCTCTTCATCTACTGGATGAACATGGGCGGCGGGATGCCTGTGCCGGTGCTGGTGCTCTTCGTCGTCGCGGTGCTCGGCGGCTTCCTGACGCAGAACACGACCTTCGGCCGCTATCTCTACGCCGTCGGCGGCAACCCCGACGCGGCACGTCTCTCCGGCATCAACATCCGGCGCCTCATCCTCGCGGCCTACGGCGTGCTGGGGCTCTTGGTGGGCGTGGCCTCGCTGCTGCACACGGGGCGCGTTGGGAGCGCGTCGCCGGACGCGGGCACATTGATGGAGTTGGACGCCATCGCGGCGTGCGTCATCGGCGGGACTTCCTTGATGGGCGGGCGCGGGACGGTCTCGGGCGCGGTCGTCGGCGCGCTCATCATGGCGAGTCTCGACAACGGCATGTCGCTCCTCAACGTCGAGAACTACACGCAGTACATCGTCAAGGGCGCGGTGCTCGTCGCCGCGGTCGGCTTCGACATGCTCGGCCGGCGTAAGAGCTGATGGGCAAAAGATTCTCGCTCTACGTCGCCCTGCTATCCCTCACGCTCTGTGTCGGCCTCGTCCCGCAGCGCGCCCGAGCGCAGCAGGACGGCCTCGCCCCCGGTGCGCCCGGCCGCGACGCGCAGTGGCCGAGCGCGGGCAAGGAGGCCGTCGGCACTTCGAACACAGAGGCGTCGAAGGTCTGGTTCACTCTGCGCGGCGGCGTCTTGGACGAGGTCTACTACCCGACCGTGGACGTGGCGAACACGCAGACGCTGCACTTCGTCGTCGCGGGCTGCGGCGAAGGCTCGCCCTCGGCCGAGGCCGTCGCGGCGAACCGGCTCGACATCACAGACCCGCAGTCGCTCTCCTTCCGCCAGACGAGCGAGACGAACACGTTCAAGCTCACGAAGACCTACACGACCGACCCCGAGCGACCCGTCGTCCTCATCGACGTGGAGTTCGACAGCCGTTGTCGCGCCCTGCAAAGGCTCTACGTCTACTACGACCCCTCTCTGGGCAACAGCGGGATGCACGACACGGCTTGGACTGAGGACGGCGCGCTCCTCGCCTCGGACGGCGACAAGGCTTCGGCGCTCGTCTCAAGCGACGGCTTCGGCGAGACCTCGAACGGCTACGCGGGGACGAGCGACGGGCTCGCAGAGTTGGACAGGCAGGGGCTTCTCGGCAAGCGCTACACGCGCGCGGCCGACGGCAACGTCGTGCAGGTCGGCGAGGTGGGTCGTCGCACAACGCTCGCGCTCGGCTTCGGCAAAGATGCGGCCGAAGCGCTGCGTAACGCGCGCGCCTCGCTCGCGAAGGGGTTCGCGAAGACGCGCGCGGAGTACGAGCAGGGCTGGCACGATTACGTGAAGACGCTGCGCCGCGTCGAGCCGAAGTATCAAGCGCAGTACGACATGGCCGCGATGGTCTTGAAGGCGCATGAGGACAAGACCTTCCGCGGCGCGATGATCGCCTCGCTCTCCGTGCCTTGGGGCGGAGGCGCCTCCGCCAACGAGGCGAACGTCGGCGGCTACCACCTCGTCTGGGCGCGCGACCTCTATCAGGTCGCGACGGCCTTCATGGCTTTAGGTGATAAGGCGTCCGCGGGGCGCGCGCTCGACTATCTCTTCCGCGTGCAGCAGAAGCCCGACGGCAGCTTGCCGCAGAACTCCTGGCTCGACGGCCGCCCCTTCTGGGGCTCGCTTCAGTTGGACGAGGTCGCATACCCGCTCGTCCTCGCTTACCAACTCGGCCGCTTCGATAAGGAGACTTTCGTCAAGCACGTTCGCCCGGCCGCCGACTTCATCGTCACGCGCGGCCCCTCGACGCCGCAGGAGCGTTGGGAGGAGAAGTCGGGCTACTCGCCCTCGACCATCGCCGCCGAGATCGCCGGCCTCGTCTGCGCCGCCGACATCGCGCGCCGCAACGGCGACGACGTTTCGTCGTCAATCTACCTCGCCGCCGCGGATGAGTTCGCGCGCAACGTCGAGCGCTGGACGGCGACGACCACGGGGCCGCACGGCGATAAGAACTACTACCTCCGCCTCTCCTTCAACGAAGACCCGGACGACGGCGCGCCCTTCGACGTGGGCAACGGCGGCGGCACCTTCGACGAGCGCGAGATAGTTGACGCGGGCTTCCTCGAACTCGTCCGCCTCGGCATCCGCGCGCCGCAAGACCCTCTGATTGCCAAGAGCCTCAATGTCATCGACCGCGTTATCAAAGTCGAGACGCCGCACGGCGCGGGCTTCTACCGCTACAACCACGACGGCTACGGCGAGATGGACGACGGCCGCAACTGGAACTGGGACGGCAAGTACACGGGCAAGGGGCGGCTCTGGGCTCTGCTCTCGGGCGAGCGCGGGCAGTACGAGCTTGCACTAGGCCGACGCGCCGACGCGCTCCGCAGACTCGACACGATGGCGGGCTTCGCCAACGCGGGGCTCATGATTCCCGAGCAGGTCTGGGACAGACCCACAAGCCCGCGCCCCGAGTTCAAGTTCGGCGAGGGCACAGGCTCCGCGACACCGCTCGCGTGGTCGATGGCGCAGTTCATACGACTTGCGACGAACATACAGGAGGGGCGCAACCTCGACACGCCCGACCTCGTCGCCGCGCGCTACGCGAAACAGACGACGACGCCGCACGCCAACGCCGACTTCAACTTCCCCGCGCGCGAAATCTTAGAGCGCATGGAGGCGGGCCAGACCATCCACGCGGGCGGCGGCGCGCGCACGAAGGGGAGCCGCGCCTTCCTCCTCGCAGGTGGTGAACGCCGCGAGTTGAAGGCCGACGCCGAAGGCAGCTTCTCCTTCGACGTGAAGGCCGCACGCGGCACGGGCGCCGTTGTCGTCGCCGTCGTCTCGCCCTCCGGCGCCACCTACTTTCAACGTGAGACCATCAACGGCCTCACGCCCGAAGAGCTTGAGAAGGCCGAACGCGACCTCTACCCGCCCGACGCGGCCGAGCGCGTCAAGGCCGCGCAAGTATCGCCGTTAATTGACGCCGAAGGCGTGACCTTCATCTACCGCGGCGCTGCCAAACGCGTCGAGGTCGTCGGCGACTTCACCGGCTGGGCGCCCGCCGGGCTCGTACTGCGCGACGTTCCCAACACGAACAACCTCAAGTTCATCCGCCTCAAGTTCCCGGCGGAAGCGCGCCTCGAATACAAGCTCATCGCCGACGGCGAGTGGCTGCTCGACCCGCTCAACCCGAACAAGAACGACAACGGCGTCGGCGGCCTCAACTCCAACTT
>JBJMGQ010000505.1:0-4693 GCA_045807845.1 Pyrinomonadaceae bacterium | reverse complement strand
CCTCCGACTCGCCGGTGGACGTGCGCTCTCTGCGCAGCCTCGTCATGTCGCGCCTGCCCGTGATGGACATCTACCTCGTCCCCATCGGCGGCGGCGACGACGAAGAGGGGCGCGGCTTCGAGCCCGTGGACGGCAGAGAGAATCCCGAGCAGTCGCTCCTCAGGCGCGAGTCTGAAGACGAGGCGGCCACCTTCGTTGACGAGTTCCTGCGGGGCCTGCACGCGGCCGTGCGCGGCAAGTCGAAGCAGTACGACCGCATGCTCGGAGTGCTCTGGTATTGTTACCTGAGCCCGTCGCACATCACGCAGCTCGAAGCCGCCGCGCGCTTGAACGTCTCCGACTCTCTCGTCTCCGACTATCGCCGCCGCATCGAACAGCAGTTGCGTGCGCTCTCTCTGACGGGCATCGAGGAGGCGCGTCGCTTTGAGACGGCGCTGCGCGAGCGCGTCAACCTCTTCATCAGCGAGGAGGTCAACGCCGGCGTCTGACGCCCCGGCGCGACCAGTTTGCCGTTAAGTGGGGCCGCGAGGCCCCCTTTCCGTTGGTAACCGACGAACATTCGCCTCATGCTCAAAGTCATCAACGTCGTGGGCGCGCGGCCGAACTTCATGAAGGTCGCCCCCATCGTGGAGGCGATGCGGCGGCGTGCGCCGGAATTCGCGCCCATCGTCCTGCACACGGGGCAGCACTACGACGAGCGGATGAGCGATGCCTTCTTCCGCGACCTCGGGCTGCCCACACCGGATGTGCATCTCGGCGTCGGCTCCGGCTCCCACGCGCAGCAGACCGCGGCCGTGATGCAGAGCTTTGAGCCGGTCGTCTTAGAACATAAGCCCGACTGGGTGCTCGTCGTCGGCGACGTGAACTCGACTGTGGCGTGCGCGCTCGTCTGCTCGAAGCTGGGCGTGAAGGTGGCGCACGTCGAGGCGGGGCTTCGTAGTCGCGACCGGACGATGCCGGAGGAGATCAACCGGCTCGTCACCGACCAGCTCTCCGACCTTCTGCTCACGCCCTCCGAAGACGCCGACCGCAACCTTCTTGCGGAGGGCATCCCCGCCGAGCGCATACGCTTCGTCGGTAACGTGATGATCGACTCGCTCTTCAAGCAGTTGGAGAGGGCCGCCTCTTCTCGTGTGCGTGAGGAGTTGGAAGTCGAGGGTTCGGACTATGCGGTCGTCACGCTGCACCGCCCGTCGAACGTGGACGAGCCCGAAGTGCTCGGCCGGATACTCTCGGCGCTCAGGCGCATCGGCGAGCGCCTGCCCGTCGTCTTCCCCATCCACCCGCGCACGCGGAAGAACCTCGAAGAGTTTGGGCTGCTCGACGCCCTTGAGCAGCGCGGCCGCGTCCGTCTGACGGAGCCGCTCGGCTACCTCGACTTCCTGCGTCTCTACAGCGGCGCGCGGTTGGTGCTCACAGACTCGGGCGGCATACAGGAGGAGACGACGGCGCTCGGCATCCCGTGTCTCACGCTGCGTGAGAACACGGAGCGACCCATCACGGTCGAGCTGGGCACGAACCGCATCGTCGGCACAGACCCCGCGCGCATCGTTGCCGAGTCCGAGTCGGCGCTGTCGGGCGAGAGGCAGAAAGAGCCGCCGCGCGTGCCGCCGCTGTGGGACGGCCACGCGGCCGAGCGCATCCTCGACGCACTCCTCGAAGCCTGACGCGGCGTCGCGCGCCGACGACCGGCGTGCTAACCTTCGGAGCAGTAGACAGTAGACAGTAGTCAGTAGCGCTCCGCGTAATGATAACTGACGCTGACACTCGGACGATTCGATAACGACTGTCTTTCTACTGCCTACTGCCTACTGCCTACTGCTTTGGGAGCCGCGATGAGGGACGGCCAAGTATTAGCTGATTACGAAGCCGTCAAACCCCTGCACCGGCCGGAGCCGCCCGCGGGGGACGCGGACGCTTCGACGGGTGAGGTCGAGTCCCCGGCGGACGATCTCCACGGCGCGCGTCTCAAGCCGAGCGCGCGCGTGCGCCGCAAGTCGAAGGCGACCCGGCCCGCGAAGATACACGCAGAGACGTGGGGCGCGCGGCGCGGCCACCTTCTCACGTACGCGGGGCTCTTCATCTTCACGGCCTTCGTCTTCTTCCGCCCGTACGAACTGTTCGACGCCCCCATTCTCAGGGAAGGGGCGCAGTGGGTGGCTATCCTCACGCTCATCGTCTACCTTCCGGCACAGTTCGCGGCCGAGGGGAACCTGACGGCGCGTCCGCGCGAAGTCACCCTCGCGCTCATCCTGCTCGCCCTTGCGCTGCTCTCCGTCCCGACGGCCATCAGCCCCGGCGAGGCTTGGGACAACTTCGTCGAGTTCCTCAAGGTCATCCTCATCTTCGTCATCGCGGTGAACGTCACGAACACCGAGCGGCGACTGCGTGGGCTGCTGACGCTAGTGCTGGCGGCGAGCGTCATGTTGAGCTTCTCCGCCTTCAGCGACTACCGTGCGGGCCACTTCGAGCTTGCCGGCACGCGCGTCAAGGGGATGCTCGGCGGACTCTTCGACAACCCGAACGACTTGGCGCTGCACCTCGTTACGATGGTGCCGCTCGCCCTCTGCCTCGCCTTCGCGCGGCGCGGGCTGCTGACTAAGATCGCCTATCTCCTGTTCGCGGCACTCCTCGTCGCCGGGGTCGTCGTCACCTTCTCGCGCGGGGGATTTTTGGGACTCACCATCAGCTCCGGCGTGCTGGCGTGGAAGCTCGGGCGGAAGAACCGTTTCGTGGTGATGACGCTGGCCGCGGTCGTGCTCTGCATCTTCATCGCGGCCGCCCCCGGCGGTTACGGGCAGCGTGTCTCGTCCATGTTCGGCGGCGACGTGACGGGCTCGGCCGACGCGCGCCGCGACATCTTCTGGCGTTCGGCGCTGGTAGCGCTCCGGCACCCCGTCAACGGCATCGGCATCGGCAACTTCCATCATCAAGGGCAGCACGACCAAGTCAGCCACAACGCATACACGCAGGTCGCTGCCGAGATGGGGATGGCGGCGCTCGTCGTCTACGTCCTGCTGATGGTCTCGCCGCTCAGGCGGCTGCGCGAGATTGAGCGCGAGACGCTGGGGGCGAAAGACCGGGCCGTCTTCTACTACCTCTGCGTCGGGATACAGGCGAGCCTCGTCGGCTACATGGTGTGCAGCTTCTTCGCGTCGGTCGCGCACCTCTGGTACGTCTACTATCTCGTCGCCTATGCGGTCTGCCTGCGCCGCCTCTACGTGCTCAAGCTCGGCGCATCTGCGCGCGAGGAAGGGGAGAAGGAGGGCGAGCCCGCAACCGTCCCCAGTCTGAACACTCTATGAGCCGAGCCGCTGAAATCCTCTTCTGGGCGAGCGCGTGCGCGCTCCTCTACGCCTACGCGGGTTACCCCCTCTTGGTGTGGGCGGTCGCACGCCTGCGTCCCCGGCCCGTCAGGCGCGCGGCGTGTGAGCCGACGGTCAGCGTCGTCATCACCGCCTACAACGAGGAGCGCGACCTCGCCGCCAAACTGGAGAACACGCTTCAGCTCGACTACGACCACGCGAAGCTCGAAGTCATCGTCGCCTCGGACTGCTCGAACGACCGCACGGACGAGATTGCCCGTGGGTTTGCCGCGCGCGGCGTGCGCCTCCACCGGCAGGCTGAGCGTTTGGGTAAGACGGCCGCGCAGAACGCGGCGGTCGAGTTGGCGCGCGGCGAGGTCATCCTCTTCTCCGACGCGACGACGCTCTACCAAAGAGACGTGCTGCGCGCGCTCGTGCCGAACTTCGCAGACCCCTCGGTCGGGTGCGTCGCCGGCCATCTCGTCTACGTCGATCCGGCGCGCACGGGGACGGGCGCGGGCGCGCGCTCCTACTGGGGCTACGAGACCTTCCTGCGGCGGCAGGAGAGCCGCGCCGGCTCGCTCATCGGTGCACCGGGCGCTCTCTACGCCGTCCGCCGCGCGGCCTACGTGCCGCTCTATCACGAGGCGTGCAGCGACTTCATCATCGCGACCAAGATGGTCGAGCAGGGCCTTCGCGCCGTCTACGAACCGGCGGCCGTCTGCACGGAAGAGACCAACCGGCGACCGGGTCGCGAGATGAGCATGCGCGTGCGCGTCATCGCGCAGACGCTCACAGACCTCTGGCGCCACCGCGCTCTGTTCAACCCACTGCGCGGCGGCTTCTACTCCGTCCAGCTCGTCTCGCACAAGGTGATGCGCTACCTCGTGCCGCTGTTCCTCGCATGCATTCTGGCGGCGTCGGCTGCGCTCGCACCGGGCTCGCGGTTCTACGCGGTGCTGCTCGCAGGGCAGTTGCTCTTCTACGCGGCGGCGCTCGCCGGGTGGCTTCTGGGGAGGGCAGGCGTGCGCTCGCGCCCGCTCGCGCTCCCCGCTTACTTCGTGCTCGCCAACGTGGCGTGCGTTCTTGCCTTCTACAAGTTCCTGCGCGGCGAGCGCTTCGCGCGTTGGGACACAGCGCGGGAGGCCGAAGGGGTGAGCGTGTCGAACGGCCATGCATAAGGCGCTGGACAATTTCTATGGACGTGCGCGCCGACGTATCGCGCCGCGGCTGCTCTACTCGCAAGAGGTCTATGAGCAGGCGCTCGACGAGTACGTCGCCGACGGCGCGGTCTGGCTCGACCTCGGCTGCGGGCATCAAGTCCTTCCGCCGTGGCGCGCGGAGCAGGAGCGGCGACTCGTCGGCCGCTGCCGCGCCGTCGTCGGCCT
>JBJMGQ010000504.1:0-9867 GCA_045807845.1 Pyrinomonadaceae bacterium | reverse complement strand
CTTCACGCGCAGCGCGGGCCTCTACGCCGCGCCGAAGCAGATTCGCGCGGGCGACGGGATGTCGGCCGAAGACCTGATCGCGCACCTGAAGCGCTCCGGCTACGTCGAGCGCGCGCAGCAGGCCGACACCGCGCGCGGACGCTTCAGCGTTGACGGCGCCAACGTGGACATCGAGCCGGGCCGGGACACGAAGATTGACGGCCGCGCGCAGTTCCCGCATCTGCGCGTGCAGTTCGCGAAGGGCGGCAAGACCGTCGCCGCGCTCAACGACCTCGACGCGGGGGGCGCGAAGATACAGAGCGCGTGGCTGGAGCCGGAGCTGATCAGCTCCGTCGCCGGGCCGCAGCGCGAGCGCCGCCGCGTTGTCGGCTTCAACGATCTACCCGATGTGCTCGTCAAGTCCATCGTCGTCACCGAAGACCGAGACTTCTTCAACCACTACGGCGTCAACCTGCGCGGCATCCTGCGCGCCGCCATCCGCCACTACGACGCCGACCCCAACTCTTTCCTCTCGCGACAGGGCGGCTCCTCCATCACGCAGCAGCTCGTCAAGAACCTCTTCCTCTCGCCCGAGGGCTCGATCAAGCGCAAAGCCTCTGAGGCTTACATGTCCATCATTCTTGAGACGCGCCTTGAGAAGAAGGACATCTTCGCGCTCTACTGCAACGAGATTTATCTGGGTCAGCGCGCGGGCTTCTCCATCAAGGGCGTCGGCGAGGCGAGCGAAGCTTACTTCAACAAGGATGTGACGGCGCTGACTCTGCCCGAGGCGGCGCTGCTCGCGGGCATGATTCGGAGCCCGAACCGCTACAACCCTTACAAGTACCCGGAGACGGCCTTCGAGCGGCGCAATCAGGTCTTGAAGTCGATGATCGAGGCGGGCGCCATCTCGGAGGTCGAGGCCGCGCGCGCGATGGCGACCGAGGTCAAGCTCGCGCCCGCGCGTGGACGCATCGACGCCTCCGAGGCGCCCTACTTCATCGACTACGCGCAGAACCAGCTCGCCGACATCATCGCCGATACGTCGGCCGCCGACCGCCTGCGCATCTACACGACCATCGACATGGACTTGCAGCGCGCGGCCTATGCAGCGCTCGTCAAGCAGCTCGCCGCGCTCGACAAGGTGCAGGCGAAACGGTACCCGGCGGGCACGCTGCAAGCAGCACTCGTCGCCATGAAGGCAGACACGGGCGAGATAGTGGCGATGGTCGGCGGGCGCGACTACGAGAAGAGTCAACTCAACCGCGCGACCGACGCGATGCGACAGCCCGGCTCGGTCTTCAAGCCGTGGGTCTACGCCACCGCCATCAACACGGCCTACGACCCGGTGCCGCGCCTTATCACGGCCGCCACCACGTATAAGGACGAGGCGACGACCTTCTCCTCCGGTGGACAGCAGTACTCACCCGGCAACTTCGGCGACCACTTCTCGAACGCCGAAGTGACCGTGCGCGATGCTCTCACGCGCAGCCTCAACGTCATCACCGTCAAGATTGCCGACGAGGTCGGCATCAGCCGCGTGACGGCGCTTGCGGCGAAGGCGGGGCTGCCCAAGCCGAAGCAGAACTATCTCGCGCACGCGCTCGGCACGAACGAAGCGACGCCGTTGCAGGTCGCCTCGGCCTACACCGCGTTCGCGCAGTTGGGGACGCGTGTGACGCCCGTCAGCATCAGTCGTGTGACGACCGGCAATGGGGTGACCATCGCCGCGCCGCAAGGACAGAAGAACGAGGTGCTGCGCCCGCAGGTCGCATACATCATGGACTCTCTGATGAAGGACGTGGTGAACCGCGGCACGGCGGCGAAGGTGCGCGCGCGGGGCCTGCGCGCCAACGTCGCGGGCAAGACCGGCACGTCGCGCGATGGTTGGTTCGCGGGCTTCACGCCGAACCTCGTTTGCGTCGTCTACGTCGGCTTCGACGACGGTGCGGACTTGGGGATGACGGGCGGCGACTCGGCTCTGCCCATCTGGACGGACTTCATGGCGGCGGCGCTTCAGGCGCATCCCGAGTGGGGCGGCGACTGGCAGGAGCCGCCCGACATCGAGCACGTTGACATCGACCCGCGCACAGGGATGCTCGCCGGCCCCGACACGCCGGAGAAGCGCTCAGAGCTTTTCATCAAGGGTAGCGCGCCCACGGCCGAGAGCGTTGAGCCGGACGAGTCGGCCACGCCCGAAGAGGCGCCGCTGCCGGAAGCGAACGTGCCTCTGCCGAACGCTACGCCCGGCGCCGTCTACGTGCCGCCGTACCCGGAAGAGACTCCGCCGCCGGCCCGCCGCGACCGCTCCACACAGCCCGGCCGCGGCGAGGATGACGACGCATCGCGTCTGACGGGCACCGTCACGCTCGACATCGACCCGACGACCGGGCTCATCGCCGTCCCGACCTGCCCCGTCGCACGCTCGCAAACCTTCCGCATCGGCACCGAGCCGCACAAGCGCTGCGGCCCGCAGTATCATCAGAATCAGACCATCATCCCCAGCGAGACGCGCCCACGCCGCGCCTCTCCCCCTTGACGCGCGCCCGCACGTTCGGCCGGCTCGAAAGATAAAAACCTCGGAGGAGCGGTAGATGAAAGCCTCTCGAAGTTGGCGCGCGCTCGTGTTCGCGGCGTTGCTCTGTTCGGCCGCCGCCGCGCCGCGCGCGCAGGAGTCGAAGAAGGAGAAGCCCGCCGAGCAACCCATCACGGTAAGGCTGAGCGCGCTCGTCCTCGACTCGCAGGATCGGCCGGTTGACGACCTGCGTCAGGAGGATTTTCAAGTCGTCGAAGACGGCGTGCCTCAGAAGGTCACGCACTTCGAGAGACTTGAGGGGCCGCACGCCTTCGGCCTGCTCATTGACGGCTCGGGCTCGATGCGCAGCGACATCAATCGCGTCGTCGAGTTTGGAAGGCTGATCGTGAACGGCACGGGGGCTGACTCTGCCGGCTTTGTCGTGAGATTCATCTCCAGCGGCAACATTAAAATCATGCAGGACACGACAACCGACAAGCGCGCCTTGGACGCCGCGCTTGAAGAGATCTTCATCGAGGGCGGACAGACTGCCATCAACGACGCGATCTACCTCGGCGCCGAACGCCTCGCGCAGTTCAAGCAGATAGAGAAGTCGCCACGCCGCTACTCGCTCGTCCTCGTGACGGATGGCGAAGACCGCGCCAGCTTCTACAGGGACGAGCAGGTCTTCGCGAAGCTGCGCGCGGCCGGTGTGCGCCTGTTCGTCATCGGGCTCGTGAAGAGCCAGTACGCCCGCACGAACCCGGAGAAGGCGAAGCTGTATATGCGCCGGCTGGCGTCCGAGTCGGGCGGCTCGGCCTACTTCTTCAAGAAGGGTGACGAGCTTGCGCAGATCACCGAACACGTCCTCGCAGACATGAACGCCAACTACCTCGTCGGCTACGAATCGACGAACCCGAAGCGGGACGGTTCGACGCGTAAGGTCTCGGTGAGTGTGGCCGCCGGGGCCGGCGGCGCGGCGCGGAAGGTTTTAGCGAAGGACGGCTACGACGCCCCGAAGAAGTAGGCCGTGGGGCTTCGGCCGTCGCACAAATTTTCAGTCAACGGGCGTCTCTCTTCAAAGATTCGAGCGCCTCGCGCAACGTCTCGAAGGCGAGCGCGGCGGCGTGCAGCTTGCGCGAGGGCAGTCCACCGGCCGCTTCTGTTATCTCGGCGCGGTTGATGCGCGCGGCCTCTTCCAAAGTCATCCCCTCCAACATCCCGGCGAGCGCGGAGCCGCAGACGAGCGTCGGCGGGCAGCCGTAGGCGAGGAAGCGTGCGGCCTCGACGCGTCCACCGCGCACGCGCAGCGCGAGGCGCAGGCGGTCGCCGCAGACGGGGTTGACTTGCTCTGCCTCCGCGTCTGCGTCTGCGAGCGTGCCGGCGTTGCGCGGGTTGGCGAGGTGGTCTTTGAAAATGTCGGAGTAGGCCACGGGCTCAGGCGGGCGCGCAGGCCCGCGAGCCTTGCGCCTTCAGGTAGAGCGGCGAGAGGCGTCGCAGATTATCGACGGCGCGGGGGAGGGCTTCGAGCACGTAGTCGATCTCCTCTTCGGTCGTGTCCTTGCCGAGGCTGAAGCGGATAGAGCCGCGCGCCAACTCGTCGTCGCGACCCAAAGCGCGGATGACGGGCGAGGGTTCGAGCGAGCCCGAAGAGCAGGCCGAGCCGGTCGAGACGGCGACGCCCTGCATGTCGAGATTGATGAGCAGCCCCTCGCCCTCGATGAAGCGGAAAGAGATGTTCGAGACGCCGGACAGACGCCGCTTGCGGTCGCCGTTGTGGACGATGTCCGAGACGCGCGCCTCGACGCCCGTCTCGAAGCGTTCACGCAGACGACGGATGCGCTCAGTCCTCTCTTCAAGCTCGACGCGCGTGAGCCGCGCGGCCTCGCCGAAGGCGACGATCAAGGGCACGGCCTCCGTGCCGCCGCGGCGCTCGCGCTCCTGATGGCCGCCGATGTTCTGCGGCGCGAGCCGCACGCCGCGCCGGACGTAGAGCGCGCCGACGCCCTTCGGCGCGTAGAGCTTGTGCGCCGACATCGACAGCAGATCGCAGCCCAGCTCTTCAACATCAACGCGCATCCCCGACGCGGCCTGCACGGCGTCCGTGTGCAGTCGCAGATGCTTCTGTCCCGCCTCGCGACGCTCGCGGACGACGGCGCTAATCTCTTTGACGGGCTGGACGGTGCCTATCTCGTTGTTCGCGAGCATGACGGTGACGAGTACCGTGTCCGGGCGCAGCGCAGCGCGCACGTCCTCGACGCGGACGACACCGTCGTCGTAGACAGGCAGGCGCGTCACCTCCCAGTCGCGTCGCTCCAACGTCTCGCAGATGCCGCGCACGGAGGAGTGTTCGATGGAAGTAGTGATGATGTGACGGCCGTGGTCTGCGGCCTGCTCGCAGTGGCCGCGGACGGCGAGGTTGTTGGCCTCCGTCCCGCCGGAGAGGAAGACGACCTCGTTCGGGCGCGCGCCGATGAGGTCGGCCACCTCGCGCCGCGCGCGGTCAACGGCCGCACGCGCCTCCTGCCCGTAGAAGTGCACGCTCGAAGGATTGCCGAACTTCGCGGTCAGGTAAGGCAGCATCGCCTCGACGACCCGCGGGTCAACCGGCGTCGTTGCGCTGTGGTCAAGGTAAACTCTACGCATGCAGTTTTCAGTCTTTAGTCTTCAGTCTACAGTTTTCAGTCTGTTGTTTCAGCCGTCGGAACGATGAAATCGGGCTGAAAACTGAAAACTGAAAACTGAAAACTACTGTCAAACCCTCGAAGGCACTTTGGGCATCAAACGCGCGGTCAAGCTCTCCCGTTTCGCCTTTCGTGTCGTATCGTACGCCCGGAGTCTATGTCGCTCAAAGTTGGAGCGTCAAGGCGGTTGGACACCGCGGCTCGCTGTTGTAAGCTCGCCAAGGCCGTGCTCGCCGCCCTGAACTCAGGAGAAGAATCGATGAAGACCAGCAGACGTTTGACTATCGCCGCGCTCGCACTCGCACTGTCGCTCGCGTCCCTTTCGGCCGCGCTCGTGCGGACGCCAGAAGCCTCTGCGCAGCAGTACGGCGCGATTGAGCGCGGCTACCGCACGGGCTACTCCGACGGCTACCAGTCGGGCTGGGGCGACCAGTTGCACGGCGCCCGCGCAGGCTATCAGGAGAAGGCCGACTACCAGAGCGCCGACCGTGCATACATCGCGGCCTACGGCGCGGTCGAGGATTATCGCGACGGCTACCAGCAGGGCTACGAGGTCGGCTACGAGGCAGGCTATGCGCGACAGGGCTTCAACTCGGAGTTGCCCGCGGGCGGCGTCACGCGCCGCGGCGCGAGCCAGCGTCAGGCGTCCGGCGGCAGCAGCAGCGGCACGCGCGGCGGCAGGGTTGACGATAACAGTGACAATGAAAGTGTCTCGCAGGGCGGGCGCGGCGTTGACCCGGGGGGCAGCGGCAACGTCGGCGGGCCGTCGGCCGTTCCTTCGAGCGTCGTGCTGACGGTCGAGCTGTCGAACCGGCTCTCGACCGACGTGAGCCAGAAGGGCGACCGCTTTGAGGCGCACGTCGTCGAGCCGCAGGAGTTCGCGGGCGCGGTCGTCGCGGGCCATCTCGCCGACGTGCAGCGCGCGGGCAAGGCCAAGGGGCGTGCGCTGCTCCAGCTCAGCTTCGAGCAGATACGGATGCCCGGCAGCAATGACTGGCAGCAGTTCAGCGCGCAGGTCATCGAGGTCGTCGCGCCGGAGACGAGCGGCGCAGACGAGGTGGACGAAGAGGGCGGCGTGCGCGGGCGCGACACGACGAAAGAGGACGTGGCGAAGGTCGGTGGCGGCGCGGCCGTCGGCGCCATCATCGGAGCGATTGCGGGCGGCGGCAAGGGCGCGGCCATCGGCGCCATCCTCGGCGGCGGCGCGGGCACGGCCAGCGTCATGACGCAGCGCGGCAAAGACATCCACCTCGAAGCCGGTCAGCATCTCCGCATTCGCACGACGGGGAGGAGATGAGAAGTAGGCAGTAGGCGGATAGCAGTTGGCAGTCGCTCCGCGTGACGGATGTTGAAGGATTATATCGGAGGTTTCGACAGCGGCGCTTTCAACTGCCTACAGCCAACTGCCTACTGCCTACCATGATCGTTACTCTCCTTACAGACTTCGGCACGGCCGACTACTTCGCGGGCGCGTTGAGGGGGGCGGTGCTGGCGTCGAACCCGGAGGCGCAGGTCGTTGACATCACGCATGAGGTGCCGCCTTACGACGTGGAGGCCGGGGCGTTCACACTGCGCGCCGCTTTCGAGACGTTCCCGGCGGGCACGGTGCACGTCGCGGTCGTCGATCCGGGCGTCGGCTCTGCGCGCCGCGCGATTGCGGTCGAGGGGCGCGGGCACACCTTCGTCGGGCCGGACAACGGTCTCTTCGGGCTCGTCTACGAACGCATCGGGACGTTCCGTGTCTTTCAACTCACGAACGCGAAATATTTCAGAAGGGAAGTGAGCCAGACCTTCCACGGGCGCGACATCTTCGCGCCGGTCGGGGGCGCACTCTCGCGCGGTGTACGGGCGGAGGAGTTGGGGCCGGAGGTCTTCGACTTCGTGCGGCTGTCGTCGGCCGCGGTTGAGAGAGCTGCCGGCGGGACGCTCGTCGGCGCCGTGCTGCACGTAGACCGCTTCGGCAACCTCGTCACCAACATCACACCGGAAGAGTTGGACGACGAAGCGTTTGCGCGCGGTGCGCGGCTCCTTGTTGCGGGGCGCGAGGTGCGCCGCTTCCGGCGCTTCTTCGCCGAGGAGGTTGAAGGAGCAGGCGAGCCTTTCGCCGTCTGGGGCAGCGCGGGTCTTCTGGAAGTCGCCATCTTTCGCGACTCCGCCGCGCGCGTGCTGGGCGTGAAGCGAGGCGATAAGGTCGAAGTCAACTTGTAAGTCCGCACACCTCTTTGCTATTTTCAAATCAATCCGGGTCTGAAGGACAAATCAAGATGGACAAAGCAGAGAGCAAGCCGGCCGCGAAGTCGGGCGCAGGACTTGAAGGCGTGGTCGCGGCCGAGACCGCCATCGGCGATGTGGACGGCGTCAACGGCGTCCTCATCTATCAGGGGCTCAACATCCACGACCTCGCCGAGCATTCGACCTTCGAGGAGACGGTCTACCTGCTCTGGCACGGCCGCCTGCCGCAGCGCGACGAGCTGGACACGCTCAAGCGAGAGCTGGCGGCGAATCAAAAGCTCCCCGAAGAGGTGGTCGCGCTGATGCGCAGCTTCCCTTCGTATGCCGAGCCGATGGACGCGCTGCGGACGGCCATCTCGGCGCTCGCCTTCTATGACCCGGGCGCGCGCGACCTCTCGCGCGAGGGCGCTTTGCGGACGGCGACGCGCCTGACGGCGCAGTTCCCCGTGGTCGTCGCCACCTTCGAGCGGCTGCGCAAGGGCTTGGAGCCCGTCGAGCCGCGCGCCGACTTGAACATCGCCTCGAACTTCCTCTACATGCTCAAGGGCGAGGAGCCCGAAGCGCGCGAGGCGCGCATCTTCGACGTGTGTCTTATCCTGCACGCAGACCACGAGCTGAACGCCTCGACGTTCACGAGCCGCGTCATCGCCGGCACGCTCGCAGATATGTACGGCGCCGTGACGGGGGCCATCGCGGCGCTCTCGGGGCCGCTCCACGGCGGCGCGAACACGAACGTGATGAAGATGCTGTTGGAGATCGGCGAGCCCGCGCGCTCCGAAGGATGGCTGCGAGAGGCTCTGGCGAGCAAGAAGAAGATCATGGGCTTCGGCCACCGCGTCTACAAGACGGAAGACCCGCGTTCGGTGTGGCTGCGCAAGTTCTCGCGCGAGCTGGCCGAGGCGAAGGGCGAGACGCGTTGGATTGAAATCTTAGAGCGGCTGCGCGAGCTGATGTTCGCAGAGAAGAAGCTCTACCCGAACGTCGATTACTACTCGGGCTCGGCCTACTACATGATGGGCATCCCGCTCGACCTCTTCACGCCCATCTTCGCCGTCAGCCGCATCTCGGGCTGGACGGGGCACGTGCTCGAACAGTATGCCAACAACCGTCTCATCCGCCCCCGCGCCGAGTACATCGGCCCGCGCGGCGTGCCCTACGTGCCGATTGACGAGCGATAACGGTCTCGTTCTTTCAACTTCTTCTTGAGGGTTGAGAGAAGTAGCATTAACCACCGCGCTCAAGTCGGAGTCACACGCGGCGTCTGCGGGTTCGGGTTCTCGTGGTCGGTGTACTCCTTCAGCTCCGGCGTCGCAGTGAGCAGGCCGGTGCGCCATGTGAAGAGGGTGGCGACGACGAGGGCCACCGTGCAGGCCGCGCCGCCCTCGATGCCGTAGTCGCCGCCGCCGATCCAAGCGGGCCCCACGTCCGCGAAGTGCAGCAGAGGATGGGGCGCGATGCTCTTGAGACCGCTCACCGGCGAGCCCAGCAGAGACCCCTGCACCCAGTTCCAACCGAAGTGTAGACCGAGCGGGAACCAGAGGCTCCGCGTGCGCCAGAAGGCCACGCAGAGCCACGCGCCCGCCAGCGCCGTGTTGACGAACGTGAAGCCGGGTACGACGTTCGGGTTCGCCAGATGCACCAGCGCGAAGGGCACCGAGACGGGGATGAGCGCTAACCACACCGGCCACGAACGCATCAACGTCTGTAAAGGATAGCCGCGGAAGAGCATCTCTTCGGCCGCCGCGCCAAGCAGGAAGATGACGCCCGAGACGACGAGCGTCTTCGCCATCCCTCCCGTCGCGCCGGCGACGGAGAAGCTGTAGCCGCCCACGCCCATCCCGACGAGCCCCGCCACGCAGACCGCCGCGCCGCCGACGAGCGTCCCGAAGAGTGCGTCGCGCATCCACCCGCGGTGGCGCGTCCAACCCAGCGAACGCCAAGGCAAATCTTCCAGCCACACCGCGCAGCCCCACGCGATGAGCGCGGCCGGGGCGTAGAGCATGACCGACTGGATGATGAAACCCGGCGTGCCCTCCAAGACGCGCTTGTACATCGCACGCGGGAGCAGGAGCGCGGCCGCGAACTCCGTCAACATAAAGAGAGCGGTCACGGACGCGACGTACAAGGCGCCGAAGATAGCCAGACGCCACACGCTCCGCAGGCGCCCCGCATCGTTGTAGAAGAAATCAGTCATGCTCTCCTGAAGGCTTTGAAGGATTGAACGGTCGGCACGAATATAACCGAAACCGCGCCGCGAAGACGAGAATGCGGGGCGCGGCGGCGCGTGGTAAACTCCCGCGCGGACTGAAGCTGTATGACCAAAGAGGGAAGCGATTTGACGGAAGAGAAGTCCACGAAGCCGAGGCGACGCGGCGCGCCTTGGCTCTACGGCGGGCTGGTGCTGTTGCTGTTGACGGTGCTCGTTTCGCTTCAGCTCTTCGGGCTGTGGGAGATTTT
>JBJMGQ010000503.1:0-4187 GCA_045807845.1 Pyrinomonadaceae bacterium | reverse complement strand
TGCTCGTGCGGTCGCCCGCGCCGGGGCTGCCGGACGCGGAGTACAGGTATCTGTCACACACGAACCGCGTGCTGGAAGGCCGTTAGATTTCAGACTGAGACACAACCGTCATTCAACCCATGGGACTCTGGACTGTCGCGCTGCTCGTCCTCCTTCTGAACCTGCCGTTCGGCTACTGGCGCGCGAGCGTGCGAAAGCTCTCGCCGCAGTGGTTTCTAGCCGTACACCTGCCGGTGCCTCTGGTCATCGCGCTGAGAATCTACTCGGGGCTCGGGTTCAAGTTGATAAGCTTCCCCGTCATCATCGGCGCATTCTTCCTCGGGCAGTTCGTGGGCGGGAGGGTGCGCAACATCATACAGGGGCGCGGGCCGGGGCGCGCCGCTCATTGAGTTTCGTTAACTGCGGCTCTCATGTTCGAGCGTCTACACTTCAAGCGGCTCCACCCGGAGGCGAAGCTGCCGACGCGCGGGAGCGAGCGAGCGGCGGGGCTCGACCTCTACGCGGTCGAGCGCGTGACGCTTGAGCCGGGCGCGCGCGCGGCCGTGCGGACGGGGCTCGCGATGGCCGTGCCGGTTGGGTTCTATGGACGTGTCGCGCCGCGCTCGGGGCTCGCCGTCCGCCACGGGATAGACGTGCTCGCCGGGGTCATCGACTCAGACTACCGCGGCGAGATTCTCTGCGCGCTCGTCAACCACGGCCGAGAGCCGTTTGAGATAGAGCCGGGCACGCGGATCGCGCAACTCGTCGTCGAAGCCATCGCCACACCTGAGCCCGCTTGGGCCGAAGACCTCGAAGAGACCGTGCGCGGCGCGGGCGGCTTCGGCAGCACCGGATAGAAGGAAGTAGACAGTAGCCAGTAGTCAGTAGCCAATAGGGGAAGGCGAAAGCGGCGCGGGCTCTCATCGTTTGATGAAGAAGACCGGCGCCGCCTGTTTTCTACTGGCTACTATCTACTGCCTACTGTCTACTGTAATCAGCACATCGCGGTTATCAACGGCCTCGTTGCCGCTGAAGTCTGCGGCCAGGATGCGGAGCGTGTAGTCGCCGGGTGGGAGCGTCGAAGTGTCCCACACTCCGCGCTCGGCGCGACCCTGCCGGACGGTGTTCGTCACCTCGTAGAGAAAGCGCGTCGCGTCGCTGCCATAGACGGTGATGCCGCTCTCGTCGGCGTAGGCGATCTTCGTCGCGTCGCGGTCGGGCGGGAGGCGTTCGAACTCTATCTGGATGCGCGGCTGCTCGAAGCCGGGTGCGGGGCTGCCGTCGCGTTGCAGGATTTGATAGCCGAGCCGGTAGAGGCCGAGGCGTCGGCGCGGCTGGTTGCCGTCCACTTGGTCGAAGGCGTCCACGACGATGCGGACACGCCCGCGCACGACGTGATGGGCGCCGCGCTTCTCTGTGAGCCGCGCGCCCGACTCGTCGAAGAGCTGCACGCCGTCGCGATTTATCTTCGGCGCGGCGTGGTCGTTGAAGCCCGTGAAGGGAAGCGCGAGCGGGTTCAGCTCGGCGCCGGGCGGGCCGAGGTTCATGTGGACGTGGTACATGCGGTTGATGGTGCCGAGTGCCTGCCCGACACGCAGGCGCGTGCCCCGCCGGACGCGCACGCGCACGACCTTGCCCGCGGCGTCGGGGACGGGAATGAAGTTGTTCGTGTCGAGCATCACGTCGCGCTGGTCGCGCCCCACGCGCAGGTGCACGTAGGTCATGAGCCCCGCGCGCAACCCCTCGTTCAATGTGCCGAAGCCCCAGTTGGCGAGCGGGCTCGTGACCTTCTCTTCACGCACGGCGCGCACGGTCTGGCCGTAGACGCCGAACACGTCCATGCCGCTGTGCAGGTGATGGCGGCTGTCGCTCGTGTCATAAGAGCCGCGCGCCTCGCCCATCGTGGCCGTCACCTCATGCCACGCGCCCTGCGGGTCGAGCGGCCACGGGAACGGCGCGCCGAGGCTCTCGACGTTGATGCGCGGCAGCACTTCAGTTTGAGACGTGTCGGGTGGAGCCGCGACCTCGACTCCAGCCTTCTTCTCCTTGTCGCCTTGCATGTCGGAAGGGCTGACGCGGCGCAGCAGATAGTTGGCGCCGTCGGCGACGACGAGCGAGCCGTCGGGCAAGAGTGCGAGGCCCGCGGGCTGGTTGAAGCGAGCCTCAGCCGGGCCGTCTCCGTTGGCAAAGCCCGGCCCGCCGCGCCCAGCGATGACGCGCGCCGCGCCGTCGGGCGCGACCTGCACGACACGGCCGCGGTCAAGCTCCGTCACGTAGATAAAACCGTCGCGCGTGATGGCGAGCCCGGCAGGGCTCGACAGGTCGAAGGGCGTGATGTTGAGAGCCGGCGGGGTTGTCTCTCCGGGCGTCGGCTGCGTGTTCGGCTGCGCGGCGGGCGGGTCGAAGAGGTTGAGCGTAGAGACCTGCCCGTCCTTCGTTATCTTCCGCAGGCGGTCGTTGCCCGTGTCTGCGACGTAGATGTCGCCCGCCTCCGAGACGGCGACGGCGCAGGGCGTGTCGAAGAGCGCGGCGTCGAGCGCGCCGCCATCTGCGTAGCCGGGCCTGCCTGTGCCCGCGACGGGTCTGACCTGCCCATCCTTCGTGATGACTAGAACGCGGTCGTGATAAGTGTCTGCGACGTAGACGTTGCCCTCCTTGTCAACGGCCACGCCGACGGGCGCGTCGAGCTGCCCCTCGCCCGCGAGCGTCGTCACGACGCCCTCCTTCGACACCTTCCGCACGCGGTTGTTGGCGGTGTCCGCGACGTAGAGATTCCCCTCGCCGTCGAGCGCTATCCCCGAAGGCGTGTTAAAGACTGCCGCCCCACCCACGAGCGTCGAGACCGAACCCTCCGGCGTGACCTTGCGAATCGAGTTCGACTCGCCCGCGTCCGCGACGTACACGCTCCCGTCGGCGCCGACCGCGACGCCGAACGGGTCTTGAAAGCGAGCCTGAAGCGCTGCACCGTCCTGCGACCCCGGCGAGCCGTCGCCCGCCAACGTCGTCACGCGCGCGCGCCAGCCCGCGTGCGTCTTCGCGGGCTCGACCGTCGTGCAGGAGTTGAGCAGGAGGCAGAGCAGTGCCGCGGCGAAGGTGAGCGCGTGGCGTGTTCGTTCGGAAGTTTTTAGCAAGGTCGTTTCATCGAGCACCGGCAGCGGAGTCAAAACGTCGTCGAGTTTTCACGGCGCGCGCGTCTTCTGTCAAACGCGCTCGCGTAAATGTCGATGGACGGCCGGGGCCGTCGTGGTTTATCCTCTCGTCACACGTCTTGACCAGCACTTACCCGGAGCCGTAACCCATGCCAGAGATGAAGAGCCTTCCTATGCGCGCGGCGCTCGCGTGCCTCGTGCTGTTATGCCTCGTGTCGGCCGCCGCGGCGCAGACGCAGCAGGCCACGCCGCAGTCCACGCAGACGCCCGAGCACCCGGAGGACGCGACGACCGAGACGAAGTCTTTCGAGCGCCTTGAATGGCGCAGCATCGGCCCCGCCAACATGGGCGGGCGCATCGCCGACATTCAGGGCGTGGCGGGCAACCCAAACATCGTCTACGTTGGCACGGCGAGCGGCGGGATTTTCAAGACGACGAACGGCGGCATCACTTGGAAGCCGATCTTCGAGCGCGAGAACACGATCTCGGTCGGCGCGATGGCTTTGGAGCCCGGCAACCCTGATGTCGTCTGGGTCGGCACGGGCGAGTCCGCCGTGCGCAACTCGATCTCTTTCGGCGATGGCGTCTATAAGTCCACGGACGGCGGCAAGAACTGGCAGAACGTCGGTCTGCGCGACACCGAGCGCATCTCGAAAATCTTGGTGAGCCCGCGCGACCCGAACACGGTTTACGTCGGCGCGCTCGGCCATGCCTTCGGCCCGAACACGGATCGCGGCGTGTTCATGACGACTGACGGCGGGCGCACGTGGCAGAAGACGCTCTACATAGACGAGCACCACGGCGTCTCGGACATGGACATCGACCCGCAGAACCCGAACATCATCTACGCGGGCATGTGGGCCTTCGAGCGCAAGCCGTGGACGCACGCGAGCGGAAGCGAGAAGGGCGGCGTGTTCCGCTCGACCGACGGCGGGCGCACCTGGACGAAGCTCACTACGGGGCTGCCGAAGCTGATCGGCCGCGTTGGCCTCGCGGTGTCGGCGTCGAACCCGAACGTTGTTTACGCGATCATGGAGGCGAAGGAGGGCAAGCTCTACC
>JBJMGQ010000502.1:0-4884 GCA_045807845.1 Pyrinomonadaceae bacterium | reverse complement strand
GTCGGAGGGCTGATGGCTGTAGCCCGCGTCAATCTCAAGCACCCAGTCGCAGCCCGCTTCGAGCGCCTCGCGATAGCCGCGCAGATATGCGTCCACCACGCAACGATTCTCGGGCGCCCAGACGACGCGCAGTTGCGGGAGTGTCGCCTCCAGCTCTCGCAAGAGGTCGAGCGTCCCGTCGCGGCTCACGCGGTCGAGGACGGCAAAGAAGGTCAGCGTCTTGAACCGGAAGGGCTCGCAGGCGGCCAGCACCTCTTGGATGAAGGCGGCGGCCGTGTCGCGCTCGTTCGCCATCGGGCAGACGACGCCGAGGTTGACGCTGGAGGTGGCTGGCTCGATGGGTAACGCCCGTGAGGCGACGACGCTCGTTGACAAGTTCCGTTCCGACCCTTCCATGGGGAGATTAAAAACCTGAAGGGACAGACTCTAACACGAGCCCCGAAGATGCGCGAAACGCGCACAGGGCTTTGAACGATGAAGTACGAACGCTGAACGCTGAACGAAATATGAGATGCCTTTAGTTCATCGTTCAGCGTTCACAGTTCCTACTTCCCGCAACCCGTCCCACATCCTCTTGGCGACAAACATCCAGAGGCCGAGGGCGCCGAAGAACTTGACGGCGTTCGAGAGGGCGAGCACGCCCTGCAACGGATACATGTCGTCGCGCGGGAAGTCCCAAGCGATGACGAAGAGCGCCGCGAGCGCCGCGAGCGCGGAGGCGGGACGCGCCGGCCCCTTGAGCAGAAAGTGGATGGCGAAGAGCGCCGCGGGCAGCGCGTAGACGAGATGGTGCTCCCAGGAGAGCGGCGCCACCAGAAACATCATCAGGAGATAGAGCGACACGTCTGCGTCGAGCGTCCTCTCCCCCTGACCCTTGCGCGCCGAGAGCAGCGAGAGCCCCACGGTCGTCGCTCCGACTGCGCCCGCGAGCAGGTATGTGAGCGGCCTTGTGATGAAGCTCGTCTTGATGCCGAAGACCTGCGGGCACCTGTCCTGCATGAAGAGCAGGAAGCCGTTGAGGCTGTGGTTCCAAGGCTCGACCGGCAGGAACGGGAGGCCGAAGGGGCGCAGCCCGTAGCCGCCCGTCGGCGCGACGTTCGCCAGCCAGTCGCCCCACAGGCCGCGCGGCAAAATCCACCACGAGACCAACCCGTAGAGCACCGTGAGCGCCAACGTCCACGCCGCCGCCGCATATCTCTTTCTGATGACGAGCAGCGGCAGCAGAAGCAGCGGGTAGGTCTTCAACAGTATCGCGAGCGACAACGGCACCGCGACGCTCAAGGCGTGGCCGCCCCGCTTGAGTGCGAGCCACGCGAGGAGGACGAGCGCCAGCACCGGAAGGTTGATCTGTCCCCATGCGAAGTTATCGGCCACGGGGTTGTAGTTCAGTATGTAGACCATCATCAGCGCGGCGGAGAGGCCGCGCCATGCGGGCGGCGTCTCGAACGGCGCGATGCGTTGGAAGAAGAGGTAGAGGATGAGGAGCAGGCAGGCGTGACTCACGGCGAGCAGATACACCTTCGCCGCGTCGTAGGGGACGGTGGAGAAGGGATAGAAGGCGAGCAGCGAGGGCGGCGGGTAGAGATATGGAAAGATGCGTCGCTGCTCGCGCTCTGCGACTTTGTCGAACGCGCCTTCGACGTAGGGCGAGCGCCCCTCCTCGAAGACCATCTTCGCGCCCCAGTAGAGCGTCGGGAAGTCGCCGGGAGCTTGCGCGGCTCTCTGGAAGCCCTGCTGGTACAGGTACGGAACGTAGAGGAGGACGAAGAGACAAACGAGCGCCCGCTTTAACGTTTTGTCACCCACGCGCGTTTTCTCTTCACTCAAAAAATCGGGGCTCACAACGGCTGGCTCAGAATCTTGACGAGGTCGGAGCCGCCGCCGTAGAAGATGTTGGAGACCTTCCAGCCCTCCCTCGTGTTGACGAGGCGAAACTCGATTTTGACCTTCTGGCTGTAGTTGAGGAAGGTGACCGGGACGGTGGCCGAGTCCTCTTTGATGACCGCGGCGCCGACGCGGAGGTTCCTGATCTTCATGTCCTGCGCGCTGAAGAGTGGGTCGAAGTCGAGGTTGCCGACCTCACCCTCGGGCGTCTCCGTCAGGTCTTTCCAGATGAGGGCGGCGAGGTTCCGGTCGAAGAACTTCTGCTGCTGCTTCCGCCCCTGCTTCTCGAAGACGTGGCCGTAGCCGTTGCGATGAATGCGGTACAACTCCTTGACGACCGCCTCCGGGAAACTGATGACCGGGGCCTCAAGCTTCTTCGGGAGCGGGGTGATGCCGGTCTGCGCTTTGACAGCCGTGAAGGCCGCGGCGGCGCCGCACGTGATGATGATTAGGGAAAGGATGACCTTCCGCATGCTCGCAAGCTCCTCCTTGCTGTCCGGGGGTTTAGATGGTGTCGAGGATTGAGGCGAAGAACTCCCTGTCCTTCGCGTGGGTCAGCAGAGCGGCGACGCGCTCGCGCTCGACCCAGCGCGCCTCGGGATTGTCCGAGTCGAGCGGCGACAACTCGGTCGCATCGGTTCGAAAGAGGAAGAGGTGAATCGTCTTCAGCTCCGACTTGTCCACGCCGCCGTCGGCGCCGAGACGGTGCCGGCTGTAGCTGCCGAGCGGCCTGACGAGCTCCAGACGGCTGACGCCCGACTCCTCGTGTATCTCTCTGCGCGCGGCCTCCAGCGGCGTCTCGCCCTCTTCCAGATGACCCTTCGGCAGAGACCAGCTCGTCCCGTGCTGGCTGACCAGCAGGACTCGCCCCTCCGCGTTGATGACCACGCCGCCCGCGCTCTCCGTTTGAATCATGTCCGTGTCGCCGCCTTAACGCGGCCAGCTAAACACAACTCGACAGAGATGACAAGAACGTCGGGCGAAGTCTGTTTTCAAACCTTCGACGCGCGGCGGGGCGCTTACCTCAAGCCCATTCAGGCGAGCGAGCGCTCAAGCTCCGCGACCTCGCCCCAGTAGCGCGGCTGCAACAACAGCCGCCGCAGCAGCGGGCGCAGACCCGGCACGGGCAGCGCCGCGTACACGTCCACCGCCGCCGCGAAGATGGCGCGACGCCGCAAACGCAACAGGCGACGCACGCGCTCCGGCACGAGCAACGCCTGAACCTGTAGCAGCAATTGATATCGCCACTCGCCCAGATGTCGCCGGTACTGTTGGTAGAGGAGCGCCGTGTGCTTACTGTAAGTCAAATCTCTTTCGAGGTGTGCTTGACGGTCTACGCGCCAGTGCTCGTAACTCTCGGGCAGCTCCTTAACGTTCAGCCCCTCGCCGACGCGCTTGAAGACCGCGTACAGCTCCTCGCGCTCAGGCGCCGTCAGAGCGCCGTAGAGCATTCGATGTGCGCGCTCGGAGTAGTCAACGAGCATGTAGAGCACGTCGCGGAACGCCCACTCAGGAATCGTCCCGCCGCGACGCCCCTCGACCGCCGCGTGCGCCGCGTTGATGCGCGCGAGTGTGCGGCGGGCCGTCTCCTCGTCCGCGAACACGATCTCGCGCGCGTAGCGCACCGTCGAGAAGAGACGGCCGACGGGGTCGTTCGGAATCTTGCCGGTGAAGAAGAGCCAGTCCACCGCCCGGTTCAAAGCGAACTCCGCAGCCGACCCCGCGAAGACGAGCAGGACGACCTCGGGGTCGCCCCAAATCTTCCTCACGACCGAGCCGCGCGCGACGAACATGTGCTCCAGACCGACTCCTTCCCGGGTGGTTTGCGTGACGACGCGGATTATACGCTCGACGATACTTTATTGCTTCTCTACTCGCCCTTCACTTCACGTTCAAGACAGGCCAAAAAGGCCGGGTAAAAAAGTAGTTGCGCGCCGCTTCAAAACTGCTATATTGCACAGCACTCACCAGTAGAGTTCAGCCACTGCCGGGGCCGACGTTTCTACTTACCCGACTCTTGCCCACAGACAGACAGTCTATCCCCCTTTGTTTGGACGCGACGTACGTGTGCCCTTTCCCCCTTGTTGCCGTTGACCTCACGGCGGGTCGCGCGCCCGCCGTCCGGCTTCAGACATTCAACAGACCTTTGGAGGGACAATGAGAAAGACTCTCTTACTGCTCGCCACGCTCGCCCTGTGTCTCACGGCTTTGACCTCTTCCGGTTCACGCTCTTCGGCCAGCCCCGCGCCCGTGCGCAAGGGGCAGAAGCTCCACAAGAAAGAGAAGGCTATCCCCGGCAACTACATCGTCGTCCTCGACAACGTGGCGGCCGGCGAGCCCGGCCCCTTCTCGCAGGCCGACCAGATCACGGACGTGCTCGTCGCGGCCTACGGCGGCAAGGTCAAGAAGAGCTGGAAGCACGCGCTCAACGGCTTCGCCGCCGAGATGACCGAAGACGAGGCTTTGGCGCTCAGCGAAGATGAGCGCGTTCAGTTCGTCGAGGAGGATCAGGTCTACACCGCCGACACGACGCAGACGGGCGCGACGTGGGGGCTCGACCGCATCGACCAGCGCGACCGTCCCTTGAACGGCACCTACGTCTACAACTGGACGGGCTCGGGCGTGCGCGCCTACATCATCGACACCGGCATCCGCACCACGCACACGCAGTTCGGCGGACGCGCCGCGGTCTCGGCCGACTTCGTCGGCGACGGCCGCAACGGGCAGGACTGCAACGGCCACGGCACGCACGTCGCCGGCACCGTCGGCGGCTCGACCTACGGCGTCGCCAAGAGCGTCAGCTTGCGCGCCGTGCGCGTGCTCAACTGTCAGGGGTCGGGCACGACCTCGGGCGTCATCTCGGGTGTCAACTGGGTAGCCGCGAACCGAGTGCTTCCGGCGGTCGCCAACATGAGTCTCGGCGGCGGCGCCTCTTCGGCGCTCGACACGGCCGTCAACAACGCCATCAACTCGGGCGTCACCTTCGCCATCGCGGCCGGC
>JBJMGQ010000501.1:0-5018 GCA_045807845.1 Pyrinomonadaceae bacterium | reverse complement strand
GACTTCGGGAGCGAGTCTGAAGACAGTGAGCGGGCGGCGACTCAGATATCGTCCTGAGTCGCCGCCCGCTCACTGTCTTCAGACTCGCTCCCGAAGTCCTCGCCCCGACCTCGACAAGAGTGTAAATCCACTCCTTCGTAGGGATTACGGGATTCCGTACGGGCATCTTCGCGCTGACTTTCGGCCATCAAAGTTACACCTCGCCTGCGACCCAGACGCCCACCGAAACATTTGAAGACCTTGAGCGGTGCCCCCGCTCTCACTCGGAAAGGAGTCAAGCAGATGAAGGTCAAGTCCAAAATTAAGGCGGGTTCATACAGGGTGATCGGTTCTACAGGCGGCTTCGACGAGGAGCCTTAGTCACAAATCACTGCGCCGCAAGACAGAAACCACAGAGGCACGGCTAAAGTGAATTAGCCGTGCCTCTGTGTCTGCGGTGGTTATCTTTCCTTACCGTCTACCTGAATGACAACTCTAGTTGATAGCCGTCGAGGCGAGGTCGCCCGTGCCGACATCGGTGTGCCGTGCGGCTTTCTCTTCCGGCGTGCGCTGTTTGTGGAAAGACTTGGCTGAGTACATGGCCTCGTCGGCGGCGATGAGCAGTTGGTCGAGCGTGTCGCCGTGGACGCCGTAGGAGGCGGAGCCGACCGAGATGCCGACGCGCGCGTGCTTGTCGCCGCGGACGTGGAGCGAGAAACGCGAGACGGCGCGCTCGATTCTTTCGCGCAGCTCCGAGGTCTGCTCGCCCGAGAGGTCTTGCACGATGGCGACGAACTCGTCGCCCGCGTAGCGCGCGAGAAAGTCGTACTCGCGCAGTTGCGCATGAAGTATTCGCCCGACCTCGCGCAGCATGCGGTCGCCCGTCTTGTGCCCGTAGGTATCGTTGACCTGCTTGAAGTCGTCGAGGTCGAGCATCACGACCTGGAAGGGACGGCCCGTGCGGCGCGCGCGCGCGGCCTCCTGCTCGTAGCGCACGTACATGGCGCGCGCGTTCGGCAGACCCGTCAGCGTGTCGGTCAAAGCGTTCGACTCGGCCTGCGCGTGGCTCATCGCGTTCGCAAGCGCGTCGGACGCGAGCCGCGCGACGGTGTCGAGCAGGCGCAGGTGATCGTCCGTGTAGCGCTGCGGCTCCGTGGAGTAGACGACTAAGGCACCCACCAAACGCTCGTCCTTCGCGAGCGGCAGCGCAACCATCGAGCGGAACTGGCAGCCCTCGGGCAGCTCCACGTCCGCGAAGTCGAGCATCGGGTCTAAAAGATAAGACGCGCGGCGGTTCGCGAGCACGAAGCCGACGACGCCCTCGCCCGGTGCGACCGCGTGCCCGCGTAAGTGTTCGGCGTGGCGCCCGGAGACGTGCGCGGTCGTCGCGTAGCCCTTCTCTTCGTCATACAGATAGACCGCGCACAGATCGAACGGGACGACGTGGCCGACCTTGTTGACGAGCACAGAGACCGTGTCCTCGATGTCGAGTGACGAGCCGAAGGTGCGCGCAATCTCGTAGAGCGCGTAGACCTCCCGGTGCGCGTTCGTAATCTGGTTGAGGTAGTGCGGCGCGTCCGAACGATGGACGGCCGCGGGCGCGGCCTCGTCCGCGGCATCTTCGCCGAGCAGGTCGCGGTGCTCCCACTCCTCGTGCGTGAGCCCTCGGTTGTCGAGCCCCGCGGCGACTATCTCCTCCTCGAAGCGCGGCAGGTGGCGCATGAAGACCTCGACGATGCGCGGGTCGAAGTGGCCGCCCGCGCCGCGCCGCAGCATCGCGCACGCCTCGTCCGGCGTCATCCCGCGACGGTACGGCCGCTCCTCGCGCGCCGAGTCGAAGCAGTCAACGACGGAAAGGATGCGCGCCGTCAACGGTATCTCTTCGCCCTTCAAACCCTCTGGATAGCCGCGCCCGTCCCACTGCTCATGGTGGTAGAGAACGATGGGGATGACGGGGTACGGGAAGCTGACGCGTTCGAGTATCTGCGCGCCGACGGTGGTGTGCACCTTCATGCGCTCGAACTCGGCCTCGGTGAGCTTGCCCGGCTTGTTGAGGATGTGGTCGGGGACGGCGAGCTTGCCGATGTCGTGGAGCAGTGCGCCGGCCTTGAGCGCTTTTATCTCGGCGGCGGCGAGCCCCATCAACTCGCCCATACGCTCGCAGTAGAGCTGTACGCGGCGGACGTGGAAGTGCGTCGTCTGGTCTTTCGCGTCGATGGCGGTGGCGAGCGCTTCGACCGTGGCGAGATGCAGGCGCGAGACTTCCGCCGCCTCGCGCGTCTTCTCGGCGACGCGCTCGAAGTATGTGCGGTAGGTGGCGAGCGTGGCGGCGATGACCGGGATGCTCAGGATGACGTAGAGGAGCCCGAAGCGACTGATAGCCACATAGACGACGCCGGCCGCAATCGCGCCCGCGAAGAACGTCCAGGAGCTTAAGAGGTAGCCATCGCGCCAGCAGCGCCAGAAGGGGCGCTGGCTCTTGAGCGAGAGCAGCGCGGCGACCAGCACGCTGTTGAGCATGTACTGAACGAGCGCCATCAGGACGAGCGGCAGGATGAGCTGTTCGAGCGAGATGGCGGTGCGCAAACCCAGCGGGCGTTCCGTGATGCCTGCGTGCGCGGCGAGCGCGAAGTAGAAGCTCTGGCCGGCGACGTAGGCGGTGACGGCCATGCAGGCGGGCATCGCGATCCACGTCGTAGCGCGTCTCGAAATCCTGACGGAGCTGGTCAACAGCTCCAGCGCGCCGAGCACGATGCCCGCGGGCACGCCTAAAAAGATAACGCCGAGGAAGATGAAGCAGTCGCCCGCCGTCACCACGGCCTTCGTGCCGGGGATGCGCGCGGGCAGCATGCCGGAGATGACGACGAGGCTGGCGAGGACGACGAGCTGCGCCCACTCCGTCGCGCTGAACGAGAGGCAGTGGTACACGCCCCACCCGAGCGCCAGCGCGCCCCCCGCCACCAGCGCGGCCCAATACGCCCCCGCCCCACGGCTGTAGTCAGACATGTCGATGCGAATCACTCGCGCCTCCGAAACGCTGAACTCGGAACGATGAACGATGAAGTAAAGACCGTTTGCCTTCAGTTCAACGTTTAGCGTTCATACTTCATCGTTCAAAACTGTCCGTCGCCGGAGGCGGGGGCCGGGAGCAACTCGGCACTCGCCTCCGGCGACGGGCTTTGGGGGCAAAAACGGCGGGCACGCTGTGGCACTCGCCCGCCGGGCTGGGTGAGAAATGTGGGAAGCGTCTTCGTTGACCTCGACTCTCTACGCTTCCCTTTCAAAGTAGACGCCCGCAAGGCGTCACAAACTGGTGCGGCCTTTCGTCCTCCGTGCGGTGAGTCCGAGGGGAACGCGTGCCGCGCTCCCGTAAGCCGCGCCGACTCTATTAACAACACGCGTGCCGCGCGACCGAAACGAGTCAACCCCCTTTTTCTGCCCGGAAAACGGCGATTCTCTTCCGCGCCGCGCGAGGCCCCGGCGGTCAAGGTCAAGGTGACGCGTCAGGTTGATGAGCGGAGAGCAGAATGAATGTGTTTGACAACGCACGCGGCGCGCGGGCACTCTCTTCGCCAATCTTGAGCAGGCGCGGCGGTGAATTTTGGAAGAGAGTGCGAGCGAGCAGAGCGGGCAGGCGGCGGCCGGGCGCGGGGGTTACTTCGAGCTGCTGCGCGCGAACCGCGACTTCCGGATGCTCTGGCTCGGGCAGGTGGTCAGCCAGTTGGGCGACTGGTTCGACACCATCGCGCTCTTCACGCTCGTGCTGCGCCTGACGGGCTCGGGCAGCGCCGTCAGTCTCATCCTCGTCGCGCGCTTTCTGCCGAGCGTGGTGCTGGGGCCGCTCTCGGGCGTGCTGGCCGACCGCTTCAACCGCCGTCACATCATGATCGCGTCCGACGTGGCGCGCGCACTCGTCGTGCTCGGCTTCCTTTTCGTTCGGAGGCCCGAACAGGTCTGGCTCGTCTATCTCCTCACCGTTCTGCAACTCGCCTTCTCGGCCTTCTTCGAGCCGGCACGCTCGGCCGCTCTGCCTTCGGTCGTCGTGCCGCGCGACCTGTTGACGGCCAACGCCATCTCGTCCGTCACATGGTCGGCGATGCTCACGCTCGGCGCGGCCGTGGGCGGCCCCGTCACCGACTGGTTCGGCACCGATGTCGCTTTCATCACAGACTCTCTGACCTATCTCGCTTCGGCCGTGCTCGTCTGGTGCGTGCGTCTGCCGAAGAGGCCGCCGCGGCCGAAGAGGCCGCTCACCGTGTCGAAGGCGCTCGGCGTCACGGACACGCTCGAAGGCTTGCGCTACGTCTGGCGAAGGCCGCGCGTGCTGGCGCTGCTGCTGGTCAAGCCTGCTTGGGGTTTGGGCGGAGGGATTCTGACGCTGCTGCCGGTCTTCGGCGATAAGGTCTTTCGCTTGAGTCTGCACGCGGCGGTCGGCGGCGCGGCGCTCGGTACGAGCGTGCTCTACGCGGCGCGCGGCGTGGGCACGGCTTTGGGGCCTGTGCTGACGCGACGCTTCTACAGCGAGACGCGCGACCAGATGCAGCGCGCCATCGGCGTCTCGTTTCTCTTCGCGGGCGTCTTCTACGTTGCGTTCGGCAGGGCGCAGAGCTTAACGCCAGCGCTGGTGTGGCTCGCTGTCGCGCACGCGGGCGGGAGCGTGTTGTGGGTCTTCTCGACGGTGCTCTTGCAGTCCTCGGTCGAGGACGAATTTCGCGGTCGCGTCTTCGCGGCGGAGCTGATGCTGATGACGCTGGCGATGGCCGCGTCGAACTACGCGACGGGCGAAGCGCTCGACCGCTTCCAAATCTCGCCGCGCACAACGACGGTCGCCATCGGTCTTCTCTTCCTCCTCCCCGGCCTGCTCTGGCTCCTCACGCGCCGCCTGTGGGACAGGGAGTGAAGAAGTAGGCAGTAGGCAGATGGCAGTAGGCAGTTAAGACAAGAAAGCAGTAACAAGAATCGGAGGCGACGAGTAATGTATCTCGCCGCCTCCGATTCTTTAGCAGCAGACGCATCTCCTAAAGGACGGATGCGTCAAG
>JBJMGQ010000500.1:0-4133 GCA_045807845.1 Pyrinomonadaceae bacterium | reverse complement strand
GAGGTTGTATCGGACGGGAGATGTGGCGCGCTACGGGGAGAGTGGAGAGGTCGAGTATCTGGGGCGGACGGACACGCAGGTGAAGGTGCGTGGTTTTAGGATTGAGTTGGGCGAGGTGGAGGCAGCGTTGCGCGGGAGAGAGGGAGTGCGGGAGGCGGCGGTGGTAGTGCGGGAGGGAGCGGGAGGCGACCGGCGGTTGGTGGCCTACGTGGTGTGGGGCGAGGGCGAGGAGGAGTTAACGGCGTCGGAGTGGCGCGAGAAGTTGGCGGAGCGGTTGCCGGAGTACATGATTCCGTCGGCGTTCGTGCGGCTTGAGGCGCTGCCGTTGACGCCGAGCGGCAAGCTCGACCGTAAGGCTCTGCCCGCGCCCGACAACGTGCGGCCGAAACTCGCGCAGGCTTACGTCCCGCCGCAGACCGAGGTCGAACAGACCATTGCCGACATCTGGCAGGAGGCTCTCGGCGTCGAGCGCGTCGGCGTCGAAGACAACTTCTTCGACCTCGGCGGCCACTCGCTGCTCATGGTGCGTGTGCTCGGCAGGCTCAGGGAGAGTCTCGGCGTCACTCTCAACATCATCGACCTCTTCAAGCATCCGACCGTGAGCGCGCTTGCGGCTTCGCTTCAGCGCGTAGACCGTGGTGTTGAAGAGGACGCGGCGGAGGATGTGCGCGCACGCGCGCGCCGCCAGAGAGAGCGGATGGAGCGGGACAGGCTGCGCGCCAAGCGGCGGCCGGAGAACCGATGAGCGGCGCGGAATCTTTCGATGCCGCGGAAGGCGTCGCCATCATCGGCATGGCGGGACGCTTCCCCGGCGCGCGCAACCTCGAAGAGTTCTGGCACAACCTGCGCGATGGCGTCGAGTCCATCTCCTTCTTCAACGACGAGGAGCTGGCGGCAGAGGGCGTCGAGCCGGAACTCTCCGGCAGCGAGCGGTACGTGCGCGCGCGCGGCGTGCTCGCGGACATCGAGTGGTTCGACGCGGCCTTCTTCGGCCTCTCCCCGCGCGAGGCCGAGATCACCGACCCGCAACATCGCCTCTTCCTCGAATGCGCTTGGGAGGCGCTCGAAGCGGCGGGCTACGACGCGCGGCAGGAGCAGGCGCGCGTCGGCGTCTTCGGCGGCTGCGCCACGAACACATATCTCGTCAACATCTACTCGCACCCGGAGCTGCTCGCCGTCCTCGAACCGCTCCAGATCAGCATCGGCAACGACAAGGACTATCTCACCACGCGTGTCTCTTACAAGTTGAACCTGAAGGGGCCGAGCCTCACTGTGCAGAGCGCGTGCTCGACCTCGCTCGTCGCCGTCCACCTCGCCTGCCGGAGTCTGCTCGGCTACCAGTGCGACGTGGCGTTGGCGGGCGGAGCCAAGATCATCATCCCGCAACGCACGGGCTACACATATCAGGAGGGCGGGATGAACTCGCCCGACGGCCACTGCCGCGCCTTCGACGCCGGCGCGCGAGGGACGGTCGGCGGCAACGGCGTCGGCGTCGTGGTGCTCAAGCGTTTGGAGGACGCGCTGGCCGACGGCGACCAGATACACGCCGTCATTCGCGGCTCGGCCGTCAACAACGACGGCTCGCTCAAGGTCGGCTACACCGCGCCGAGCGTCGAAGGGCAGTCCGAGGCCGTGGCCGAAGCTCTCGCCGTGGCGGGCGTCGAGGCCGAGTCCATCGGCTACATCGAGACGCACGGCACGGGCACACCGCTCGGCGACCCCATCGAGATCGCCGCGCTGACGAAAGCGTTCCGCGCCGGGACGAAGCGGGATAACTTCTGCGCCGTCGGCTCGGTCAAGACCAACGTCGGCCACCTCGACGCCGCCTCCGGCATGGCCGGGCTCTTCAAGACGGTGCTCGCGCTCAAGCACAAGTCCATCCCGCCGAGCCTGCACTTCGCCGAGGCCAACCCGCAGATAGACTTTCCGAGCAGCCCCTTCTTCGTCAACACGCGGCTGAACGACTGGCGCCGTGCGGACACGCCTCGACGCGCAGGGGTCAACGCATACAGCATCGGCGGGACGAACGCGCACGTCATCCTCGAAGAGGCTCCGCCCCGCGAGCCTTCGGAAGAGTCGAGACAGACGCACCAACTGCTCGTCGTCTCGGCGCACACGCGCACGGCGCTGGATGCGGCAACGCGCAACCTGCGCGCACATCTCGACGCGCACCCGCAGCTCGACCTCGCGGACGTGGCCTACACGCTTCAGGTCGGGCGGCGTGCTTTCGAGGAGCGCCGCGTCCTTGTCTGCCGCGACCGCGACGACGCGCTGCTTGCGCTCGAAGCGCCCGACGCCGCGCGCGTCTTCGACGCTACTTCAACGGGGAAGACGCCGCCGCTCGTTCTCCTCTTCCCCGGCGAGTTCGAGCCGCACCCGCGCGCATGCGCCGAGTTGTACACGCGCGAGCCCGCGTTCCGGCGCGAGTTCGAGCGGTGCAGCGAACTGCTGCGCGCATCACTCTCCTTCGACCTGCGTGAGCTTGTCTCGACGGGCGGGGCCGAAGCCCGTCGTCGTCTGCGTGAGCCACGTGTGGCGCGTGCGGCGGCGTTCGTCTTCGCGCACGCGCTGGCGCGTCTGTGGATGGAGTGGGGCGTCGTGCCCGCGGCCTCGTTCGGCGAAGGAGTCGGCGAGTATGCAGCCGTCTGCGCGCGGGGCGAGGCCGACGTTGAAGAGGTCTTAAAGCGACTGGCGCGCGCAAACGACCTTCCGCTCTCGCGGCTCGACCGGGCGGCGTTGGAAGAATTTTTACAGAGGCCGGGCTCCATCCTGCTCGAACTCGGCGCGGGGCGCATGACGCGCGAGCTTGTCGCCCGCCGCCGGAGCGAAGGTGCGGAGCCGTTGATGCTCTCCTGCTTTAGCATCGAAGACTCACAAGCACACGGCGCAGACTCAAACGACGACGACTCGGTCGCACTCTTGTCCGCGCTCGGTCGGATGTGGCTCGCGGGGGTGCGGATTGACTGGAAGCGTTTCCACGCGCCCGAACGCCGCCAACGCGTGAGCCTCCCGACCTACCCCTTCGAGCGCCGGTTCTTCTGGGTTGACCTGCCGCACGCGCCCGAAGAGGTGAGGGAAGCGACGCCCGAGCCCCACGCGCGCGCGAGCTACGCGCGTGGGTCGCTGAAGGCCGAGTACGCCGCGCCGCGGAGCGAGCTGGAACACGAGCTTGTTCGCATCTGGCAAGAGGTCATCGGCGTCGCGCCCATCGGCATCAACGACGACTTCTTCGAGCTGGGCGGCGACTCGGTGATGAGTCTACAGATTATCGCCCGAGCGCATCAGGTGGCCCTGCGACTCACGCCGCGCGAAGTCTTCGAGCGCCCGACCATCGCAGAGCTGGCGGCGTCGGCAGACTTGAGCGCCGCGACACACGCACCCGCAACAGCCGCGACCGAAGACGCACGCGCGACCGTCACAGGCCCCGTGCCGCTCACGCCCATTCAGTCCTGGTTCTTTGAAGAGGAGTTCGCCGAGCCGCACTACTTCAACCAGTCGGTGCTGCTCGAAGTGCGTGAGACTTTAGACCCTGCGCTCGTCGAGCGGAGCGTGCGCGCGCTCCTCGTCCATCACGACGCTTTGCGCCTGCGCTTCACGCGCGGGGCGACCGGCTGGCGACAGTTCAACGCGGGCGCGGACAACGTTGACGACACGCCTTTCACGCAGCTCGATTTTTCCGAGCTGCCCCCCGGCGCGCACGAGAGACTGATTGAGGATGCGTCGCGCCGGCTGCAAGCCAGTCTCAATCTTTCGTCCGGCCCGCTCCTGCGTGTCGCGCTCTATCAACTCGGCGCGGGGCGTGCGGCGCGCCTCCTGCTCAGCATCCATCATCTCGCGGTGGACGCGGTGTCGTGGCGCATCCTGCTCGAAGATTTACAGACGGCCTACAACCAACTGAGCCGGGGCGAGCCCGTGCGCCTCCCCGCGAAGAGCACCTCGTTCAAGCGTTGGGCCGAGCGTCTGACGGAGCATGCTTGGTCGGAAGAGATGCGGCGCGAGGCCGACTACTGGTGCGACTCGCGCTGGGAGCTGCCGGCGCCCGTACCCTTAGACGTCCCCGAGGGGGTCAATTCGGAGGCGTCCGCCGACACGCTCTCCGTCTCGCTCGACGAAGAAGAGACGAGCCTGCTTTT
>JBJMGQ010000499.1:0-21138 GCA_045807845.1 Pyrinomonadaceae bacterium | reverse complement strand
GTTGACGTGCCGAGGCTTGCGGAGGGCGGCGTCGCGTTACAGTTCTTCACCGTCGTCAGTCACACGCCCTACGCCCCCAACTACGACAGCAACCCCGAAGGGCTCGACGGCGTTACCGCTATCGCGTTCGCGGAGCGCTGGCCGCTCAGCACGCTGCGGAGCCTGCGCGAGCGCGCGCTCTTTCAGGCGCGCAAGCTGAACGAAGCAGCGCAACGCTCGGGCGGGCGCTTCACAGTCATCAGGACGGCCGACGACCTCGCGCGCTTCGTCGAGCGGCGCCGCAGCGATCCGCAGTTGGTCGCGGGGCTGCTCGGCATAGAGGGCGCGTATCCGCTCGAAGGTGATGTCGCCAACGTGGACGTGCTCTTCGACGCGGGCTTTCGCATGATGGCGCCGACGCATTTTTACGATAACGAGTGGGGCGGCTCGGCGCACGGCGTCGGCAAGACGGGGCTGACGGAGAAGGGGCGCGAGATGGTGCGCCGGATGGAGGCGCGCGGGATGCTCGTCGATTTGGCGCACGCCTCGGCCGCGACGATTGACGACGTGGTCGCAGTTGCGACCAGACCCTTAGTCGTCTCGCACACGGGCGTGCGCGGCACGTGCGACAACAACCGGAACCTGAGCGACGAGCAGTTGCGTAAGATAGCAGCGAAGGGCGGCGTCATCGGCATCGGCTACTGGGACGCGGCCACGTGCGGAGTGGACGCGCGCGCCGTCGCGCGTGCGATACGACACGCGGCGAACGTCGTCGGCGTCGCGCACGTCGCGCTCGGCTCGGACTTTGACGGCGCGGTCAAGGAGCCTTTCGATACGACGGGCGTCGTCCTCGTCACCGACGCTCTGCTTGCAGAAGGGTTCACGGATGAAGAGGTCGGCGCGATCATGGGCGGGAACGTCTTCCGCCTGCTGGCGGAGACGCTGCCGCGCTGACGTGCAAACTTAATTGACGGAGGTCGTTCGACGTTGCAGAAGTGGGAACACCTTTTCAAGGACGGCGAGTTCGCGGCTCGGGAACGGATTGTGGCGGGGCTCACGCTCGAACAGGTGACGCGCAGGCCGTCGGCGCAGTCACACACCATCTACGAGGAGCTTTGGCACACGAACCGCTGGCAGTCAATCATCGTCTATCGCGACGAGGCGCTCTACGAACTGTGGCAGAAGGGGCACGTCTATCCCGAGCAGCCGCCCGCGAGCCAAGAGGAGTGGGAGGTGCTCGTCGCGGAGTTCCTCGCGGGGATCGAGAAGGCTCTGTGGTGGACTGAGTCGCCCGAGCGCCTGAAGCACGAGACCGACCGCGGTTACACGATGGCGAACGCGCTCGTCAGCCTTGCCACACACACCGCGCACCACCTCGGCAAGATCGTCGCCCTCCGCCAGTTCATGAATGCGTGGGAGCCGGGGGATAAACAGTAGGCAGTAGGCAGATGGCAGTAGGCAGTCGCTCCGCGTTGGGCGAGTTGAAAGTTTGAATCAGGATTTCCGGCGGCGGGGCTTTCAACTGCCTACTGCTATCTGCCTACTGCCTACTATCTTAAGGGAGAAGTCATGGACGAAATCATCTACGCTTCGGCGTCCGAGCTGGCGCGCGCGATACGGGGCGGCGAAGTCTCTTCGGTTGAAGTCGTCGAGGCGTATCTGGCGCGCATCGAGGAGGTGAACCCGAAGCTCAACGCGGTCGTGCACCTGACGGCTGACGCGGCTCGCCGCCGTGCGCGCGAGGCCGACGAGGCGCGTGCGCGCGGCGAAGAGTGGGGGCCTCTGCACGGCGTCCCCGTCACCATCAAGGACGCGTTCGAGACCGAAGGCATCGTCTCGGCGGGCGGCACGAGCGGTCGCGCCGCATACGTTCCGGAACAGGATGCGGCCGGCGTCGCGCGCCTGAAGGCGGCGGGCGCGGTCATCCTCGGCAAGACCAACGTCCCCGAAATCTCGCTCGCCTTCGAGAGCGACAACCTCGTCTACGGTCGCACGCACAACCCTTACGACACGTCGCGCACACCCGGCGGCAGCAGCGGCGGCGAAGGCGCGGCCATCGCCTCTGGGATGTCGCCGCTGGGGTTGGGGAGCGACGCGGGCGGGAGCATCCGCGTGCCCGCGCACTTCTGCGGCATCGCGGGTTTGAAGCCGACGACGGGGCGCACGCCGCGCACGGGACACTTCCCGCCGATGGGCGGACTGCTCGACTCCATCTGGCAGATCGGCCCGCTCGCGCGCCGCGTCGAAGACCTCGCGCTCGCGCTCCCCCTGCTCTGCGGCACGGACTGGCGCGACCCGACCGTCGCACCCGTCCCGCTCGGCGACCACAGGGAAGTGGACTTGAAGAAGTTGCGCGTCGCCTTCCACACAGACAACGGCATCGTCTCTCCGACCGAAGAGATCGCCGCGGTCGTGCGCGACGCGGCGCGCGTGCTCGCAGACGCGGGCGCCGAAGTGGTCGAGGCGCGACCGCCCGTGCCGGCCGACGCTTATCAACTGCTGCTCGGGCTCTACGGCGCGGACTCCGGCGCGGGGCTGCGGATGTTGTTGCTGCTGTCGGGCACTTCGGAGACGAGCCCTCTGATGACGCGCCTGCTCGAAGTCATGGGGCAGGTGAGCCTGACGGCGGGCGAGTTGACGGCGCTTGTCTTTCAGCTCGACGCGTGGCGATCCGAGATGCTCTCGTTCATGCGCGACTACGACCTCCTTATCTGCCCGCCGTGTGCGCGCGCGGCGATGCCGCACGGGACGACGTTCGACCGGGAGAATCAGCTCTTCTTCAGCTACACGATGATCTACAACATGACGGGTTGGCCGGGAGCGGTCGTGCGCGCCGGCACCTCTCCGGAAGGTCTGCCCCTCGGCGCGCAACTCGTCGCGCGACCGTGGCGCGAGGACGTGGCGCTGGCCGCCGCCCTCGCAGTCGAACGCGCCACGGGCGGCTGGCAGCGCCCGACACTCTAATGACGAAGGGCGACAGGGTGCGCGTGGGCGTGGACACGGGCGGGACGTTCACGGACTTCCTCTATCACGCGGGCGGGCGGGCGCGGATTTTTAAAGTCCCTTCGACGCCGGACGATCCTTCACGCGCCATCGTCGAGGGCTTGAGGCGCGCGGCGCGCGAGGCGGGCGTCGCCCAGCGCGAACTCGAAGTCGTGCACGGGACGACCGTGGGGACGAACGCGCTGCTCGAACGCAAGGGCGCGCGCGCGGCGCTCGTCACGACCGCGGGGTTCGAGGACGTGCTCGTCATCGGGCGACAGGCGCGCGGGAGTCTGTACGACCTCGGATGGACGCGCCCCGCGCCGCTCGTCGAAGACCGTCTACGCTTCGGCGTGCGCGAGCGCGTGGCGTCGGACGGCTCGGTGGTCGAAGAGTTGAAGACGGAAGAGATCGCGGCTCTCATCAAGAAGTTGAAGCGCGCGCGGCCGGAGTCGGTCGCGGTCTGTCTGCTCTTCTCGTTTGCGCGGCCTGAGCATGAGCGAAGCATCGAGCGTGAGCTGCGCGCCGCACTCGAAGGCGTGCCGCTCTCCGTCTCGCACAGAATCCTTCCCGAGTACAGAGAGTTCGAGCGCACCTCGACCGTCACCATCAACGCATACCTGCAACCCTTAATGGGCTCTTACCTCGGGCGGCTCGGCGCGCACGTCGCGGGGCGGCGTTTGCGCGTGATGCAGTCGTCGGGCGGGAGCATCTCTGCGCGCGCGGCGGCCGTCGAGCCCGTGCGGACGATTCTGTCGGGGCCGGCGGGCGGCGTCGTGGGCGCGGCGCACGCGGCGCGCGCGGCCGGCTTCGAGGACATCATCACGTTCGACATGGGCGGCACCTCGACCGACGTGGCGCTCGTCGCGGGCGGGCGTCTGCGTCTGACGAACGAGGCGAGCGTGGCGGGTCTGCCCGTGGCCGTGCCCGTGCTCGACATACACACCGTGGGTGCGGGCGGCGGCTCGATTGCGCGCGTGGACGCGGGCGGAAGTTTGCGCGTCGGGCCGGAGTCGGTGGGGGCCGTGCCGGGGCCCGCCTGCTACGGCCGCTCGGAGTTGCCGACGGTGACGGACGCGAACTTAGTTCTGGGAAGGTTCGGCGGCGCGGACTTGCTCGGCGGCGAGTTCGAGTTGGATGAGAGTCGCGCGGCCGGAGCGTTAACAGCACTTGCGCGCGAGATGAGTGCGGCGAGCGGTCGCGCGGTGTCGGCCGTCGAAGCGGCGCTCGGGGTCGTGCGCGTGGTCAACGCGGGGATGGAGAGAGCGCTTCGCGCCGTCTCGGTCGAGCGCGGGTTCGACCCGAGGGGTTGCACGCTCGTCACGTTCGGCGGCGCGGGCGGACTGCATGCGGTGGAGTTGGCGCGCTCTCTGCGTGTGCCGCGCGTGCTCGTGCCGCAAGCGCCGGGTGCTCTCTCCGCGCTGGGTTGTCTGCGCGCCGACGTGTTGAAGAGTCTGAGTCGCACGCTCATGCTCGAAGTCGGCAGTGACACGCGCACGCAGACTGCCACGCGCGTCGAGCGCGCTTTCCGTGAGATGGAGCGCGAGGCGCGGGCGGCGCTCAAACGCGAGGGGTTCGGGGACGAACGTCAGAGTCACGAGCGGACAATCGCGGCGCGTTACGCGGGGCAGTCCTTCGAGCTTGAGATAGCTTGGGAGGGAGGGCGCCGCGTGGTCGAGCGCTTCCACCGCGAGCACGAGGCGCGTTACGGCTACGCGCAGACGGCCGACGCGGTCGAGGTGGTGAGCGCACGTCTACGCTCGGCGGGACTCGTCGAAGAGTTGAAAGAGGCGAGGCCGCGCCGCGCGCAGACCGCAAACTTAAACGTCAAGCCGAGCCATACGGCGCGCGTCCACTTTGACGAAGGCGCGCGCGACGTGGCCGTCTATCGTCGCGAGGAGCTGCACGCGGGCGCGCGTCTCAAGTCGCCGTGCGTCGTCACGGAATACTCTTCAACCACGCTCGTCCCCGCAGGCACGCGCGCGTTCGTGGACAGGCTCGGCAATCTCATCATCGAATTATGAAGAAGAGCAAGGGCTTCGACCCGACGACGCTTGCGATCTACCGCGCGCTCTACACCTCGGTCGCCGAAGAGATGGGGCTGACGCTCCGGCGCACTGCGCACTCGCCGAACATCAAGGAGCGGCGTGACTACTCCTGTGCCGTCTTCGACCGCGCGGGCTCGGTCATCGCGCAGGGCGATCACATGCCCGTCCATCTCGGCTCGATGCCGATGGCCGTCGCCGCCGCGCTCCGCGAGACGAGCATCGGCCCCGGCGACGTGGTCGTCCTCAACGACCCCTTCGCGGGCGGCACGCACCTGCCCGACGTGACGCTCGTCTCCGGAGTCTTCGACGCAGAAGGCAGTTGGCAGAAGGCAGTTGGCAGTAAGAAGAAGACAATGAGCGCGCGTCGTGTTGGTAAAGGTAAAGAATCCCAGACGACAGGCGACACAAGCTCTTCAACTGCCAACTGCCACCTGCCATCTGCCTGCTCTCCCCTCTTCTACGTCGCGAATCGCGCGCACCACGCGGACATCGGGGGGGCGACGCCGGGGTCGATGGGGATGGCGACCGACGTGTACGGCGAGGGCTTGAGGATTCCTCCCGTGAAGCTCGTCGTCGGAGGGCGCGTGAATGAAGACGTGATGCGTCTGCTCATGGCGAACGTGCGGGTCGAGCGCGAGCGGCGCGCGGACTTCGAGGCGCAGGTCGGTTCTCTGAAGACGGGCGCGGCGCGGCTCCTTGAGATAGTCGGGCGCGCGGGGAGGGCCGAGGCCGGGGAGTACGCGCAGCACTTGATCGAGTACTCGGCACGCATGATGCGCGCGACCGTCGGCTCAGTTCCCGACGGCGTCTACGAGGCTGAGGACGCGCTCGACTCCGACGGCGTGAGTGAAGGCGAAGTTATCTTGCGCGTGCGCGTCGAAGTGAAGGGCGAGCGCGCCGTCGTTGACTTCCGCGGCAGCGCGCCGCAGGTCGCGGGGCCGGTCAACGCCGTCGAGGCCATCACGGTCTCGGCCGTCGCTTACGTCTTCCGCTGTCTGGTCGGCGCCGAGGAGGTGCCCGCGAGCGCGGGGCTGATGGAGCCGATTGAGGTCGTCGCGCCCGCCAGCACCATCGTCAACGCCGCGCATCCCGCGCCGGTCGCGGGCGGGAACGTCGAGACCTCGCAGCGCATCGTGGACGTGCTCTTCAAGGCTCTGGCCGGGGCTCTCCCCGAACGCATCCCGGCGGCGAGCCAAGGCTCGATGAACAACCTGACCATCGGAGGCCGCGACCCGCGCAACGGTCGAGAGTTCGCCTACTACGAGACGGTCGCGGGCGGCATGGGCGCGCGCCCCAACGTCGCGGGCGTCTCGGGCGTTCACACGCACATGACCAACAGCCTGAACACGCCGGCCGAGGCTTTGGAGTACGCCTACCCCTTGCGCGTGCGCGCCTATCGCCTGCGCCGCGGCTCGGGCGGGCGCGGGCGACACAGAGGCGGCGACGGCGTGGTGAGAGAGATTGAGACGCTCGTCCCCGCGCGCATGTCGCTTCTCGCCGACCGCCGCGCACGCGCCCCCTACGGCCTCGACGGAGGCTGTGACGGCCGTCCCGGACGCGACTCCATCATCCGCGGAACTCGAACCCTAAAGCTCGCCGCCAAAGGTTCCCAAGACCTCAAACCCGGCGACCGCGTCCGCATCGAAACCCCCGGCGGCGGCGGACATGGGAAGAAGTAGTTTTCAGTTTTCAGTTGTCAGTTTTCAATTACCGGAAGGAGCGCGAGAGGCCGACTGAGCGCGGGCTGCTGAAAACTGACAACTGAAAACTGAAAACTGATTTAGAATGTGCGCCGCTCCTGTCCGATTCCAGAGGCTGAGGGCGTATGACACTCGAAGCGGGGATGCGCGTCGGCAAGTATGAGGTCAAGCAACTGCTCGGCGCGGGCGGGATGGGCGAGGTCTATCTGGCGCAGGACGCGGAGCTGCGTCGCCCCGTCGCTTTGAAGTTCCTGCCCGTGGAGGTGGCCGCCGACGCGCGACGGCTCGAACGCTTCGGGCGCGAGGCGCTGGCCGCTTCGGCCCTCAATCATCCGAACATCATCACCGTCTACGACATCGGCCAGACCGCCGACGGCCGCCGCTTCTTCGCCACGGAGTTCGTCGATGGCTCGACGCTGCGCGCGCATCTGAAGTCGCACCAGTTGAAGCTCGGCGAGGCGCTCGACCTCGTCGCGCAGATCGCCGCGGCGCTCGTCGAGGCGCACGGGCAGGGCATCGTCCATCGCGACGTGAAGCCCGAGAACGTGATGGTCAGGCGCGACGGCTACGTGAAGGTTCTGGACTTCGGGCTCGCCAAGTTGACGGGCGGCCCCGCGGGCAGCGTGGACACGGAGGCGGCGACGCGCGCGCTCGCGCAGACCGGCGCGGGCACAGTGCTCGGCACCGTCTCATACATGAGCCCCGAGCAGTCGCGCGGCGAAGAGGTGGACGCGCGCACCGACGTTTGGAGTTTGGGCGTCGTGCTCTACGAGATGCTGGCGGGGCATCTGCCGTTCCGCGGCAAGTCTGCGAGCCACACCATCGTCGCCATACAGGACGACGAGCCGCCGCCGCTCTCGGCCTACCTGCCCGAAGTGCCCGACCTCTTGCAGGAGATCGTCTCCGACGCGCTCGCCAAAGACCGCGAGGCGCGTCTGACGACACGGCAGATGTTCGCCAAGCTCCAGCGGCTCAAGCGGCGCGTGGACGCGGGCGCGCACCTCGACCACTCCGTCGCGCCGAACTCGACAAGCCCGGGACTTGAAGTGACGGGCGGCGCCACCCTCACGCAGCCGGGGGCGGCGAGCGCGTCCGGCGTGCGCTCGACCATCACGGGCGCGGGTCTGACGCAGCCCACAGGGGCGGGCGACCTCGCCGCGGCTTCGAGCGGGAGGCGCGGGTGGATTGTCGCCGCCGCGCTCGGCGCCGTCGTGCTCGCGGGCGCGGGCTTCGCCGTCTACAGATTCGTGCGGAGCAATCCGGCCGCGCCGGCAGACGCACGCGCGTCGATGAAGATCAAGACGCTGACCGACTCGGGGCGCGCGCGCGAGGCGGTCATCTCGCCGGACGGGCGCTTGGTGGCCTACGTCTTCAACGACGGCACGCGGCGGAGCATCCATCTCCGGCAGGTGGTTGAGCCGAGCGACAAAGAGATTGTGCCGGCCGCGCCCGATCAGAACTATCGGGGGCTGACCTTCTCGCCCGACGGCAACTATCTCTACTACATCAGCGGCGCGGGCGGCATGCTGGTCAAAGACCTCTACCGCGTGCCGCTGCTCGGCGGCGCCACACGCCGCCTGAATCATGATGTGGACGGCGCCGTCACCTTCTCGCCCGACGGCCGGCGCTTCGCCTTCGTCCGCATCGACGGGAAGACGAAGGAGTCGGCTATCATCATCTCCGAGGCCGACGGCACCGGCGAGCAGCAACTCGCCGTGCGCAAGCCGCCGGAGGAGTTGAGAAACCTCGCTTGGGCGCCCGACGGACAGACGATTGCCTACACCTTCTTCGGCGCGGACAAGGAGGGCTATTACACGCACGTCGGCGAGACGCGCGTCTCTGACGGGCAGGAGACGATCATCTCGGCGGCGCCTTGGCGCGCCATCACCGGCTTGGCGTGGCTGCCCGACCGCAGCGCTCTGCTCGTCGCCGCACGCGACCGCGCATCCCCACCCGGCACGCCCGCGCAAATCTGGCAGCTCGCCTACCCCGGAGGCGAGCCGCGCCAGCTCACCAACGACTCGAACCAGTTCGACAGTCTCAGCCTGACGGCCGACGGCAAGACCTTAGTCGCCACGAGGAGCGAGGCGCGCTCGAACGTCTGGGTCGTGACGGGCGGCGACTACGCGGGCGCGCGGCAGGTCACGACCGGGCGCGAGAACGGGGACACCGGGTGCGCTTGGACGCCGGACGGGCACGTCGTCTACACCTCGCGCACGAGCGGCTACTTCGACATCTGGGTCATGAACGCCGACGGCAGCGCGCCGAAGCAACTGACCTTCGGCACCGATGCCAACAACTATCCCTTCGTCTCGCCCGACGGGCGCTACATCGTCTTTGAGACGAACCGCAGCGCCGGCTGGAGCATCTGGCGCATGAACGCCGACGGCAGCGCGCCGGTAGGGCTGACGCGCAACTCGGGGCAGTTCAGCTTCCCACAGGTCTCGCCCGACGGCCGCTGGGTCTACGACTCGTCGGCCGACTCGACGGGTAAGCGTGTGATGTGGCGCATCTCCATCGACGGCGGCACGCCCGAGCAGTTGACGCACAAGGAGACCGGCTCCGCCGTTCTCTCGCCCGACGGCAGCCTCCTGCTCTACTACCACCGCGAGAGCCCGGACGCGCCAGCGAAGATCGAGCTTGCGCCTTCGGCCGGCGGCGAGCCCGTCCGCATCCTCGACTCGCCCAAAGACACATACAGCGCGGACTGGGCGCCGGACGGCCGCGCGCTCGTCGTCTTTAAGGATTCGGAGAACGTCACGAACCTCTGGACGGTGCCGCTCGACGGCGGTAAGCCGCGGCCTCTGACCGACTGGAAGTCCGACCGGATTTTCTGGGCCGCGTGGTCGCGCGACGGCCGCCAGCTCGCCGTCGCACGCGGCGACACCTTCTACGACGTGATGCTCATCAAGGACTTTCGTTGAGTCCTTGAAAGCTGAGACGAGATGAGGCGGCCGACGAATCGGTGATAGAATCCCGCCCATGCGCGTCACCATCGGGCAGATTAATACGACGAACGGGGACTTTGAGGGGAACACGGAGCGCATCGTGCGCGCCATCGGGCAGGCGAGGGAGGAGCGGTCAGACCTCGTCGTCTTTCCGGAGGCGTGCGTGCAAGGGTACACGTCGCTCGACTGGTTCTTAGACCGCGACATCGTCGAGTCCGCGCTGAAGCCGCTTGAAAGAATCATCCCTGCAACGAAGGGGCTGACGGCCGTCGTCGGCACCGTGCGGCCGACCGGCGCCGTGCACGGGCGCAAGCTCTTCAACTCGGCGGCCGTCATCCGCGACGGCGAGCTGCTGGGCTTCGCAGACAAGACTTTGCTGCCCGAGTACGACGTGTTCGACGACCCGCGCTACTTTCAGTCGGGCGAGCAGCGGCGGCTCTTCGGGGTGGGGAAGGAGCGTCTGGGCGTCGTCGTCTGCGAAGACTTCTGGAACGACAAGACGTTCTGGAAGGAGCGGCTCTACGCGCACGACCCGACCGACGAGGTGATTGAATTGGGCGCGACCGTCATCGTCTCGCCCAACGCGTCGCCCTTCAACAAGGGTAAGATGAGGCAGCGCTGCTCGATGGTTCAGCACCGCTCGAAGGTGTCGGGGCTCCCCGTGGTCTACGTCAACCTCGTCGGCGGCAACGACGGCGTCCTCTTCGACGGCGCCTCGCTTGTCACCGACTGCCGCGGCGAGACGATTCTGCAAGCGCCGCCCTTTGAGGAGTTCGTCGCCACCGTCGAACTCGACTGCGGCGTGCGCGACGAGACGTGTCTTCCCGGCGACGACATCGAGACGATCAGGCAGGCGCTCGTCTTAGGCATCCGCGACTACGCGCGCAAGAACGGATTTAAGCGCGCCGTGCTCGGGCTCTCGGGCGGGATTGATTCGGCCGTCGTCGCCGCGCTCGCGTGCGAGGCCATGGGCGCGGAGAACGTGCTCGGCGTGATGATGCCGTCGCCCTTCTCCTCGCGCGGGAGCGTCGAGGATTCCATCGCCTTCGGCCGCAACTTCGGGATGCCTGTCCTAGAGCGACCCATCAGCTCGGCCTTCGAGGTGCTGACGAAGGAGATGGGACTGACCAGCCCCAAGCGCGGCGGCGAATCGCTCGCGGCCGAGAACCTGCAATCGCGCCTGCGCGGTAACATCCTGATGACCGTCTCGAACGCGGAGGGGCGGCTGCTCCTTTCGACCGGCAACAAGTCTGAGCTGGCGCTCGGCTACTGCACGCTCTACGGCGACACGAACGGCGGGCTCGCGGTCATCGGCGACGTGCTCAAGACGGAGGTCTACGACCTCGCGCGGCAGATCAATCGCGGGGGCGAGTTGATACCGAGCGCCATCATCGACAAGCGCCCGTCGGCCGAGCTGGCGCCTGATCAGTTCGACGACCAGAGTCTTCCGTCCTACGACATGCTCGACCCCGTCCTGCGGCTCTACTTCGAAAGGAAGTATGCGCCCGAGCAGATCGTTGCGGAGGGGCACGCGAGCGCGCTCGTCTACGATATTCTCAACCGCGTCGAGTCGCCGGCCAACGAGTTCAAGCGGCGCCAGCTCCCGCCGACGCTCATCATCTCGCGCAACGCCATCGGCATCGGCCGGCGCCGCCCCGTCACGCATCGCTACAAGCGCCGCCCGCCCGCGGCGGACGCCTCGGCCGTCACCTCCCGCGGCCCCGACCCCACCGACGAGGGGCGCGCCCGCGAGGCGAAAGGATAAGCAGATGGCAGTAGGCAGATGGCAGTACGCAGTTGCTTCGCGTGTTGGACGTTGAAAAATAGATTCAGCGTTCTCGACAGCAGGGCTTTCAACTGCTTACTGCCTACTGCCATCTGCTCTCGAACATTTTTTATCCGTGATGAAGTGCGCGTGATAAAGTCTCGCCGCCGGGGCGTCCGGCGACCGCACGGCCTCGCCGCCTTCTTCCGTGACCTCAGTTGAAGGAGACATCATGCCGACCTACCCCATCATTCTTGCTCACGGCATCGCGCGCTTCGACTTCCTCCGCGAGCACTTCGTCCAACGGCTCGGGCTCGACGACGACTCGATCACAGACCACCTTCACTACTTCAGAAACATCCAGAGCCACCTCGCACCACACGGCTTCGACGTGCACCACACGACCGTCGGCTTTGCCGAGAGCGTCGGCGACCGCGCCGCGGAACTGAAGGCAGAGGTCGAGCGCATCCTTCTTGCCGCCTCGCCGCACACGAAGGCGCACATCATCGCGCACAGCATGGGGGGCTTGGACGCGCGCCACATGATCGTTGACCTCGGCATGGCGCAACGCGTGTGCAGCCTGACCACCATCGGCACGCCGCACCTCGGGTCGGACTTCGCCGATTGGGGGCGCGAGCATCGCGGCGAGCAGGAGCTTGAACGACTCGACCGCGTGATAGACCTCGAAGGCTTTTTGAACCTGACCTCCGCCAACTGCGCCGAGTTCAACGCGCGCGCCGAGCCGGCCGAGGCCGACAACGAAGTCTTCTATCAGACCTACGCCTGCTGGGAGGATGAGCGCGACCGCGTCTTCACGCCGCTTCAGTTAGCTTGGGAAGTGATTAAGCACCGCGCGGAGGGCGAGAACGACGGCCTCGTCTCGGTCACTTCACAGCATTGGACGACGCGGCTGCGCGGCACGCGCGAGAAGGAGGTCGGGCAGCACAACTTCCCCGTCTTGGGCGACCACTTCAACGAGTGCGGCTGGTGGGAGGCGCATCAACTCTCCGGCAAGTTCCGGCTGGGCACACTGCTCAACCCTCTCACCGCCGTCAGGAGCCTGTTCGACGACCGGCGCGAGTACGAGAGCCAACTCAAGGGCACGTACCTGTCGATAGCGGAAGGATTGGAGAGCCGCTTCCCCATCTAAATCTCGGCGCGCTACTGCGGCAGCTCGTCGGTCTGGAGGCCGACGGGCTGCGCGCCCGCGCCCTTGACCGCGTCGATGACGCGCGCCACCTCGCCGTAGCGAACGGAGCGCGGGGCGCGGACGAAGACCGTCCGCTCAAGACGTTCGTCGGGCGCGAGGTCTGTGCGCGCGGCCAGCTCCAGCTTCCAGACGCCGTTTAGCTTGCGCTCGCGCCACTCCGCAGCCAGCCGCTCAACCACCCCGCCCGCCTCGGTCACAGTCCCCTCGGCCACCACGTCTTGTCCCTTCAACAGCTTCAACGAGAGGTCTTGCTCGACCGAGACGATGAGAGTCTCTCGACTCACCTTCACCTCTTCGTTGTCGGGTATTCGAGGCACATACGTCTTGAAGCGCGCGGGCTTCAAAGGCGTGATGACCATGAAGATGATCAGCAGCACGAGCAGAATGTCGATGAGCGGTGTGACGTTGACCGACGGACTCACTTCGAGCCCCTGCTGCGTGCGCGCCTGAGCTTCCGCGCCGGCGTCTTTCATGTGGGCACCTCTCTGCTGCGTGAATCTTTAACAGACCTTTCGACACCGCCCACGCCCGCAAGTTCCCCATGCCCCGCGCGTTCTCAAGTCTGAACACTTAAGTGTGAGGCGACCGTCAGCCCCGGAACGGCCGCCTCGCAGGCTCCGAGACATTTCCAAATAGACCAGTCTTTTGAGGAGGCAAACGATGACTCTCATTCCGGGTTCGAGAACTTTGGCGGCGACGTTGTGCGCGTGCGCGCTCCTGCTCGCGGTGCTGGCGCTACCCTCGGGGCCGCAGGCCGCGCGCGCGAAGGGGCGCCCGAGCGAGCAGGAGTTGCAGGTGCTCGCGCCGGTCTCTTACAAGAACCTGACCATCTTCCCCATTCGCGGCCAAGACCAACAGGGCTCCGACGCCTACATCACGCTCGACGAGGGCACTAAGGCGGGCACGGTCGTCATCACCGAGCGCAGCGGCGGCCAGTCGGCGCGCATCCTGCCGCACGCGAACGCGGCCAGCGCGCAACGACAGAACGTCGTCTACAGCAGCGGCGCGTCCGTCAACGAGCTGGCGCTCGTCAACCGCTCGGGCAAGAAGCTGTTGCTGCTCGCGGGCGAGGTCGTCGTCGGCGGCAAGCAGGACAGAATCGTGCAGGAGGATAGACTCATCCCGCCCGTCAGCATCCCCGTCGCGCTGAACGTCTTCTGCGTCGAGCACGGGCGCTGGACGCCGCGCACCGCGAGCTACAGCTCCGGTGGCGGCGGCCGGTCGGCGGCGCGCGCAGAGGCGCCTGACGACGGGAAGTTCTCCAGCCTCGGCGCGGTCGCGCACCCGAAGCTGCGCGCCGCAGCGCAGGACAAGAAGGCGCAGGGCGAAGTGTGGAGCGAGGTCAGCGCCAACAACGCGAAGCTCGGCACGGCCAACTCGACCGACACGTATCAGGAGGTCTACAAGAGCGGGCGCGTCGGCGCGCAGATGGACGACTACCTGCGCGCGCTCGAACGCGAAGTCTTACAGCCGGGCGTCGTCGGCGTCGTCATCGCGCGCAACGGCCAGCCCGTCTGGGCCGACGTGTTCGCCAGCCAACGCCTCTTCGCTTCGTACTGGCCGAAGCTGCTGAAGTCCTACGTCGTGGATGCGCTCGGCGACGTGCGCAACGAGGGGCGCCCGACCGTCGCCGAGGCTTCGCGCTATCTGCGCGACCGCGAAGGCACCATCTCGACGACCACGCAGGAGGGCATCTACCAGCTCGTTAAGACCGAGCAGCCGTCCTACGCCATCTTCGAGCTGCGCGACACCTCGCTCGCCGTGCCGCTGCGCGTGCACTGGAACAAGATGGACAGGTAGGGAAGTAGGAAGTAGGAACGCTGAACGATGAACTGAAAGACAAGAGATCTTACAGTTCATCGTTCAGCGTTCCTACTTCATCGGTTCATGCGCGCGGTTGAGCAGGTCGCGGCGGTCGGTGATGAAGTGGAGGCGCGCGGGCGCGTCGCCGCCGGTGAGGTGTTCGACGAGCTGTTCGAGCACGTCGAAGCGGTCGCGGTCGGTGATGCCCTGCGCGTCGAGATGGCCGCCGCGGCGCATGCGGCCGACGAGGTCGGGCAAGGTGAGCCGCCCCTCGAAGGTGCGCCCGCCGTGGCGGTGCGAGCGACTCACCAAGTACTGCACGAGCAGCACGTCGTTGTAGAGCGCGGGCGCGAGGAAGAGGCGCGCGCCTTCGCGCTCCCAACCCTCTTCGATGCGTTGCGAGCGTCGAACGGCGCGCGCACCTTCGAAGGCCGCCGCCCAGTCTGACTTCGGCTCGCGCCGCTCAAGGTATGCGCGCGCGACCGCCGACATCCACGCCGCGTCCGTCTCGAAGTCGAGCGCCTGCCCGAGCCGCTCCAACCATTCAAAGAAGACCTGTCGCGCCGTCTTCTTCTCTTCAGAGATGAGGAACTGTTCCTCTTTGGTCGGCAACTTTTTTATGAGCGCCTTGCGCGCGGCGTCCGAAGCCTTGCCGCCCTCGACGCGGTAGACGCTCAGGCCAGCGTGCCAGCGCTTCGGCGCGTCGCAGTAGGGGCAGTGTGGGTTCTTCTCAGCCGACGGTTTGAAGAAGGGGCGCTGCGGCTCGCGCGCCGTCAACTCCTCGACCGTCGGCGCGTAACGGCGTATCTCGTTATACGCGGTGCGCGGCGCGAGCCCCAACTGATTTGTGAAGAGCTTGAAGATGCACGACAGGCACAACGTTACCTCTTGGCTCGTCACAGACCCCGCCGGGAACTCGCCGAAGTCCAACACGTCCTTCGGCACCTTCGCCTTCGTCGCTTTAACTTTAGCTGCGGACTTCTTAGCAGCCTTCGACTTCGACGCGGGCACGGCCTTCACCTTCTTCGCAGAGGGCTTGGCCTTCTTCGCGGCGGACGTGCGTGTGCTTTGGGGGGCGGCCATTGCTTAACCGATGGAGACGAGGGCGGGCGCGTCCTCCGGGTCGGCGTGGCCGAGCGCGGCGTCGAGTTCGGCTTCGACGTTACCGGTGGCCGCACGCAAGGACTTGAAGTCGAAGAGTGCGGGATCTAAGAGGTGCGAGGGGACGGCGTTGGTGAGCGCCGTCAGCATCGAGGCGCGCACGTGCGGAATCTCGCGCTCCAACTCTTCGACCAAGCGCTTGACGCGTGCGCGCTTGAGGTTCGTCTGCGAGCCGCAGAGGTCGCAAGGGATGATGGGGAAACCTTTCTGCGCGGCGTACTCCGCGATGTCCCGTTCGCGGCAGTATGCAAGCGGGCGGATGACGGTGTTGCGGCCGTCGTCCGAGCGCAGCACGGGCGGCATCGCTTTAAGCTGGCCGACGTAGAGAAGATTCAAGAGAAACGTCGCCGTGATGTCGTCGGCGTGATGGCCGAGCGCGATCTTCGTGCAGCCCTCTTCGACCGCCGTGTTGTAAAGAATCCCGCGGCGCAGGCGCGAGCAGACCGAGCAGAAGGTCTTCCCCTCGGGCACGAGCCGCTTGACGACCGAGTACGTGTCGCGCTCGACGATGCGGAAGAGGACGCCGCGCTCTTTGAGATAGTTGGGCAGCACGCTGGCGGGGAAGTTGGGCTGCTTCTGGTCGAGGTTGACGGCGAGCAGCTCGAACCGGACGGGCGCGCGCTTCTGCACGTCGAGCAGCAGGTCGAGCATCGTGTAGCTGTCCTTGCCGCCCGAGAGGCAGACCATCACGCGGTCGCCGTCCTCAATCATCCCGAAGTCCTTGACGGCCTCGCCCATCTGGCGCAGCAGCTTCGTCTTCACCTTGCTTTCGACGAACATCCCTTTACGACTCCAAACGCTTCCGCAAATTCTCTAGCTTCAAGACGGCCGCGTCCGCCTCCGCGTCGCCCCACCCCGTCCGCTCGCGCACGAGCGCGACGGCCTCGGCCCTGCGCCCCGTCTCCAACATCTCCAACATCTCGCGGCCGAGCGCCACGTCTATGCGGCGAGTGCGCGCCGAGGCGTCGAGCGAGCCCTTCATCTGCGGCAACGTCTGCGTCTGCGTCAGCATCGGCCCGCCGCCCCGCCGCGACCTCAACAACCCCCACGCGATGATACACACCACGAGAACGGCCCCGCCGATTAGAATGAATCTCAAATCCGGCACGTTCAAATGTTTTAAGCCATCCCCCTGCACGATGCAACCGGCGTGGAGTCGTTATAAGATGTCACCATGAACTGTCGAAAGTGGATGGCTGTCGCCGTGTGCTGCTTTGCGTTGCTCGTTGCGTTTAGTGCGGCGGGCGTGACGGTGGAGGCGGCGGGCGCGCCGCGCTTCGTCGGTGGTGGCGACTCGAACGCCGCGCAGCGACGCCGCACGCGGCGTGTGAAGAGGAGGACGACGGTGCACACAAAAACGGGGCGTGTGACGGAAGGGGCGTGGGGCGGCTCGCATCTGCGCATGAATGTGAACAGCGACGGGGCCTCTCTCGACTTCGACTGCGCCAACGGGCAGATAGCGGCGCCTTTCGAGACCGACTCGGAGGGGCGTTTCGATCTGCCGGGCACGTACACGCGCGAAGGCCCGGGCCCCATCCGTATCGGCCGCGAGCCCACGGCACGTCCCGCGCGTTTTGCGGGGCGCGTCGAAGGCGAGCAGATGACTCTGAGCGTGACGCTCGAAGGCTCTGAAAAGCCGCTCAGCGAGTACACCCTCACGCGCGGCAACGAGGGGCGCATCGTGAAGTGCCGCTGACTTTGTCCGCCCGTCCCTTCGTGCCGCCGCCTGCTACGCCGCCCGGTAGTAGCTCGGTTTGACACTTGGCCGGAACTGTAGATAATCAACCCCGTCGCTTCGCGGAAGCCAGCCGTCTCACCTGCGGGTTGAGACTCGCCCTTTAAGCTTTCAACGTACAAGTAGGTCGCATCTCACCTCCGGAAGACCGCAGGGGTGTCCCCGCCTAACGGGCCAGGGGTTGCGCCGGAAGTCTCCACCCAAATCATCCGATCAAGGAACACAAGAAGAGGGTTCTAGATAAATGAGAAAATTGCTCTCCGTGTCCCCCTCGGGCACGCACGTCGCACGCCTGCGCCGTTACGCTGTGTTGGCGCTCTGCGCCTCTCTATTGACTATCGCCTTCGCGTCCTCTTTCGCCCAGAGGCGCACGGCCATTCGCGTCCCGCGCGGTGAAGCCGCCGAGGCACCGCGCCGCGAAGCGGAGAACCCGCGCGAGCGGGCCGAAGAGCGTCGTCGTGAAGACGAACGCGCCCGCGCACGCGGCCGTGCTATGACTGCCCGCCTGAACGCACAGCAGCGGAGCGGCATCGTCGGAACCGGCGTCACCGCGAGCAAGCAAGAGGTCGGCGTGCCCACGGAGGGCGAGCCCGGCGTCGAGCAGACCACCGAACAGATCATGGTGGCGCAGGCCAACGCTCCGACCTTCGTGCGCCCCGAGCGCCTGATGCGTGAGCACGAGCTGCCCGGCCGCCAGTACCTGCCGCAAGACCCGAACGCGAAGGCCGTTGCGCGCACCCCCACGTCCACCGCGCGCATCGCTACGGCCGACACCGCGGCCACCGACGCGCCGCAGACCACCACCACCAACTTCACCGGCGCGACGCTCGCCGACACCGGCGCCTTCCCGCCCGACTCGATGGGCGCGGTCGGCCCCACGCAGTTCGTCGTCTTCGTCAACGGCCGCCTGCGCACCTTCAACAAGACGACGGGCGCGGCCGACGGCGTCATCAACGCTGACCCGGATGTCTTCTTCGCGTCGGTGATGACGCCCGTCTCCGGCGGCTCGCTCAACGTCAACTTCACGAGCGACCCGATGGTGCGCTACGACCGCGCGACCGGCCGCTGGTTCCTGACCATCATCGACGTACCGAGCCTGAACGCCATCGGCGACCTCCCGAACCGCTACCTCATCGCCGTCTCCGACGCGGCCAGCTCCAACGCCATCACCGCGGGTACGGTCTGGACGTTCTACTTCGTCCAGCAGAACACGGTCGGCGGCGGCGACTCGAACGAGTTCTTCGACTACCCCTCGCTCGGCATGGACAACAACGCCCTCTACACGGGCGGCAACATGTTCGACGCGACGACGAGCGCCTTCAACGGCTGCACGGCCTTCGTCATCCGCAAGAGCTCGATCCTGAGCGGCGGCCCGGTCGTTGCGACCGCCTTCCGCGGGCTCGTCCCCGACCCCAACACGTCGGACGGCATGCTCTCGCCGCGCGGCGTGGACAACTTCGACCCGGCGGCGACCGAAGGTTATTTCATCGGCACCAGCAACGCCGCCTTCGGCCGGCTCATCATGCGCCGCATCAGCAACCCGGGCGGCACGCCGACCATCTCCGCCGACATTCTCATCAGCGTCTCGTCCACCTCCTTCCCCGTCCTCGTCGATCACCTCGGCAACACGAGCCTGACCGACAGCAACGCCGACGGCTTCGCCAACGGCACCCTCGACTCGCTCGACGACCGTCTCTTCTCCGCGCTCATTCGCGGGGGGCGCCTGTGGACGGCGCACAGCATGGCCGTCACCGCGGCGGGCGTCGCCTCGAACAGCAGCACCGCCCGGCGCAACGGCGTCCGCTGGTACGAGCTGAACGTGCCGCCGACGACGGGGACGCCCACGGTCGTCCAGTCGGGCACGATCTTCGACACGGCGACGACGCGCGCCCTCGCGCGCCAGTACTGGATTCCGACCGTCGGGCTCTCGGGGCAGGGGCACGCCGCCTTCGGCTACAGCACGGCGGGCACGCCCTTCCGCATCGACGCCGCGACCAACGGCCGCCTGCGCGGCGACACGCTCGGCACCACACAGGCCGTCAACATCTACACGGCGTCGAGCACGGCCTACAACCCGCCGTCCGACCCGGGCGGCAACGCGGGGCGCAGGTGGGGCGACTACTCGTTCGTCTCGCTCGACCCGCTCGACGATCAGACGATGTGGACGATTCAGGAGTTCTGTAGCTCGGCCAACAACTACGGCGTCCGCGTCGTCAAGTTGCAGGCGCCGCCGCCCGCGACGCCTGCCTCGGCCAGCCCCTTGAGCGTCCCTGCTGGTCAGTCGTCGGTCTCGGTCACCATCACGGGCACGTCCACCTCGGGCTCGGAGTTCTACGATCCGGGCACGAACCTTGCGGCGCCCGCGCTTCCGTTCAACCACATCGCGGCTGCGGTCTCGGGCGGCGTGACGGTCAACAGCATCACCTATAACTCTCCGACGCAGGTGACGCTCGACCTGAACACGACGGGCGCGCCCAACGGCCCGAAGAACGTGACCATCACCAACCCCGACGGCCAGACCGCGACGAGCAATAACGTCATCTACGTCGGCGCGGTGCCGCCGAGCCCGATTCTCATCTCCGAGTTCCGCTTTCAGGGCACTGCGGGCGGCAACGACGAGTACATCGAGCTTTACAACAACACCAACGCGCCCATCACGGTCGCCGACACCGCGGGCGGCACGGGCTACGCCGTCGTCGGCACGAACACGACGGGCACGTTCTCGAACCGCTGCACGGTGCCGAACGGCACGGTCATCCCGGCGCGCGGCCACTTCCTCTGCACCAACAACGGGGCAGCGGGCTACTCGCTCGGCGGTTATGCCGCGGGCGACGTGAACTACGCGACCGGCATCGTGGCGGGCGGCGGCGTCGCCGTCTTCAGCACGACGACGGCCGCCGCGTGGGGCACGAGCACGCGCTTCGACGCGGTCGGCTTCTCAGGCATCACGGGGACGACGCTCTTCACCGAAGGGACGGCGCTGCTGCCCGCGGGCGGCATCGCCGTCAACGGCGAGTACGCCTTCGTCCGCCGCGCGCCCAACTCGAACGCCGGGCTGCCGCAGGACACCGACAGCAATCAGGCCGACTTCGACTTCGTCTCGACGACGGGCGGCACCTTCAGCACGCGCGTCTCCATCCTCGGCGCGCCGGGGCCGGAGAATCTCGCGTCGCCGACCATCCGCAACACGCTCCAGAACAGCCTGCTCGACCCGACCGTGTCGGCCTCGTCTGTTCCCAACCGCGAGCGCGACACGAGCGCGGGCGCCGTCGGGCCAAACTCGGCCTTCGGCACGATGACCATCCGGCGCGCGGTCACCAACAACACGGCCTCGACCATCACGCGCCTGCGGTTCCGCGTCTACGCGATCACGACGCTCAACTCGCCGGTCGTCGTCTCAAGTCAGGCGCAGTTGCGCGTGCTCAACTCGGGCAGCTCGGTGGTGACGGTCAACGCCGTCCCGACGACGGTCGAGGGCACGACGGTCGAGACGCCGCCGGCGCAAGCCTTGGGCGGCGGGCTCAACTCCAGCGTCGGGCGCAGCCTCGTCGCCGGAACGGTCATCAACACGCCCATCGCGCCGGGACAGACCGTCAACGTGCAGTTCGTCCTCGGCGTGCAGGTGACGGGGAACTATCAGTTCTTCGTCAACATCGAGGCGCTGCCGTAGGGGAGTAGGCAGTAGGCAGTAGACAGTAGGCAGTAGAAAGACAGAGAGGCGGCGCGTTCGGTAATAACCGACCGCGCCGCATCAATTTCTGTCTGCGCGCGTGCAGGGCGCGTCCGCACGCGCGCAGAGAGCATTTG
>JBJMGQ010000498.1:0-10243 GCA_045807845.1 Pyrinomonadaceae bacterium | reverse complement strand
GCGCCTTCGCAAGTCCTGCAAGAGCCCGCGCGGCCTTCGCAGGTATGCGCGCATCGGCGCGTGGTGCTTGAGCGGCGCCTGCTCCGTGGCGAAGGGACGAGCCCAGCGCGCGAGCACAGAAGGGACGAGCCAGCGAGGCAGAAGCCCGGCCGCGCCCTCGGCGGGTGTGCCCTCGACATTTGCTTTCAAAAGACTGTGCGCGAGCCCGAGCGTGCTCAAAACCCAGTTCGCTTCGCGCCGGCTGCGCCCGACGAGACGGCCCCAGTCGAAGCTTTCAGCGCGCGACTCGAATCCGGCGGCCACGTCGCAGAGCCAGAGCGGGCGCCAAGCCCCGTGTCGCAGCAGATGAAAGCAGAGGAGCCGCAGCCCGTCCTCCTCGCAGAGCACGCGCACACGCGCGCCGCCCAACTTCAAGACCTCGGAGCGCTCATAGAGTTCCTCCGAGTCGCCCTCGCTCAACTCGCCGAAGCCCTCGTGCAAATCTACCCAGAAGCGACGGCCCTCCGGGCTCGAAAGAACCTCCTGCGCCCTTCGGTACTGCGTCGGCGGCACGTAGAGGTCTATGTCGCCCGTGGGTCGCAAGCCCTGCTCTGTGTATGCGCGTCCCGCCGCCCAGCCTTTAACGAGCAGCGCGTCCACACACGCCGCTTCGAGCAGCGCAAAGAGAGTTTCAAGCTCGCCTTCGCGCACGGCCGCGCGCAAAGTCTGCAAGCGGTAAGACTGCCGGAAGCCCTGCGCGGCGTCCGTCTCTGCGAGAGGCGTGCGCCTGAGCTTCCACCAAGCGAGCGCGCCCGCACCCGAGATGTCGAGCAAAGGTGCGACGCGCCCCAACTCATCCTCGGAGAGAGAAGAGGCGGGCGGCTCACGCCGCCAAGCGCCCGCGAGCGCGGCGGCGACCAGTCGCCCCTGTGAGATGTTCAAGCCGTCCGTCAAAAGCCTCTCCTTGAACCTTCGGAGGACTCTCAAGCTACACGCACTGATTGCTCCCGTTGCAGACCGAGCTACAACACTGTGCGCCGTCAGCGCAGGAGGCGCCGGTCGGAAGGCAGCTTGCCGCCTGCGCCGGGGTCGGGGCGACGATGGAAGCGACCGCAGGGAGCGTGACGGCGGCTGCAAGGCCGACGCGTCGAATCAGCTCGCGGCGCGAGATGCCCGCGAGCGCGGAGGGTTTGGGGACGCGCGCGTCGAGGAGCTTGTCACGGCCGAGTTGTTCGAGGGCGAGCCAGACAAGCTCTTCCGGGACGGCGCCCCCCGTCGTCTTCTCAAGCGCACGCCTGATATCTTCGGCGCTGCGGCGGCCGTCGCACAGGCGCCAGACCGCTGCGGCCGTGCTGTTCAGGCAGACGGCCCTGTGCGTGCCGAGGTCGTAGACGAGCACTTCGTCTGGCAGTTCACGCACGACGACGCCTTCGGCGCGCGCCTTCGGTCTGGCCGGGACTGTTCTCTCTCCCATAGCTTCTCCGCTTGTTTGCCGTTTGCTTTAAAGAGCCTCCGCCCGGGAAGCCCTTTCGAGAATGCTCCGCACCGCCTCTGCGGCCTCGCCGCGCGCCCCTCGAATGACGGTCGCGCCGCGGACGACCCGCTCCAACGTCTCAAGCACTTCCAGAGGTCTCAACCGCGCCGGAACAGTGTTGGCGAGGAGCGCGAGCGAGCCCTGACCCATCGAAAGCGTCTGTGGTCGCCAGCGCGCGCCCTCTCTGAACTCGCTCATGACGACTAAGCCGACCGGCAAAGGCTTTGTCGCCGCACGCCCGCCGAACTCTTCGACCGAAACCTTTTGCTGCCTGAAGCCCTCGCCGCGCACGGCGAGCTGCTTCGCGTAAGGGTGGACGCGCCCCTCGCGGTCGAGGACGGCGAACTCGTCCGAGTAGTAGTCGGCGCCCGCTTTGACCAGCTCGGCCGTAAGCGTCGTCTTCCCCGTAAAGCTGCGGCCGGGCACAAGCACCGCACGCCCCTTCCAACCGACCACGCCCGCATGCACAAAGACTCTTCGGCGTGCCGCTTCGGCCACGAAGAGTTGCAGGTCTGACTCGAAGCGCTCGAACAACTCTTCCATGTCAATCGTGCGCGCGATGCGCGCGTGGTCTGCGTAGAGGAGTTTGAAGCGACGAAGGCCCCTGCGCTCGACACCGCTTGCGCCCGTGCGAATCGAGTAGAGCCGCTCGACGATGCCCGTCGTCGCCGCGTTCGTCCCCGGTGGAAGGAACTCCGCAAGCCTTTCCAGCACCGCCACATCGTCCGTGCGTACGCCGAAACGCACGCCGTAGCTCCTGAAAGTCAGTCCTGCCGCCCAGCCCGAGCGGTCGAGTTTCCGCATTCAGGCCGAGGTCGTCCGCAGGCGCGGCAGCCGGGAGTCGCTATCTGTCACAGGCTTTATAAATCCGTTCGTACGAGGCCGGAACCAAGACCCAACCGTTCGAGGTCGGGTCTCCCTCTTGCTGGCGGCGGAAGGAGACGCCCCTCGGCGTCCAAGTACCGAAAGTGCGGCGAAATGTACCATTGCCCCGGCACAGGGTCAAACCAAAATTCAAAGCTCCTTCGTCATGAAGACGCTGTAAGGATCTTCGACGTAGTCGCCGAACGGGCCGCAGTAGTCGAAGCCGAAGCGGGCGTAGAGCCTTTGAGCGGGCTCGAAGGCTTCGGCTGAGCCCGTCTCCAAGCTCAGACGCGCGTAGCCGCGGCGCGCAGCCTCTTCGAGGATGTATCTCAGGAGATGTGAGGCGACGCCGCGCCGCAAATGAGACGAGGCCGTGCGCATGGACTTGATTTCGGCGTGGCCGGGGTCGAGTTCTTTGAGCGCGCCGCAGCCGAGCAGCTCGCCCTCTTCCCACACCGTCCAGAAGGTTATCTCCGGCCGCCGCAATCCTTCGAGGTCGAGGGCATGCACGCTCTCGGGCGGCGAGTGCAGGTGCATGTCGCGCAGGTGCTCGCGCAGAAGCTCGTGCACCTCGGGGCCGCTCAGGTCGTCTACCTTTATCTCCACGCAAAACTCCTTTCGACGCTCGGGCCCGAACGCAGAAGCAGCTTTAACAACTGCCTCGCGCGGGCGTCAGTGTATCAAAGCTCGTCGCCGTTGGTGTTTACTATCTTCCGCCTGTAGACTTGCACGATTCCGCCGCTACCCCTTAAGCAGGAGTTCTTGTAATGTTTTTAGAGTAAGCCGCTTGATGCCTTCAACTTCTCATGTACATCACGCACCTCAAGGGAAGTGGCCCCGCGCCGCCCTCATCGTCGCGCACCCGGGGCACGAGCTGAGGGTGCACGGATGGCTGGAAGCGGCGCGGCCACGTGTCTGCGTCCTCACGGACGGCTCGGGGCGCACGGGGCGCTCGCGGCTCGACTCCACGACGAGCGTTCTCGACGCGGCCGGCGCACGCACGGGCTCCGTCTACGGGTCTTTGAGCGATGGAAGGCTCTACGCGGCCGTCCTCGAACGTGAGCACGCACCCTTCAAGCGCATCGTCGAGGAATTGGCCGCGATGCTCGTCCGCGAGCGTGTGGAGTTCGTCGCGGGCGACGCGGAGGAGGGCTACAACCCTTCGCACGACATCTGCCGCCTCATCGTCAACGCGGCGGTGAGGCTCGCGAGCCGCACAACTCCCGTGCCGATAGCCAACTACGACTTCACACTCGTCAGCCCTACCGGCCACTGCCCCGAACACCTGCGCGCCGACTCCATCCGGTTCGACCTCGACGAAGCGGCCTTCGCGCGCAAGCTCTCGGCGGCGCACAACTACCCCGAGCTGCGTGCAGAGGTGGAGGCCGCGCTCGGCGGCGCGGGCAGCGCCGGATTTCGCGAGCACCCAGACCTCGCACGACAGGCCGGCCAGAACTTCGGCGGGGCGTGCGCGAACGACTTCCATGTCGAATGGCTGCGCCCCGTCGCGGACGACGGCGCGCCGTCCCCCGAAGAGAGCCGCGCGCGCCCCTTCTATGAGACTTACGGCGAGAGGCAGGTGCAGGCCGGGCACTACCAGCGCGTGCTGCGCTACCGCGAACACGTCCTGCCGCTGGCCGCCGCGCTCGACGCGCACGTCGAGCGGCTGAGCTGAACTGAAGTGTTTGGACGAGCTTGACCGGCCGTCGTCTGCCGTTTAAAACAGTCTCACTTCAATCCGGACAGAAGGCGGTGTATGGCGAAGCGACACCTCGGTCGGCTTCTGAGCCCCATCTCGAAACACCTCACGCGAGTCGGCGCCGCCGCGCGCGTCATCTCCCGCACAAGGGGCGTGCGGCTCCTGCTCGACGCGCGGCTGCGCCCCAAGACTCAACGCACCCCCACCGTCTATCCTTTCGCAGCCTACCTCGCACGCGTGCTCGGATGTCGCCGCGTCGTCGCCGCGGGCCGGCCCGGCGCGAAAGACCTCTTTCGGCTCTGTCAGCAGTTCGAGATCGACGGCCTCGTGCCCGCCGCGGAGCTTGCGTCCTACCGTCGCCGTTACGGCTTCGTGAAGTGGCTCGAAGCAGACTTCGAGTCGGGCCGTCTCGTCCTGCCGGACGAGAGTGTGCTGGGCAGCGCGGTCGTCGTCTGCGCGGGCGTGCTCGAAGGGCTCGACAACCCTGCGCCTCTCCTGCGACGCCTGAAGAGCTGGCTCGAAGTCGCGCCGGCCTGCGTCCTGACGGATGCCGGCCGGAGCCCTTTGGAGTTCGAGCGCCTGCTGCGCGACGAAGGGCTCGACCCGGAGTTCGTCGGCCTGACGGCGGCCGACGACGCGGGCTTTGAGAAGAGCGTCGCCCTCGCCATCCTCACCAACGAAAGCATCACGGTACCGCGCGCCGTCAAAGCCCCGCCCGACTTCCGCGTCGTCGCCTTCATGGCGGCCTACAACGAAGAGGACATCATCGTCGGCTCGATCAGGAAGTGGACTGAACAGGGCGTCCGCGTCCACGTCCTTGAGAACTGGTCAACCGACTCGACCTACGAGCTGGCGAAGGGACTTGAAGGTCAACTCCCTGTCACCGTCGAGCGCTTCCCGCGCGAAGGGCCTTCGCAGTTCTTCGAGTGGCGGGCGATGCTCGAACGGTTCGAGGCGCTCGCCGCCGAGATCGAGGCCGATTGGTTCGTGCGGCGCGGCGCCGACGAGATTCTGACGCCGCCGTGGCCGGGGATGAGCTATAGGGACGGCCTCTACCTCGTAGACCGCGCGGGCTTCAACCTCGTCGATCACACCGTCATCAACTTCAACCCCGTGGACGACGGCTTCGAGCAGGGGATGGATCACGAGGCGTACTTCAGACATTTCGAGTTCGACAAGCTGCCCCACAACTCTCGCCAGCAGAAGGCTTGGAAGAACTGCGGGCGCCCCATCCAGATGGCCGCCGGAGCCGGGCACGACCTGCCGTTCGAGGGGCAGCGCCTCTACCCCTTCAAGTTTCTTTTAAAGCACTACCCCGTCCGCTCGCAGCGGCACGGCGAGCGGAAGGTCTTCCGCGAGCGGAAGGCGCGCTGGAACCCGTTGGAGCGCGCGAGGGGCTGGCACAGGCAGTACGACGCCGTCCGCAACGGCCATCGGTTCGTGCGGGAGGAGTCGGGGCAGCTCCTCTTCGACGAAGAGGATTTCAACCGGACGTTTCTCGTCGAGCGCCTCTCCGGCGTCGGCCTGATTCGGTAACATGACAGAACGAATGCTGCGCGACAGAAACATCATCTGCATCTCCGGCATCGAGTGGGACTTCAACTGGCAAAGCTCGCAGGAGCTCTGCTCGCGCCTCGCGGCGGCCGGCAACCGCGTCCTCTTCGTCGAGAACACGGGCATCCGCTCGCCGGAGCTGAAGGACGCCGGCCGCGTCTGGCATCGCCTCATGAACTGGTCGCAGGCGCTGCGCACGCGGGGCGTCCGGCAGGTCGGAGAGAGACTGTACGTCTGCTCGCCGCTCGTGCTGCCCCCCTTCGGCGCGTCGCGCAGCGTCAACGCGCGCGTGCTGCTGCCGCGCGTCGTCCGCGCCGCGCGAAGGCTCGGGATGAAGGACGCGCTCATCCTGACTTACCTGCCGACCGACACCGCCCTCGACCTCGTCAAGCAGCTCCGCACGCCGCGCAGCGTGGTCGTCTACTATCGCATCGACAACCTCGCCGCGCTGACCCCGCGCGCAGAGGAGTTGCGCCGTAGCGAGCGCGCGATGATCGAGACGAGCGACCTCGTGCTCGCCAACAGTCTCGACCTCGCGCGCCTGCCTTCGGAGATAAGCGACAACGTGCACGTCTTCCCGCCGAGCGTGAACCTCGACGCCTTCACCCCGGAGGGCTGCGCGGGTCTCGCCCCCGAAGAGCGCGAGAGCGTCGAGCGCGTGCGGCGACTGTCACATCCTCTCATCGGCTACGTCGGCGCCATCTCGCCCCACATCAACGGCGAGCTGGTCGAAGCGTCGGTGCGACGGCGCCCCGAATGGTCTTGGGTCTTCGTCGGCCCCGGCGAGGCGCCGCTCAAAGGGCTGGGCGAGCTGCCCAACGTTCACTTTCTCGGGCAGCAGCCGCACCGCAGCCTCGCCAACTTCATCCGCGAGTTCGACGTGTGCATCATCCCTTACCGGCTCAACTCCTACACGGCGACGGTCGTCCCGACGAAGCTCAACGAATACCTCGCCGTCGGCAAGCCGGTCGTCTCGACGAACCTGCCCGCCGTCCAACACTTCGACGAGCAGCACGGCGTCCTCAACATCTCCGACGAGGCGCCGGAGAACTTCCTGCGCGCAGTCGAGTCGGCCATGAGCCGGTCGGGCGAACAGGAGACGGCACGGCGCCGCGCGGTGGCCGCACACGGCGATTGGGATAAGCGGCTCGAAGAGGTGAGCGTGCTCTTCGAGGCCGCCTTCCGGGCCAAAGGAGCCTGACGGATTCGGCCGATGGAAAGACCGCCCGAAGCTGAACCGGAAAGAGGCGCGCGGTGCACGACCCCGCTGCCGCGCGTGCTGGTCTCGGTGCTCGCCTACAACTCGCCGGAGACGACGATTGAAACGCTCCGCAGCCTCCGCCGGCAGACCTACACCAACTCTCACTTACTGCTAATCGACAACGCCTCGAACGATGACTCGTTGGAACGCGTCGCCCGCGAGTTCCTCGACTTGGATATTCGACGGATGCCGGAGAACTGCGGCTACACGGGCGGTGTCAACTTCGCTCTTGAGCTGTTGAGCACGGAAGGTTACGACTGTCTGCTCGTCGCAACTCACGACGTTGAGGTCGAGCCGCGCGCTCTGGAATACCTGTTGGAGACGGCCGCCGCGCACCCGGATGCGGGGGTCGTGGGCGGCGTCGAGCTTGACCCTCGCACCGGGCGCGAGCGCGCCTCGGCGGGCGGCGTCTACTCGAAGTGGTTCTCGCGCCTCGCTTGGGAGTCGGCGCCGCCCGCCGAAGGCACGGGGCCGCGCGAAGTCTTCTGCGTGCACGGCGCGCTCATGCTGTTGACGGGCAGGGTCGTCTCGGCCGGAGTGCGAATGGACGAGAACCTCTTTATGTATTTCGACGAGGTTGACTTGAGCTTCCAGCTCAGAGAGAAAGGTCTGCGAGCGATAGTTGACCGCCGCGTCGTCTTCAGACACAACCGCGCCCCCGAGACGTTCGGCCCCCTTGTCGGTCGCCTGATGCAGCGCAACCGCCTCTACGTCGCGCGCAAACACGGGCGCTGGTTTCAAGCGCTCTTCTACGCACTCTACTCCACGCTCTTCGAGCTACCGGCGAAGGTCTTCGTCAGGAGCTTGCAGGGTCGAGCGCGTTTCGCACTCGCCTGCGTCGCGGGGCAGCTCGAAGGTCTGCGTGGCGCAAGATTCACTGCGTCACGACCGCGCCCATCTTCACCACCTCGAAGTCAGACCCTTTGAGCCCCTTCAAAGTGTTCAGCTCGTCGTCGTTCCAGCGCGCATCGGGCGCGCCGCTCACGTACCAGTTGCTCCCGTTGTCGGCCAGAATCATCCCGTAGCGCTTGAGCCCGCGCAGGATGACCTGCATCGCGGGCGAGTAGCCCGAGATGTCTACGGCAGCCTTCAGGCGCACGCGCATGCCCATCGGCGGCAGGTTCGGGTCGGTGCTGCTGCTCGCGAAGTGGCGCGCAGGCGAGACGTATGCGCGGCGCGTGCGCGAAGCCGTAAAGCGCAGCGCGTGCGTTATCTCTTTGCGACCGAAGACCTCGTCGTAACGGACGAGCCCCGGGAAGATGGGCAGCCCCGCGGCGTCGGCTGAAGTCCAGCCGGCGGGCCTGAGCGCGTTCGAGTTCAAGTCGAAGACGGCGCCGCTATCCGCGTTCCAGCCCGCGCCGTTGGGAAAGCCCCGGTAGAGTTCGTAGAGCTTCCAGTTGTCGCGGTCGATGACGATGACGTGTCGGTCGCCGGTGCCGCCCGCACCGCCCTCGACGGGCGCGTCCGCAGGAACGGGGTAAGGGCCGGGGTCGCTCTGGTCGCCGTAGGCGGTGAAAGTGATGGGCACACGCCCTTGCGCGCCTGAGACGACGACGTAAGGGATGCCGTTCGGCGCGCCGTTCCAGACCGTGCCGAAGTCCGGGTGGAGCGAGGTGTTGAGGCCCATGCTCGCGATGAGGTTGGCGGAGTTCGGGTCAACCGGATCATTCGAGACATCTTGGTTCCAAGCGTTGTCGGCGGGGAAGAGGCGCTTGCCGTTGAGGCTCGCGCCCGCGCCGAGGTCGGGCTGTTGCGTGCCGACGCGGAAGCGCACGCGGTTGCTCGCGAGCCCCCGCAGCGTGACGAAGACCAGCACCTCTCCGGTCGAGCCCGACATCTGGTCGCTCAAGCGGACGACGACCGCGCTCATCCACTCGAAGCCGGGCACGGGGTCTACGCGCTCGACTGTTAAAGGGTAGACATTATGCGCCGCGTCCTCGGCCGTCGCAGTCAAAGCGCTCACGCTCTCGCCGGGGAGCAACGCGACGTTCTGCGCGAAGAGCATGACGCGCGTGCGCGTGTCTGCGCTGAAGGCGGGGACTTGCGTGAAGGGGAAGGGGTCGCGCGCGCGCGTCACGGGCTCGACGGCGACGGCGTTGTCAGTCCCCTCCTCCGCGATGAGCAGAGGGGGCACGACCGTCTGCGCCGAGGCGAAGCGCGCGGGGACGACGCCCGCGCACAGTACAAGGCACAACAGTGCCGCCACGTTCCGACGGAACATCTCAGAGACCTCCGGGTTCGATTCAAATGTGGGGCGTTCCTGTCCGACGGTTGGGGCGTGAGAAGGGGGGCGATCAATCTCAATAAGATTCTATCTCAGACGAACTGTGCGCGACAAGAAGGTTGTCATCTCATTCTTGAGGGTGATGTGGAGGGCGCTTACCCACAGAGGCGCAGAGGACACAGAGATGGCACAGAGACTGGCAACGCTCGTGTGGGTCGGTCTTACGCTTTAAAGGCGTTCAGAGTTAGACTGACGCACCCGCCGCCGCGGATGTTACTGCCACTACTTCGGGAGGAGACTTTATGAAGCGTCTGCTCGCCTGCCTCTTCGCCGCGCTCGTCGCCTGCATGCACGCACACGTCCCGGCCCACGCGCGGCAGGAGACGCGCTACACCGTGATTCTGGTTGGCAACCGCGCGGGCTTCCAGACCTCGACCGTCAGGCCCGGCGGCGCGCGCGAGTTCGCCTACGAGTACAACGACCGCGGCCGCGGCCCGAAATATAAGACGACCATCAGACTCGACGCCGCGGGGCTGCCCGTCTCGCTCGACACCTCGGGCAACGACTACCTCAAGGCGCCGGTCGCGGAGAGCTTCACGTTCGAGGGCGGCGTGGCGCGCTGGAAGAACTCGGCCGAGGCGGGCGAAAAGCGGCTCGCCGCGGGCGCCTTCTACAACAGCATGAACGGCGCGCCCGAGGAGGAGGCGCGGGGCGCCGTGGATAACTTCGCGCGGCTCGGCTACTCGCAGATTAAGATTTACAGCTCTATCAAGCCTGAGCTTGTCCCCAAGCTCGTCGCGCTCGCGCACGCGCGGGGCTTGCGTGTGAGCGGCCACGTCCCGGCCTTTATGAGCGCCGAGCAGTTCGTCCGCGCGGGCGCCGACGAGTTCCAGCACATCAACTTCTTCGTGCTCAACTTCCTCTTCGACGACGTGAAGGACACGCGCACGCCCGCCCGCTTCACGGCGGTCGCCGACCGCGCGGCGACGATGGGCGCCGCGCGCGTGATGAAGCGCGACGGCGAACTCGGCTCAATCGCCCCGGGCAAGCTCGCAGACCTCATCCTCGTCGAGGGCGACCCGGCGCGGCGCATCTCCGACATCCGTCGCGTTACGCTCGTCGTCAAAG
>JBJMGQ010000497.1:0-4529 GCA_045807845.1 Pyrinomonadaceae bacterium | reverse complement strand
AGGCCGCAGGTGCGCGGCCTGCCTCGCTTTTTTGCGTCAGGAGGGCGCGAGTGATGCCGAAGCCGAACGAGCTTTACCAGTCTGACGAAGAGGTCGAAGAGGTCGTCCGCAGGTTCGAGTCGTGCGAACTGCCCGCGGCAGACTTCAACCACAGGGAGCACCTGCTGGTCGCGCTCTGCTACCTCCTGCGCATGGACGAGGCCGAGTCGCGTGGGCGCCTCCGCGCACGAATCGACGCGTACGTCGCGGCGCACGGCATCAACCCGAACCTCTACCACGAGACGATAACGGTCTTCTGGCTCAAGCGTGTCCGCGCCTACATCGGCCGCGCCGGCAACGGTCGCAGTCTCGCCGAGATGACGAACGCGCTCGCCGGCGAGTGCGGCGGCTCGCGCCTCATCTTCGATTATTACAGCAAGGAGTTGATTGATTCAGAGACGGCGAGGCGCGCGTGGGTCGAGCCCGATTTGAAGCCGCTCGACTTTTAAGAGTGTTCAGGCCGACAGCTCGCAGACGAGCATTTCGAGTTGGAGGCGTGAGCCGCGTTCGCCGCCGCCGAGCGAGGTCTTGATGGCGAGGTCGGCCTCGGCGATGCGCGTGATGCGGCGGGCGAGTTCCTGTGCGTCGGCGCGGCGGGCAGTGGCGAGAAACTCTTTGCGCTGGCTGAAGGGCATGTTGACGACGCGGAAGACCTCCTGCTCGGGCGCGCCGCGCGTCATCAACTCTTTGGCGAGGGCGAGCCGGTGGAAGTTGCTCGCCAGAAGGCCCAGAAGCATGACGGGCTCGGCGCCGACGTCGAGCAGCTTGCGCAGCGTTTCGAGCGCGCGCCGCCGGTCGCGCGCGATGAGGTGGTCGGACAGCTCGAAGTTCGACAGCTCGCGCGAGCGCCCGACCAAGTCGTCCACCAGCTCCGTCGTCACCTGCCCGCCGGGGAGCGCGGCTGTCGCAAGCTTCTCCAACTCGGTCGAGACTCGACGCACGCTCGGGCCCGCGAGTGCAACCGCCTGACGCAGCGCACGCTCGTCGGCGTGCGCGCCCAGATGCTTCAAACGGTCGCGCGCCCAAGCGGCCAGCTCCGCGTCCTTCAGCTCCGCAAACTCGACGCTCCGGCAAACGTCCAGCAGCGTCTTGCTCAACTTGAGCCGCTTGTCGAGGTTATCGGCGACGAAGACGATGGTTGTGCTCTCGAACGGGCGCGTGACGTAGCGCACCAGCGCCGCTTCGTCCGCCTCGCGCAGCCGCCCGAAGTCGGTGACGCGCACGACGCGACGGCCGCCCATCATCGGCATCTGCTCGGCGGCTGCGATGGCGTGCTGCACGTCGCCGGACGTGAGGCTGAAGCTCGACTCGTTGAACTCGCGCAGCGGCGCGCCCTTCAACGCCGCGTCGGCCACCGCCCGCGCCGCCGCGTCGCGCAGATAGTCCTCCGGCCCGAACAGAAGGTAGAGCGGCCCGACCGCCCCCGCCTTCAACTCGCGCCACAGTTCTTCGCGCGTGAGCGTTGCCATCTATGGTTCTTCGTTGACGCCGAAGCCGTTGACGAGGGTGGAGACGAGGCTCTCGGCGAAGCTGCGCGAGAGGCGTTCGACCGCGGGGTCTTCCTCGTTGAAGAAGGAGCGCGGGTCGTCTGTGAACTCGAACTCGCCGCGGTAGACGTAGTCCTGATTGTCGTAGAGGACGCGGTTGGTAACCTGATCGCGGACGGTGACGGCGGCCGTAATCGTCACCTCGAAGATGCGCGCGCGCCCACGCGAGTCGAGCAGTACGCCGTAGAAGGCGAAGCTCTTGATGGTGCCGTCAACGACCGCGTCGGCGCCCTTCGTCTCGCTCTGCACGCGCAGCCCCTTGCCGCGCCGCAGAATCTCGCGCATGACGGATTCGGTGAAGCGTGACTCGATACGATAGCGCAGCGCTTGGTTCTGGAACGCGGGCACCGCCACCGTCTTGATGTGGCCGGGCAGCCCCGACTTCGTCACGGGCTTGTAGCAGCCGCGCCACGCAGACGCGAACAGGACGAGCCCGGCGAGCGCGGCCACGCGCAAAAGTCTCTTACTGAGCAGCATTAGTTCGAGAGTTACCTCTACAGTGTTTCGACGTGAACAGAGGGTTGACGATACGATATGAAAGTGATGAGTGACAAGTGACGAGCGAAGAGGCTGTCTTCAACTTGTCACTCGTCGCTTGTCACTCGTCACCGCTTTTATCGCGTCTATCACCTTCACGGTCTCGACGGCGGCGCGCACGTCGTGGACGCGGACGATGTGTGCGCCGCGCAGCACGGCGGCTGCGACGCTCGCCATCGTGCCGTGGATGCGCTTGTTGACGGGCGCACCGCCGAGCAGGTGGCCGACGAAGGACTTGCGCGAGGTGCCGACGAGCACGGGGAAGTCCGCGAAGTCGCGCGCCAGCACGTCCAGTTTCGCAATCAGCTCGATGTTCTGCTTCTGCGTCTTGCTGAAGCCGATGCCCGGGTCGAGCACTATCTTCTCGCGCTTGACGCCGCGCCGCTCCGCCTCCTCGATGCTCCGGCGCCAGCCGCCGGAAACCTCTTTGAGGATGTCGGCGACCGGCTCCTGCTTGTGCATCGTCTCGAAGGTGCCGCGCGAGTGCATGAGTATGAGGCCGGCGTCGTAACTCGCCGCGACATTGGCGAGCGACGGGTCGAAGCGCAGGCCGGAGATGTCGTTGACAATTTCCACGCCCGCTTCGAGGGCGATGCGCGCGACCGAAGCCTTCGTGGTGTCGATGGAGTAGGTACAGTCGCCCGTTATCATCATCATGATACCCAGATACCTCTGGACGCGGTGCGCCTCCTCCGTCTCCAAGATGGCGCTCGCGCCGGGGCGCGTGGACTCTCCGCCGATGTCGATGATGTCTGCGCCGTTCTCTATCATCCGCTCGGCGTTCTCCCAGCCGCGCTTGCGCGTGAAGAATCGGCCGCCGTCGCTGAAGCTGTCGGGCGTGAGGTTGATGACGCCCATCACGAGCGTGCGCCCGCCCAGCGGCAGACTCCTGCGGGCGAGTTCCCACACACGCGACCCCGTCTTAGTCTTTGTTGAAGTGTTACTCATGCTTCGGGGCTTCCCCGGCAGCGTCGCTCAGGGCTGCCGGAAGAGAAGGCTCATGCAGGTCATTCCGCCTTCGGCCTTCGCGAACTCTGAGACCTCGACGGCGCGCACGTCGTAGCCGCGGGCCGCGAGAGCCTCCGCGGTGCGCGGGAATGAGGAGCTGACGCAGACCGCTCCGGCGACGCTCAAGACGTTCGCCGCCCAAGGCTCGGCCGCGTCCACGGCCAAGACCTCAAACCCGCGGAAGACGCTCGCGTCCACCCACTCCGGATTGACGAGCACCGTCGAGTCATCAAGACCTGAGCAGCCGGTCTTCAAGTGCAAGCAGCCGCGCGGCTCGACCGTCAAGACCTCGTAACCGTGCGGCGCGACGAGACGCCGCAACGCCTCTGCGCCTTCGACGTTCGTCCGTGGCGAGAGCCCGACGTAGAGCGTCCGACCGAGGCGCAGCACGTCGCCGCCTTCGAGCGTCGCGGGCGGCTCGATTCTCAAGACGGGACGGAGGCGCGACACCTCCGGCTCAATCAACGCAACCTCGCCGCGCCGCGACACGGCGCCGGGGCGCGTCAGCACCGCGACCTCTTCGAGCACAATCGCCGTGTCTTCCACAAAGACGCTGTCCGGCAACTCTTCGACCGGAGGCAGCGTAGAGACGCTCGCGCCGCAGGCGCGCAACGTCTCGCAATAGGCGCGGTGCTGGCGCGCGGCCGCCTCGGCGTCAATCGGCACGCGCTCCCTGTACGTCAACTCGCACGCGTCCAACGCGCGCGCCGGCTCCCTCGTCAGGGCGACAATCATGCGTGCTTACTTACCAGAAAAACGGAAAGGGCGAAAGTGAAGAAGCACTCTTCACTTTCGCCCCTCGCCTTTAAGGCTCGCCTTCCGGCTTTAGGCCGGCGCCGGGTTGCCGCCCGTTATCGGCGGCAGAATCGGCTTGAGCGGGTTGGCCGCGGGCTCCTTAAGCTGCGGCCGGTCGGAGTCGCCCTTGTGCGAGGTGGAGTCGTCGTCGTCGAGCGAGAGACCCGCGATGATGCGGCGAATCTGGACGGCGTCGAGCGTCTCGCGGTCGAGCAGGGTCTCTGCGAGTCGAATCATCGTCTCGCGGTTATCCTCGATGATGCCGCGCGCGCGCTCGTACTGCGCGCCGACGAGCTTCTTGACCTCCTGGTCGATCTTGATCGCCGTGTCTTCGGAGAAGTCGCGGTGCTGTGAAATCTCGCGGCCGAGGAAAATCTGCTCCTCCTTCTTGCCGAAGGTGAGCGGCCCCAGCTCCGACATGCCGTACTCGCAGACCATCGCGCGCGCCAACTCGGTCGCGCGCTCGATGTCGTTCGACGCGCCCGTCGTGATGCTGCCGAGGAAGACCTCTTCGGCGAGGCGGCCGCCCATCAGGATGGCTATCTGGCCGAGCAGGTACTCCTTCGAGTAGTTGTGGCGGTCGCCCTCGGGGAGTTGCTGCGT
>JBJMGQ010000496.1:0-2950 GCA_045807845.1 Pyrinomonadaceae bacterium | reverse complement strand
TTTCGAGCTTAACGAAGAACAGCTTCAGGTGAAGATGAGCGTGCGCGAGTTCGCGGAGGGCGAGATTGCGCCGCACGTGCGCGAGTGGGACGAGTCGCAGCACTTCCCCTCGGAGCTTATGCCGAAGCTGGCCGCGCAGGGGTTCATGGGCGTCATCTTCCCCGAAGAGTACGGCGGGGCGGGGATGGGCTACGTCGAGTACGTCGCCATCATCGAGGAGCTTTCGCGCGTTGACGGCTCGGTCGGCATCTCTGTGGCGGCGCACAACTCGCTCTGCTCGAACCATCTCTACCTCTTCGGCACAGAGGAGCAGAAGCGCAAGTACCTCGTGCCGCTCGCCTCGGGCGAGCGGCTGGGTGCGTGGGGACTGACCGAGCCGCATGCGGGCTCCGACGCCTCGGGCACACGCACGACCGCGGTTAGACGAGGCGACGAATGGGTCGTCAACGGCTCGAAGAACTTCATCACGCACGCCATCCACGGCGACACCTGCGTCGCGATGGCCTCGACCGACCGCGCCATGCGCTCGAAGGGCATCACGGCCTTCATCTTCGAGAAGGGGACGCAGGGGTTCGGCCCCGGCAAGAAAGAGGACAAGCTGGGCCTGCGCGCCTCCGAGACGGCGAGCGTCATCTTCGAAGACTGCGTGGTGCCCGACGAAAACCGCCTCGGGGATGAAGGGCTCGGGTTCATCCATTCGATGCAGGTCTTGGACGGCGGGCGCATCTCCATCGCCGCGCTCGCGCTCGGCATCGCGCAGGGCGCGCTTGAGTCGGCCGTCAAATACTCGAAGGAGCGCCAGCAGTTCGGCCAGCCCATCTCGAACTTTCAGGCCATCCAGTTCAAGCTCGCCGACATGGCGACGCAGCTCGAAGCCGCGCGCCTGCTTACCTACCGCGCCGCCGCGCTCAAGGACGCGGGGCGCAAGACGACGAAAGAGTCCTCGATGGCGAAGCTCTACGCCTCCGAGGTCGCGGTGAAGGTCAGCGAAGAGGCCATCCAGATTCACGGCGGCTACGGCTACACGAAGGACTATCCGCCCGAGAAGTTCTGGCGCGACTCCAAGCTCTGCACCATCGGCGAAGGCACGAGCGAAATCCAACGACTCATCATCGCCAAACAGATTCTCAGTAGCACCTAACGACTGTCGGCTGCCCGGAACATGCCCTTAACCGCAACGTCCGAAATTAAGGAGAGGTTCCGATGAGTGAAGAGAACACCGAAAGATTTGAAGGCGGCACCCCGTTCGAGATTCGCGTCTTGCGAGAATTAACGAACATCAATCAACGCCTTAACGGCCTTGAAGTTCGTCTGACAGAGTTAGAAGCGAAAGTGGAAGCGCGGCTGCACGATACGCGTCCCATCTGGGAGGCGGTGCTGTCGCGGCTCGACAGCATGGACACTCGACTCAACAGTATGGATGCGCGGTTGGAAAAGATGGACGCGCGGCTTGAGCAAGTTGAAGACAAATTCGCCACCGTCGCAGATGAGCTGTTGGACATGCGCACCGACATCGGAAGAGTCAAGAAACGTCTCCCGGCCGCCTGATGTTGCTTTGAAACTCAACGAGTGAAAGAGAGAACCTCGCACACATTGAAACTCAAACTTCTGCTCGCAGTTCTCTGCGTCTGCTTAGGCGCTGCGCCGTCCTTCGCACAGGACGGCACGGCGCCTGATTTCAAGGCTTACGCGGCGCCGGTGTTCAAGGGGCGGGCGGCCGCGTTGAAGTTGACGACGCGGGAGGCAAGGGGCTACCGCACGCGCCTGCGGGAGGGGGCGCGGCGGGCGATCAACTTCGCGGGGCACTACAAGCTGCACACTTGGAGCTGCGGGACGAGCTGCCTTCAGACGGCCTTCATCGATGCGAAGACCGGCAACGTCTTCTTCCCCGCGGAGCTGAACGGTTTCATCGCCTGTTACTACGGGACAGAGGTCATCGAGGATTTAGAGCAGGCTTTGAAGTTCGAGCCCGGGAGCCGCCTCATCGTCATGTCGGGCTACCCCTTGAGCGAGCGCGGCAAGGACGAGCCGAAGAAGGGGCTCTACTATTACGAGTGGACGGGCAAGGAGTTGAGGCTCGTTAAATTCGTCAAAAAGAACGAGGATTGTTAACTGTCTCGGCGATGAGCGGCGCGCAGACCATAGACAGAATTCTGGCGGGCGACCCGCGCGCCGTCGCGCGTGCCATCTCGAAGGTTGAGGACGGCGCGGACGACGCGGCCGGTCTGATGAAGGCCGTCTTTCCGCACACGGGGCGCGGGCTGGTCGTCGGCATCACGGGCTCGCCCGGGGCGGGGAAGTCCTCTCTGGTGGACAAGCTCGCCAGCCTCTACCGCGCGCGGGGCGAGCGCGTCGGCATCGTCGCCGTAGACCCTTCGAGCCCCTTCTCGGGCGGCGCCATCCTCGGCGACCGCATACGCATGCAGGCGCTCGGCCTCGACCCCGGCGTCTTCATCCGCTCGATGGCGACGCGCGGCAACCTCGGCGGCCTCGCGCGCTCGACCGTGGACGCCGTGGCGATTCTCGATGCCGCAGGATATGAGAAGGTCATCGTCGAGACGGTCGGCGTCGGGCAGGACGAGGTCGAGATAGTGAAGACGGCCGACGTGTCGGTCGTCGTGCTCGTCCCCGGCATGGGCGACGACATACAGGCCATCAAGGCCGGCATCATGGAGATCGGCGATGTCTTCGTCATCAACAAGGCCGACCGCGACGGCGTGCTCAGGACTGAGAAGGAGCTTGAGGCTCTGCTGAGTCTCGCACACAGACCCGATATGTGGTCGCCGCCGATAGTCAAGACGGTCGCGACCGAGAATAAGGGAGTCGAAGAGTTGGCTGCGGCGATTGAAAGCTACCGCGAGTTTCAGAAGTCGTCTCCCGGCGCGCACGGCCGGCGCGGCGCGGTCGCGCGCTGGCGCATACTTGAGCTGCTGCGCGAGCGTCTGCTGGC
>JBJMGQ010000495.1:0-3747 GCA_045807845.1 Pyrinomonadaceae bacterium | reverse complement strand
GGATCGACGGGTCGCGGTTCCTCACCTTTCAACTCACGCCACGCGACCGAGACATCGCGCTCGTCGCCGCCGCGCACGAAGCGGGAGATGTCCAAGTCGTAACCGGACAGGTCGGGCGTGGTGTCGAAGAGGTCAACCAGGTCACGCTGGCGTATGACGTGCGCCGGGGCGTAGGGGTCGCTGTGCCGCGGCAAGTCCACGGGCGCGGCTGAGCGCATCGTCGCGAGCAGTTCGAGCGCGGCATTCACGTCGGCCCACTCGTAAGGCTTTGAAACCTTCTCAAGTTCTTTCTCGTCCAGCCGATCCTTCTCTGCCAGCGCCGCCTCCTTCTCGCTGAGCGGACGATCAACCCAGAAGATTTGCGCCTCCCCGAACTCGCCGCCGCGGTTGCAGCGCCCGAAGCGTTGCACAAGGCTCGCGTAGGGAGCGAGGTCGGTGACGAGCAGCTTCGACGAGATGTCCACCCCGGCTTCGATGACCTGCGTGGCGACGATAACCCTGCCGTTGCCGGCCGCGTCCGGCTTCTTGTCGAGCAGCGCGGCCCATCGCTTACGCTCGCGCGGGCGGAACCGCGAGTGAATCAGATGTAACTCCGGCGCGCGTGCGTCGGGGGTCGGGACTGGCGCGTTCTTCCTCGCCTTCTGAGGCGATAGACCGTAGCAGTCTTCGAGCGCGGCGAAAACTTCGCGTGCGCGCGCTACGCGGTTGACGATGACGAGAGTTTGCGTGCCCGGCACGTGCCGCTCTTTGACGAAAGCCGCCAATCCACGCGGCGTGCGACAGCCCATCGGGGCTGGCGCGAGGACTTTCACGGCGCTGAGCCGGGCCGACAATGCGGGCGCGGCCCGGTCACTCTCCCCGAGTTCAAGAGATTTCAGGCTCTCTACACGTGAGTCGAAGTCGATTGTCCGCAGCCATTCGCGGTCTAGTGTCGCCGACATCCAGAGTGAATGACTCCTCCCGAATGTCCCGAAGAGGTCGCGGAAGGCGGCGAGTTGCGTCGTGGTCGCGAGACCGTCGCCCATCAACTGAATCTCGTCGAAGACCCAGAGACAGTCGTTATTCAGCAGGCCGAAATGCACCGGCCAGCGGAAGCGGCTCATTGCGTAGCCACGGTTGAGCGCGCGCGAAAGCAGCATGTCCTGCGTGCCTATCAGGACGCATTCGCGTTCCGGCCGCATGTCCCACTCGTCGCTCAAGTCACCGCCCATCAGCGTATGAACGGCGAAGCGGCCCTCAAGGCCGAGGGCTTCTATTGCCTGTTCCGCGACGCTACGCGTCTGCTCGACCAGGGTTCGCATCGGGAGGCAGTAAACCAACCGCCGCCCGACGCTCGACGGATTATGAAGCCTGCGCCACAGCCAGGCACCGATGACGGCCGCCGTCTTCCCCGCGCCGGTGGGGACTTCGAGGAGCGACGGCAGCGGCTCGCCGGACTCGGCAAGATAACGTTGATAGGAGAACGGCTCATAATTCTTATCCAGAGAATCGCCGGCAAAGGCCGTGCGAAAAAACTCGGCGTAGTCTTGCGTCAGTTCACTCATTGTTAGTCTCGTCTATCATTTCGTCATAAAGGGAGATGGCGCGCTTCAGGTGTTTGCGCATCAATTCGCGGAGCGCTGGGGGCCGTAAGGCGCGGGCGTGTTCGCCATATTGGAGGAGCCAGCGGGCGACCTGTTCGAGGGCGGCTTCGGTCGTCTTGAAGGTAATGCGGAGACGACCGTCGCTCATCTCCCTGCGGCGTTGCGTCGGGTGGAAGGCGCGCTCGCGGGCGTAGCGCGACTGGTCTTGGTCGAACTCCACTTCGACCAAGACTTCGCTGCCCCCGCGGAACATGCCGAAGCCGCGGCGGAGGTACTCTTCCGCGTCGAAGCCTTCCGGCGGCGTGAAGGCGCGGCGCGTATTCGTAAGGTTGGTCATGCGGCCGGCGTGGAAGTCGCGGACTTCGCCGGTTTCGTGGTCGTGGCAGACGGCGTACCACTCGCCCAGGTGGTTGTGCAGGAGGAGCACGTCAACGTCCCGCTCGGTGTGGGCGGCGCGGTGCTGAGAGTAGTAATGGATGTGTAGAGTCTGCCTGTGTGTGGCGGCCGAGGCGAGTTGGTGAAGGACGGCGGGAGAGGCGTCGAGGACGGGCTCGGGGGCGAAGGTGATGGCCTCTTCGAGCGCGCCGATGTCTACTACCACTTCCGCCGGCAGGAGCGCCGACAGCCGGCGCAGGGCGCTGCGCGCGAGCCGCACTTCGGAGGTCGCGCATAAGCGCCGCAGGACTCGCTCGGCGGCGAATAATTTAATCAACTCGCCCTCCGTGAGGGCGACGGCCGGGAGCCGCCACGTCGGGTCTGTGAAATAGAACCCTTTCTTTTTTTGGTTGAACTCAAGGGGCGCGTCGAAGTCGTTGACGAGGGCGGCGATGATGCGCTGGATTGTCCGCGGGTGGCGTTCGATGACCCGCGCCAAGTCGCTTTTCGTCGGATAGCGCCCGCGCTGAATCTCCGCGCAGACGCGACTCAGCTGTTCGTAGGCGTAGAGGTGAACCCGCCGCGGTGAAGCCCTGTGAGAGTTCGTCTTGGCCATGGGGTAAGAGTAAGACTGTCTAGGAGACATGCATCGTCTCGGGAGACAAACGGCGAATAATATTTCAACCTTATCGGTTGAGGAGCCAACAAAGCCGATGAAGAAGAATTCAAGCGAGGTCGTTGCGCTTACAGCCTTACCAAGATGTAAGTTCGGATTTGAGTATCTTTAGAACCGTAAGGATAAGTAGAATGAGGCTTGCGATTCGCAAAACGTATATCTCAATATCGCTGAGGCTAAGTTTATCGCTCTCTTTGGGCATAACTCCTCGTTCAGTCAATGAGCGAAGAAAGTTAAGGAAGTGATTATTTCAAACATGTCTGCCTTTGACTGAAAGAGAAGGTGGCTACATGGAAATTAAATGTGGGAGTACCCTCCTCCGGAAATGTCACTCCTTCAATAGAGCCACGTAACCACGGGATGAAAACTACTCCTGATGAGATATAATGTCAACATAAACTTTTTGCCTCCTCCTAGCCTCCTCCTATAATTTCACTGAACTTATATAAATTGCGCGTCCAACTTTTCCGCACTCAAATCAGCCTAAACCATGAATTGACAATTGTTTACCCTTCTTGCCGTCTTCTGCTGGCGAGTCTCGCATGGGTCTTCGGCTAGGGCTTAAAACCCTTCCACTGTACGCTCAGTAGAATTTCGCCGTCCTCCGCGGACGCCCATGGGACGCGGGCGTGGCCGTCGCAGCAGTAGTGGCGGAACTCTTTGAGCATCATCGACTCCAAGAGCACTATCCGGTCGGTCGGCACGAGGTCGAGGACGGTGTCGGAGCAGAAGACGACGAGCTTGCGTTCGGCGCGCGTGGCGGCGACGTTGAAGCGGTTGCGGCTGAGGAGGAACTCGGCCTCGGCCTCGGCATACTCTTCATCGGCCACGCCGTAGGAGACGAGTATGACCTGGCGCTCCTTGCCCTGTAGCTTCTCGACCGTGTCCACAAGCGGGAGCGGCTTCGCGACAGTGTCGAAACCGCGCTCACGGAGCGCCTGCCGGATCGCGCTGTTCTGCGCGCGGTGCGGCGACAGCACGGCCAGAGCCCTTCGGGCAAACTCTCTCGGCGTGAACACTTCTCCGGTCTTCTCGTCAATCAGGACGCGGCTGAGCCTCTCCGCCAGCGCGGCGACGAGTTCCGCTTCGACGGGGTTGCGCGCGGTGAAGCTG
>JBJMGQ010000494.1:0-19405 GCA_045807845.1 Pyrinomonadaceae bacterium | reverse complement strand
GCGTTAAACTGGTGCAGGGGGTAGGATTCGAACCTACGTACGGCTTTCGCCGGCCGGGTTTACAGCCCGGTGCCATTAACCACTCGACCACCCCTGCGGATGTCAAAACTCGTTCAAGCCGGTGGAGGGATTTGAACCCCCGGCCCGCAGTTTACAAAACTGCCGCTCTACCCCTGAGCTACACCGGCCTATCACGGTAGAGAATCCGCGCCTTCCGGCAAAACGTGAATACTAGCAACGCCTTCGGGAAAAGGCAAGCCGCCGCAGCCGCCGGCCCGGGGCGGGCTGTGGCGCGCCCTTGCACAAACTTGTTGACGCTCCCGCGCGCCAGCCGCTAGGATGGAAAGTGCCCGCCAAGGCGGCGCCCCAACGAGGTCTTAAGCCCGCCTCCCGCGCCTCTTCAAAAAGCCCCGCCCGCTGTCCCTGCGAACTTCAGGCGAGAACGGCCTGCGGATATTGGACACCTTTGATGCCACAAACACACAAGGAGATTACCCGTGCGTAGCTGCGACACGCTTCCCGCCTGCAAACTTTTTCTGCTGTTGCTCCTATTTTGCGCCTTCGCCCACGCCCCCGCAAGCGCCCAGACGGACAGCGCGCTACAGAGACCGCAAAGCCCCTCTGCGAGGGCGACTCTCGTCTCCCCGGACGAGCGCGTGCCCGCGCCGGCCGCGCTCCCCAGCGAATCCACTTGCGGCGGCTTCATCGAGCAGAGCCCGCAGGCCGCCACCGGGCAGATAGTCGGCGCAGAGCAGGAGGCCGAGCGCAGCGTATTCGCCGAGGGCAACGTCGTCTTCATCGACGCGGGCGCACAGGCCGGGGTGCGCGTCGGGCAGGAGTTCATGGTTGTCAGGCCGCGCGGGCAGTTCCGCTCGAAGTTCTCGCGCAAGACGGGCTCGCTCGGCGTCTACACGCAGGAGGTCGGCCGTCTGCGCGTCCTGCGCGTGCGCGACCGCGTCTCTGTGGCCGAGGTGAGGATGGCGTGCAGCGACCTGCTGGTCGGCGACCTGCTCCGGCCGGCGCAGGAGCCCTCCGTCCCGCGGGCGCGAGCCGACGCCGCGCTCGACCGCTTCGTCGAGCCGACGGGCAAGCAGACCGGCCGCCTCCTGCTCGCGCGTGACGGCCGCGAGATGGTCTCGCGCGACGACGTGGTCTTTGTCGATCTCGGCGCCGAGGACGGCGTGAAGGTCGGCGACTATCTAACGGTCTTCCGCCCCGAGTGGCAGGGCACGCTCGTCAAATACGGCGACGAGCACGTAGCCAACACGCGCGGCGGGTTTGAGAGCGAAGAGTTCCGCGGCGGCGACTTCTCCATACAGGCGCAGCGCGTCAAGGACGTGGACGGGCCGAAGTCGGGCCAGACCGTCAAGACGCCTGCCATCAAGCGCGCACGCCCGGCCGTCCCGCGCAAAGTCGTCGGCGAGCTGGTCGTCCTCCGCGTCGAGGGACGCACGGCGACCGCCGTCGTCACGCGCGTCGCGCAGGAGATACACACCGGCGACGCGGTCGAAGTTCAATAGGCGTGAACCGTAAACCGTGAACCGTGACAAGAGGAAGAATCTGTCTTCTCTTGTCACGGTTCACGGTTTACGGTTCACGGCCTTTAGCGGTTAGGCGTCGTTGTGCGTGCGGCTTGCGGGAGCGGGGCGTGTGCGTGCTCGCGCTCGGCGGCGGAGCGCTCGACGGCGGCGCGATAGAAGGCGCTGAAGTATTCGTACATCGAGAGGCAGGCCAGCAGCACCACGACCCAGAGCATCGCGCGCCCGAGCGTGTAGAGAAGCACCTGCCAGTTAGTCCCCGTCACAGAGCCTTCGCCGAAGAGGTGGCTGAGCGCCTCGCGCAGCTCGGGCACCGTCCAGAACTGTATCGCCGGGAAGGCGTGGCCGAAGTTCGCCACGGGCGGCTCGCCCGCCGTGCTCGAAGCGATGAGCAGCGCGACGGCCAAGACCTGCGCCACCATCTTGAACTTCCCCATCCGCGACGCCGAGATGACGAAGCCGTCGGCCGCCGCCACACTCCGCAAGCCTGACACGGCGAACTCGCGCCCCACGATGATGCAGACGGCCCACGCCGGCGCTAGCCGATTCTCGACGAGCGAGATGAGGGCGGCGCTGATGAGCAGTTTGTCGGCGATGGGGTCGAGCAGGATGCCGAAGCGCGAAATCTGTTTGCGGCTGCGCGCGATGCGCCCGTCGAGAAAGTCCGTGAAGGAGGCGCCGAGGAAGAGCACGACGCCGAGTATGTGCCGCTGGACGCCGAACCAGTTCTCCGAGAAGGGCGTGAGCAGCACGACGACCAGCAGCGGCACGACGAAGATGCGCGATAAAGTCAGTGCGTTCGGAAGATTCAGCACGTGCCTCCCCTGCTCCCTCTCGTCTCCTGCAACCGTTGCTTGTCCGCGGGCGTCTCTATGCCGCGAAGTGTAGGAGCCGCGCGCGAGGGGTGTCAAGACAAGCCCCGCGCGGGTTGGAGGTAAATTAAAGGAGAACGCGCCTCAATGCTTCTTCGGGCCGCGTGCGGGCGCGGCCTTCTTCGGCTGCTCCTGCTTCTCCGCCTCTTCGAGGCACTTCGCTGAGAGCGCGAGGACGGCCGTGGCGCGGAGGTACTTGTCGCCGAGCTGTTCGGCGTGCCCGAGGGTCGCTTCGAAGTCGCGCGCGCCCAGTTCGCCGAAGGAGCTTTCGAGGGTGAAGGTCGGCATGGGCCAGCCCGCGAACGAGCTGAAGTTCCTTCCCTGAATCGTGATCGGGAGCGACGTGCGCGCGAGGTCGGGTTCGTGCAGCCTGTTGACGACCGTCACCGCCTCGCCCATCACGGCGAGCCCGCGCAGGTAGTCGAACCTCGCGTAGAGGTGCGCGACGCCGAGCAGCGCCCGCGCCTTCGCCTCCGTGTCGGGGGCTTTGCGCGCCGCCTCGACGACGGTCGAGAGAAGCTCTTCGGCGCGCTGCTTGTCGTCGGAGCGCTTGAGACTCTCGGAGGCGATGTTGAGCAGGAGCAGGGCGCGCGCTTCGAGCGCTTCGACGCGTTCGGCCAGACGCCGCGCCTCGTCGAAGTCTCCGGCGTACGCGGCCTTGTGCCCGCGCCTGAAGTAGAGCACGCCGAGCACCGCCTTGCGCACCTCCACCTCCTCGATCTTCTGCGCGGCCGCTTCGACCTTTTCGAGCGGCGCGGCGTCCGATGAGTGCATCAACGCCATCGAGACATACATGTCGCGCCGGTCGGCCGGCATGCTCTCGGCCTTCTCCAAAGCGAGGTCGAAGGCGTTCTCCTGCGGGACGGCCTCGCGGCCGTCGAGGTGGCGCTGCGCGAAGTTGTTGGCGTCACGCTGCCGCGCGGCCGAAAGCAGCGTGACGGCCCGGCCTTCCAGCTCGTTGATGCGTTCGAGCGCGGCGGGCCGCCCCGCGCCGTAGAGCGTTTCGAGCACCCTGAGCGCCGTGTAGAGCAGCTCCGGCTCTGTGTTTTGATAGGGCGGCGCCTCCGCGGGCGGCTGCTCGGCGAGCGCCGCGAGCCTCCGCTCGGCGAAGCCGAGGAGCGTGTTGACGTAGAGCTGCTGGATGGCAGGGTCGGCGTTGAAATCTTTGGGCCTCGCCATCCCCATGCTGGACGACGTGGGCGCGATGGCCGCGACCAGCGCAAAGGGATACTGCGAGAGGTAGAGCAGCGATTCGATGTCGCGGTCGGCGTAGGCCGCGAGGGCATCTCGGTAGAGAGCGTCGGCCGCGGGGCGGTCTGACTCGGCGAGCTTGAAGAGAAAGAACGGTAGGTACATCGTGGCCGGGTCGTCGAAGCTGCTGCGGGCGACGGCGAGCGCGGTCTGCCTGTCGGTCTCAAGCAGAGACTCGGCGAACGGGAGGAGCTTTTCGCCGACCGGCCGGTGCTTCTCCTTGCGTGCGACCTCGTCCTTCTTCGCCTCTTCGCGCGTCTCTTCGGCGGCGCGCGCGGCCAGCTCGCGCGCCCACGCCGTGTCGCGTTTGGCTATCGCGCGCAGCACGACGAAGCGCTGGTCGGGGAGCTGCACGGTCAGTCCCGAAAGCTTGCTGTCGGCCCGCGCGTACTCCTGCCGAGTCTCGTCGCCGCGCGCGCGGAAGTGGCTCGACGCCAGCTCGAAGGCTTCCGCGAAGACGGCGCGCGCCTGCGCCTGCGCGCGCGGCCAGAGCAGGTCGGCCGCGCGCGTCATGACACCGATGCGCTTGACCGGATTGTCGAAAGCCTTCGCTTCCGTCAACTGCTCGCCGACGAGCGCCAGCGCCCGCGACGGCTCACAGAAGACCTTCGGCCCCTCCGGCTCCTTCTTCGACTGCGCACGCGCGGCGGGAAACAGACAGAGTCCCAACAGGCAGAGCGCAATAAAGCGCGGGAAACGCGAGGCCATTTTTGAGTTCCGCCTTTCTGAATTTCGCCGACAGCTTACGGCTGGACTTCAGCTTTAACGCCTGCGCGGCGCGCGCGTTCCGCAATCTGGGCGGGTCGCTTGCCCGCTCTGAAGTAGTGGTTTACAATCGTCGTTTCCGCACCGCTCGGGATTCTCCACTGTAGTGCGCGCGGATGATTTCAGGCAATGGCAATTGACCGTATCACGGTGCGCGGTGCGCGCCAGCACAACCTGAAGGACATCAGCGTCGTGATCCCGCGCGACAGCCTGACGGTCATCACCGGCCTCTCGGGCTCCGGCAAGTCGTCGCTCGCCTTCGACACCATCTACGCCGAGGGTCAGCGTCGCTACGTCGAGTCGCTGTCGGCCTACGCACGCCAGTTCTTAGACCAGCTCGAACGCCCCGACGTGGATTCGGTTGACGGCCTCTCGCCCGCCATCTCCATCGAGCAGAAGACCGTCTCGCGCAGCCCGCGCTCGACCGTCGGCACGGTCACAGAGGTCTACGACTACCTTCGCCTCCTCTTCTCTTCCGTCGGCCAGCCGCACTGTCACATCTGCGGCGCGCCCATCACGCGCCAGTCGGTCGAACAGATCGTCCACAGCGTCCACGCGCTCCCCGAAGGCGAGCGCGTGATGGTGCTCGCGCCCGTCGTGCGCGGTCGCAAGGGCGAGTTCAAGAAGGAGCTGGAGAAACTTCAGAAGGACGGTTTTCTCCGCGCGCGGATTGATGGCGAGTTGGTGTCGCTCGACGAAGAGATACGGCTCGACAAGCGGCGCAATCACACCATCGAGGCCGTCGTTGACCGCCTGCTCATCAAGAACGGCATCGGCGAGCGCCTGACCGAGTCCGTCCGCACGGCTCTCAAGTTGACGGGCGGCGCCGTCCTCATCTCCGTCGTGGACGGCGAAGAGAAGCTCTACTCGGAGCGGATGGCCTGCGTCAACTGCCAGATCAACGTGCCGCCTTTGGAGCCGCGCTCCTTCTCCTTCAACTCCTTCTACGGCGCGTGCAAGCGCTGCCACGGCCTCGGCACCGTGCTTGAGATAGACCCGGCGAAGATCGTCATCGACGCCACCGAGCGCGCCGACAAACTCTTCGTCGCCCTCGGCGCCGCAGACAAGCAGGGCGCCGCCTACCTCAAGGCCGCGCTCGTCGCCGTCGCCGAACACTTCAAGGCCGACCCACAGGTTCCCTTCGCAGAGCTGCCGCGACAGGTGCGCGACGCCTTCTTCCACGGCGTCGAGGGGCAGATAACTTTTCGGCAGGGGCTCTACAAGTACGAGAGCGACTGGAAGGGCGCCGTCCGTCATCTGTCCGAGCGCATGCACAACCCGCCGAGCGAGCGCGTGCGTGAAGCTCTCGAAGAGTTGGTCTCGCCGGTCGTGTGCCCCGACTGTCAGGGACAACGACTTCAACCCGAGTCGCTCGCCGTCCGCGTCGGCAATCGCGGCATCGCAGAGTACACCGCGCTCCCGATTGAAGAGGCGGTGGCCGCCTTCGACTCGCTCAAGCTCAACGAGCGCGAGGAGCAGATTGCCGGCCTCGTCCTGCGCGAGATACGCAACCGCATGCGCTTCCTCGACAAGGTGGGCCTCGGCTACCTCACGCTCGACCGCGCCTCGGCCACGCTCTCCGGCGGCGAGGGTCAGCGCATCCGCCTCGCCACGCAGATCGGCTCGCAGCTCCGCGGCGTGCTCTACGTTTTAGACGAGCCTTCGATTGGACTGCACCCGCGCGACAACCAGAAGCTCTTGGAGACGCTGACGGCGCTGCGCGACCTCGGCAACACAGTCCTCGTCGTCGAGCACGACGAAGAGACTATCCGCCGCGCCGATTACGTCGTAGACCTCGGCCCCGCGGCCGGCGCGCACGGCGGCGAGGTCGTCGCCGTCGGCACGCCCGACCAGATTGCCTGCAACGAGGCTTCCGTCACCGGCCAGTACATCTGCGGCAAGCTCTCCATCGAAGTCCCCGGCAAGCGACGGCAAGTCAACGGCAACTCCGTCGTCGTCCGCGGCGCGCGCGCCAACAACCTCAAGTCCATCGACGCCACGTTCCCACTCGGCCTGCTGACGGTCGTCACCGGCGTCTCGGGCTCGGGCAAGTCAACGCTCGTCGATGACATTCTCTATCGCGCGCTCGCGCGCCACCTCTACGGCTCTTTGGAAGAGCCCGGCGAGTACGACTCCATCGAAGGGCTCGAACACGTAGACAAGTGCATCGAGATTGACCAGTCGCCCATCGGCCGCACGCCGCGCTCGAACCCCGCGACCTACACGGGACTGTTTACGCCCATCCGCGAGCTGTACGCGATGCTGCCCGAGTCGCGCGAGCGCGGCTACAAGCCCGGCCGCTTCTCTTTCAACGTCAAGGGCGGGCGCTGCGAGGCATGCGAGGGCGACGGCATGAAGCGCATCGAGATGAACTTCCTGCCCGACGTGTACGTGCTCTGCGACGTGTGCCGCGGCGCGCGCTACAACCGCGAGACGATGTCGGTCAAGTACAAGGGCAAGTCCATCGCCGATCTCCTCGACACGACGATTGAGGAGGCGATGCCGCTCTTGGAGAACATCCCGCAGATCAAGCAGAAGCTTCAAACTCTCTTGGACGTGGGGCTCGGCTACATCAAGCTCGGCCAGTCGGCGACGACGCTCTCGGGCGGCGAGGCGCAGCGCATCAAGCTCGCGCGCGAGTTGTCGAAACGCGCGACCGGAAGAACCATCTACATCCTCGACGAGCCGACTACGGGGCTCCACTTCGCCGACGTGCACAAGCTGCTCGACGTGCTCCAACGTCTCGTCTCTCTCGGCAACACGGTCATCGTCATCGAGCACAACCTCGACGTGATCAAGTCGGCCGACCACATCGTAGACCTCGGCCCCGAAGGCGGCGTGGGCGGCGGCCGCGTCGTCGCCTGCGGCACCCCCGAAGAGGTCGCGCGCGTCCGCAAGTCTCACACCGGCCACGCCCTCCGCCCCCTCCTCAACATCCACGCCTCCAACGGCCATGCCAACGGCCACGCGCCCGCCAAACCGGCCGAGGCCGACGGCTCCAAGTCCAAGTCCACCGCCCGCGGCAAACGCAAAGACGCGGCGTGATATACTCCGCTCAATGGTGATAAGTGATGAGTGATAGGTGATAAGAAAAGGCGAAGGCTCTTTCTTATCACCTATCACTCATCACTTATCACTTTCGCCACCATGTCCATCTACGAAGACATTCGTCCGCTCGGGCTCGAAGGCGTGAGCACCTACCCTTTGGCGTCGCGGCCGAGCAAGGTCACGGTCGAGGACTTCGCGCGCCCTTTCGTTGCAGAGGCTTCCTTGCGCGACTTCCTCTCGTCGCTCCCGAACATTCTCGCCGTGCAGTCCATCCGCGAGATCGCCGCGCGGATGCGTCGCGCGCGCGAGTTGGGCAAGCCCATCGTCTGGGGCATCGGCGGGCACGTCGTCAAGACCGGCCTCGCGCCCCTCATCAACGACCTCATGCGCCGCGGGTTTGTGACGGGGATTGCCGCCAACGGCTCTGTGCTCGTTCACGACGCGGAGGTGGCGCTGGTCGGCTCGACCTCTGAAGACGTGGACGCAACCCTCGGCGCGGGCGCCTTCGGCGCGGCCGACGAGACGGGACGATTATTGAACGAGGCCGCGCAGCGTGCCGCGCAGGACGGCATCGGATTGGGTGAAGCGCTCGGCCGCATGCTCTCCGAGTCGGAGCCGAAGCACGCCGAACTCTCCATGCTCTGCGCCGCCTACCGCGCGCGCGTCCCCTTCACCGCGCACGTCGCCATCGGGACGGACATCGCGCACTTCCACCCGCAGGCCGACGGCGCAAGCCTCGGCGCCGCGACGCACACAGACTTCCGCCTGCTCTCGGAGCTTGTGCGTCGCATGAACGGCGGCGGCGTCTATCTCAACGTCGGCTCGGCCGTCATCCTGCCCGAGGTCTTCCTCAAATGCGTCACGCTCGTGCGCAACCTCGGACACCGGCTCGAAGACTTCACCACCGCCAACTTCGACTTCATACAGTCCTACCGCCCGCTCACCAACGTCGTCCGGCGCCCCACGAGCGGCGGCGCAGGCCGCGGCTTCTCCGTCACCGGCCATCACGAGCTGACCATCCCTCTCCTCGCCGCCGAACTCCTCTGCGGCGGCTCCGAAAAGTGACCTGCGCCCAAGTCATCTCTTAACCCAACTCTTCCAACTTGCCAGTTGACACCCTCTTCAACCCGAGCCTATACTTTCAATGAAATTGAAAACGAATTTCAATTTTGCTCTATAGGCTCTTTAATCTTCCAACAGGCAGTCCTAACAGAGAGAGCCCGCGCGGCCTGAGTCCCTGACAGAACCGACCGCGCGAGCCCGGCCGACAACCTCGGGGGCTGACGACCCGCCCGCATTCTACGGTCGGTCAGCCACAACTGACAACGTTGAGGTACTCCCGCAATGGCTGACACAACCCCTTCCCTACGCGCCTTCATCCGACACGCGTTCCTGACCTGCTTCTGTCTATTCGCCGCGAGCGCCGCACACGCACAGACCGAGAGCACGGCCGGCGTGCGCGGCAGCGTCTCGGCCGAAGGCTCGGGGCTGCCCGTGTCGGGCGCGCGCGTTCGCCTGCGTAACGAGGCGTTGCGCATCGTGCGCGAGACGACGACCGACGACGAGGGCAACTACAACATCCCCGGCCTCCCACCCGGCGAAGGTTTTGAGATTAACGTGAGCGCCGACGACTTCCGCGCCGCCACGCGTGCCCAGCTCACGCTGCTGTCGGGGAACGTCTCGGAGGTTTCGCTGGCCTTAAAGCTCGTCGGACTCGCCGAGACGATTGAGGTCGTGGACTCGGCCGCGCTCGTCGTCAGCAACGCGCCGGAGGTGAGCCAAGTCGTCTCGCCGAGACAGTTGACGGAGCTGCCGGCGAACGGGCGCAACCTCAACCGCTTCGCACTGCTCGACCCGCACGTGCGCAACACGGGCGGACTCGGCGCCGACGGCTCGGCCGCGCAGCGTCTCTCCATCAACGCCAGCTCCTATCGCCTGACGCAGTTCAAGCTCGACGGCAACTCGAACTACGACTTCGTCTACGCCAACGCGCCGCAGCAGCAAATCTCCGTCTCGGCCGTGCAGGAGTTCAAGGTCTTGACGAACCAGTACTCGGCCGAGTACGGCGGCACGTCCGCAGGCATCGTCAGCGCCGTCACCAAGTCGGGCACGGCCGACTTCCACGGCGAGGGCTTCTACTTCCTGCGCCCCTCGGGCTTGCAGGCCGCACCGCCCGTCTCGACCTCGCGCGTGCCGAACGAGCTACAGCAGTTCGGCGGCTCCATCGGCGGCCCGCTCGTGACGAAGCGCGCGGCCTTCTTCTTCAACTACGAGCGCACGCGGCAGAACCGCGGCTCGTTCGTGCAGTCCCCCGCCCCGCTCGTCTACACGGGACACCTGCGCGAGCAGATGGGGCTCGCGCGCATCGACTATCAACTCGGCAGCGAGCACTCCATCGCGCTGCGCCTGAACGCGAACCGCTCGACGAACGACAACTCCAACGACCGCGTCAGCGCGCTCGTGCAGCCCTCGGCCGGCACGCTCAGCCGCACGCAGAGCGCGGGCGCGCAGGCCACGGACAGAACCGTGTGGGGCTCGACCGTCAACGAGCTGCGCGTGAGCTATGTCAACTCCATCCCTTCGGCCAGCTCCGCGCTCGACCCTTCCGTCTCCATCGTGCGCACGAACTACAGCACGGAGGGCGGCTCGGGTTATTCGTGGGCGCGGACGCAGAGTTGGCAGGCGGCCGACCAGCTCGCCACGCAGCGCGGCCGGCACGAGATAAAGGTGGGCGGCGACTTCACACGCCAGAAGGTCGCCGACTTCAGCTACACGACCTTCGGCGAGTACCGCTTCGCGGGCGCGCCCTTTGCGGGCGAGCGCTACGTTGACTTCACGCAGCGCTTCGGCCTCGGCTTCGTGCGCTACGGCCAGACGCTCGCCTCCGGCTTCGCACAGGACAACTGGCGCGTGATGCCGAGCCTCACACTCAACCTCGGCCTGCGCTACGACTATCAATCTTCAACCGACGACCGCAACAACTTCGCCCCGCGCCTCGGCTTCGCGTGGGACGTAAAGGGCGACGGCAAGACCATCTTGCGCGGCGGCGCGGGCGTCTTCTATGACCAGTACTACATGTACATCACGCGCCGCTTCCTGCTCGAAGGCGTGGACGCGAAGATCAGGACGTACCGCTTCACGCCGACGCAAGGAGGCGCGCCTGTGTTCCCGAACTCTTTGCTTGAGCCGCCCGCGGGCTCAAGCGAGTCCATCCGCGACTACGTCTACCTGCCCGGCGCGCGTCTGCTCAATCCTTACAACATGCAGTTCTCCTTCGGAGCGCAGCGCGAGCTTTGGAAGGACTGGACGTTGACGGCCGACCTCATGCACTCGCGCACGCTCAAGCAGCAGCGCGTCAACGACATTAACGCGCCCGCGCCGTTCGAGCGCACCGCGCCGGGTCAGACGCGCACCGCCGCCGCGGCCGACGCCACGCGCCCCTTCGGCACGACCTTCCAAGGCGTGCGCGTCCGCAAGGTCGCGGTCATCGAGAACACCGCTTCGAGCGACTACGACGCGCTCGACCTCGGGCTGCTCAAACGCTTCTCGCGCCGCTTCCAGTTCGAGGCGCACTACGTCCTCTCGAAGGCGACGACCGACTCGATGTTCTTCGGCGAAGTGGACACGGGCATCCCGAATCAGTTCGGCGTGAGCGACCCCGGCGAGCGCGCACCGAGCGACTACGAGCAGACGCACCGCCTCGTCGCGCACGGCATCTTCGAGCTGCCCTACGCGATGCAGCTCTCGGCGGTCGCGACCGTCGGCTCGGGTCTGCCGGTCAACCCCTTGACGGGGCTCGACGACAACGGCGACGGCTACCGCTCCGACCGCCCCGCCGGTTTCGCGCGCAACTCTTTCCGCACGCCCGCGCAGGCCGCCTTCGACCTCTCGCTCGCCAAGCGTCTACAACTGAGCGAAGGCTTGAAGCTGGAGCTACGCAGCGAGGCTTTCAACCTCTTCAATCGCTCGAACTTCATCAAGCTCAACAGCACCTACGGCAACGGCGCGGCGCCCGTCGCCACCTTCCTCCAACCGCTCGCGGGCATACAGAACTCCGACCCCGGCCGCCAGCTTCAATTCGGCGCGCGCTTTATCTTCTAAGACGATAGGCAAAGGGTTAACCACCGCAGGCACAGCTAAGACAGATCATGTTTTAGCTGTGCCTCTGTCTCTGCGTTGGTGGACGCCTTTTCTGTATTGAGAACGATTGAGTTATAATCCGCCGCTCCCAAAAAGAGAATTTTCATAAGGGGTGTTAAGGAGAAGTGATGGACGAGAAGAGAGTTGAACACTACCGCACGGTGCTGCTCGAACAGTTGCGGCAGCAGACCGACGCGGCGCGCGAGAATCAGAGCGACGCGCTTGAGTTTGCGGCCAACGACGACGGCGTCAAGGACGTGGCCGACCAGTCGGTCAAGGACGTGAATCAGGAGATAGAGTATCGCTTGAGCGAGCGCGCCTCGCAGCTCGTCGCCGACATCGATCAAGCGCTGCTGCGCATCGACGAGGGCAGCTACGGCGTCTGCGCCCGCTGCGGCAAGGACATCCCCGAGCGCCGCCTCGACGCCATCCCCACCGCCCGCTACGACGCCGAATGCCAGACCCTCATCGAGCAGTTCACCGGCGAAGACGAGCACGCCACGCTTTAAGAGCCGTGATGAGTGAAGAGTGATAAGTGATAAGAAGAGGACAAGGCCCGCCCTTCCTTCTTATCACTTATCACTCTTCACTCATCACGGCATTTTCATGCCTTCGGGTGCGCCTTGTCGTAGACCTCGATGAGTTTCTCCATGGAGACGTGCGTGTAAATCTGCGTGGTGGAGAGGCGTGCGTGGCCGAGCAGTTCCTGTATGTCGCGGAGGTCGGCGCCGCTGTCGAGAAGGTGCGTGGCGAAGGAGTGGCGCAGTGAGTGCGGGCTGATGTCGTGGATGCCCGCGCAAATCTTGATGTACTTGTCCTCCATGCGGCCGACCGAGCGCGTGTTGATGCGCGTCCCCTGATAGTTGAGGAAGACCGCCCGCTCGTCGCGCTCCGCCATGGGCGCGTTGTTGAGGAAGGCGGGACGCGCCTCGGTCAGATACCTCATCAGGGCGTGGAGCGCCGGCTCGCCGAACGGCACGACGCGCTCCTTGCGCCGCTTGCCCTTGACCCTGATTGTCCGGCCCCGGAAATCAATGTCGCGCATGTCGAGCTTGACCAGTTCCGAGACGCGCACGCCCGTCCCGTAGAGCATCTCTAAGATAGCGCGGTCGCGTTTGCCGAGGTCGGTCGCAACGTCCGGCGTCTCGATGAAGCGGACGGCGTCCTCGACGGAGAGGTGGTTCGGCAGCTTCTTCTCAAGACGCGGGGTGGAGACGAGTTTCGCCGGGTTGGCCTCGACCGCGCCCTCACGGATGAGAAATTGGAAGAAGGTGCGCAGCGCCGCGAGCTTGCGCGCGATTGACGACTTCTTCTTCTGTGCGTCGTGCAGCTCCGAGAGCCACTCGCGGATGGTGATGTGGTCGATCTCTTTAACATCCAGCTCGCGCCGCTCGCCCGTGCGTGGGTCGGCCGGCGCGAGGTGTTCGAGGAACTGGCCGAGGTCGATGCCGTAGTTCCTGAGCGTGTGCTCGCTCACGTTGCGCTCATAGCGCAGGTGTTCGAGGAACTGCGTCAGTAGTTGATCCATAGGTCAGTAAGCAGAAGGCAGATAGCAGTAGGCAGTTGGCAGTTGAAGCCCCTTAGCGACAGCGGCTTTAGAATAAAACAAACGGCGACCGTCTGCTACACCTTTCTTCCTATTACTGTGTGGTTATTCTTCTCAACTGCCTACTGCCGTCTGCTTACTGCCTGCTATCCCTTCGGCGCGTAGTAGCCCTTGCGTGTGCGGACGCGGAGGCCGGGGCGTGTCTTGACGTTGAGGGTGAAGAGACGGAAGCGGCCGTCGCGGACATCGCCCGAGGGGTAGTAGCTGAGGACGTACTGCTGCGAGAGGTCGGTGGCAATCTGCTTGAAGGCCGCGGTCAGGTCTTCGTGCGTGCGCGGGATGTAGACGGCGCCGCCCGTCTGCGTGGAGAACTCTTCAAGGCGGAGCGCGCCGGCCGGGTCGTGGAGGTTGGGGCTCTCGCTGTTGCCCGTCTGGACGGCGTAGACCTGACAGTCGTCGGCGATGAGCTGTGCCATCGTCTCGTCGAAGCCGAGGTCGCTGACGGTGTCGGTGCCGTCGGAGATGATGACGATGACCTTGCGCGTCCGTTGCGGCTTGAGATAGTCGGCCGCCTTGTAGACCGTGTCGAAGAGCGCGGTGGCCGCCGCCTCGGGGCGCTCGAAGCGCTCGATGGTGCGGACGAGCGCGGACACGTCGTTCGTCAAGGGGTGCGAAAGCTCCGGCTCGGTCGAGATGGAGAAGACGGCGGCGCGGTCAACGGGGCGCATAACCGACCTCAGGAAGCGTATGCCGGCCTGCCGCTCGAACTCGCGCGAGCCGACCTGACTGGAGCTGTTGTCGAAGAGAAGCGCGATGCTGACCGGCGTCTCGGCGCGTGAAAGCTCGCCGATGGGTTGCGCCTTGCCGTCAACGAGCAGCTCGAAGTCTTCGACCTTCAAGTCGGCGACGGCGCGACCCTGTGCGTCAACGACCGAGGCGGGCAGCGGGACGAGGTTCGAGCTGATGTGGACGACCTCTTCGCCCGCGTCCTCGTCGGGGGTGGCGGTTGTTTTCGGCTTCTGCGAGACGGCCTCGGGCGAGCGGATGTCGTCTCCATGTTTGCGGCCTTTGGCTTTGGGGTCGGAGGGCGCGGGCGGCTCTGCGATGGGGCCTTCGACGCGCCTGATGGGCGTGGGCGTCGCGGACGAGGCGGGCACGCCCTTCTTCCCCTGCGGCTCGGGCGTGCTGCGACGACCCGACTGCGCGCGGAGCATGAGCGACGACGAGACGAGCAGCGCCAGCACGCAGGCGCACGCCGCGAGCACGCGCTTCACGCGCGTCGAAACGACGGCGCCCGGACGCGCGCTCAAAGCGTCGCGGCCAGCGGCGCGCTCTGCTCGCCCTGAATCTGTTGCAGCCACCTGTCCCATTCTTCGAGTGCCAGCTCGACCTGCCTCGTGTGGCGGTCGCGCTTCTTCTTAAACCTGCGCCGCTCCTCTTCACTGAGCGGTACGAGCAGCGCGAACGTGATGTTCACCGGCTGATAATTCTTCGTCTCCGCGCCCGAGACGTAGCGCGCCAGCGCTCCCACAGCAGCGCGCGGCGGGGCTTCGAGCGGAGCGTCACCACGCGCGACGCGTGCGGCGTTGCGCCCCGCGAGCCAGCCCGTCGCGACCGACTCGACGTAGCCCTCGACGCCGCTGATCTGGCCTGCGAAGAAGACCTCGGGGCGCTCGCGCATCTGCAACGTCGGCGCGAGCACGCGCGGGGCGTTGATGTACGTGTTGCGATGAATCTGGCCGTACTGCAAGAACTCGGCACGCTCCAGCCCGGGTATGAGACGGAGCACGCGCGCCTGTTCGCCGTAACGTAGATGATTCTGGAAGCCGACGAGGTTGTAGGCGTCGGCCATCAAATTCTCCTGCCGAAGCTGCACGGCCGCGTAAGGCTCTCTGCCGGTGCGCGGGTCGCGCAAACCCACGGGCTTCATCGGCCCGTAGCGCAGCGTATCGACCCCGCGCCGCGCCAGCTCTTCGATGGGCAGGCACGCCTCGAACCAACGCGTCTCCTCGAAACGCTGCAAGGGCACGCTCTGCGCGCCGACCAGCGCCTCGTAGAAGCGCGCGTAATCCTCCTCGTTCATCGGGCAGTTGAGATAATCGTCGCCGCCCTTGTCGTAACGCGCCGCGCGGAAGGCGATGTTTGTGTCAACCGACTCGGCCGCGACGATGGGCGCGATGGCGTCGTAGAAGTAGAGCCCCGTCCCTTCGGTCAGTCGCGTAATCTCCTCCGCCAACGCGTCGGAGCAGAGCGGCCCTGCGGCGATGATGTTCACGGCCGTCTCGTCAACACCCGTCGCCTCTTCCCTCACAACTTCGATGTTCGGGTGCGACTCGATGCGCGCCGTGATCGCCTCAGCGAATAGCTGACGGTCAACCGCGAGCGCCGCCCCCGCCGGCACGCGCGTCCGCATCGCCACGTCCAACACGACCGACCCACCGCGCCGCAACTCCTCTTTTAAAAGGTACGGCGCCGTCCCCGGCTCGTCCGACTTCAAAGAGTTCGAACAGACAATCTCGGCCAGCCTGTCCGTCCGGTGCGCGGGCGTCTGCCTGACGGGGCGCATCTCGTAGAGCCGCACCCGCGCGCCCTCCTGCGCGGCCTGCCAGGCGGCCTCGACCCCCGCGAACCCGCCGCCGATAACCAACACATCCTTCATGCGCCGATTGTAACGTTTGAAGAGGCTTTTAACCACAGAGACACGAAGACACGGCCTGAAGCAAAAAGACTCCAAGCCGTGTCTTTGTGTCTGCGGTGGTTAACGTCTCTCGCCTCTACCGTCAAGGCTGCGGCGGGTTCTCCTTCTCCTTCGGCCGGTCGAGCTTCTCCTCGCCGGTCTTGGTGCTGAAGCGTTTGAAGTCGCTGAACTCATTCGTCTCGTTGATGCTCATCCCTTTGAAGAGCATGATGCGGGCCGAGGCGTTGACCTGCGAGTAGCGCGGCAGCCAGATGCCGTCTTCGAGCCGCGTCTGCTCGAAGAGGAAGGCCGAGCCCGGCTTGACCGAGGCGAGCAGGCCGCCGCCCATGTTGAACGACTCGACCAGACGCGCTTCCAAGCGCATCACCTGTCGCTCCGCGGGGTCAACCCAGATGACGCCGCTCAGCTTCGAGACGAGCGACTCGCCGCCGTTCGAGGGCTGGAAGCCGGCGCGCGGGCGGAAATCGAAGACGATCACGTCGCGCTCGCGGAAGCGCTCGCGGCGCGGGCTGACGAACTCGCACGCGCGCAAGAAAGTCGAAATCTCTACGTCGTCATCGTCCTCCTCGTCGCCCTCCTCCTTACCGGCGGACTTGGCGGCCTTCGCGCGTCGCTTCGCACGACGCTCGGCGCGCTGGCGGTCGCGCTTCTCCTTCATCTTCGGCGCCTCGCGCTCGGCCTTCTCCAACTCCTCCGAGACGCGCTTCAACTCCTTCGCCTCTTTCTCCGGCGTGAGCGGCACGCCGTTCTCGCTGATGAGCTTGTGCACCCAGCCGTAGCCGGAGATGGGATAGACCTCGTAGACCGTGACCTTCTCCTTCTTCAACTGCCCCTTGTCGTCCATCTCGCGCTCGGTGACCTTGCGCGTGAAGGTGTAGTCGTTGATGCGCTTGTCGGTCTCCTCCTGATTCTTCGAGAGATCGCGCAAAAGCGCAGGGATGTCGAGCGTCGCGTCGGCGGGCGGCTCGAAGAAAGACTCGGCCAGCCCCGTGTTGTAGCTCGCGGAGACAAGCGTGAGCGTGAGCAAGGGCTCGCCCGCGCGCTCGATCTCGACGCGCTGCGGCTCCACTTTCAGAGGGCTCCCCTCGCGCGCGCGCCAGTCGGTGTAACGCACGCGCGTGCGGCGCGCCTCGTCTGCCGACTGCAAGAGGAGCTTGCTCTGCGCGTCGAACCAGTAGCGCAGGCGCGCGCCCGCGCGCGTCGTGAACTCGACCGAGTATGCGAGCGCGCCCGCCACCTCTTCGCGCCCCACGGTGCGCGCCAAAACCTTCTGCTTCTTGTAGTCGGCGAAGTAGGCCGACTCCAACTGCGCCTGAAGCCTCGCGGCGAAAGCCTCGCGGTCGGTGAGCGTACTCAAATGTCCGTCGCGCGCGCGCAGCCAAGCGGTGCGCGGGTTGGCCGCCGCGTCCCACTCGCCGTCCGCGAGCAGGAAGTCCGTGCGGAGCGCGCCCGTCGCCTTCATGTGCGTGCGCGCCGTGCCCGCCTCTCTGCCTTCGCGCGTCACGGCCCACTCGTAGGTCGCGTCGCGCAGAGCTGCCACGCGACTCTTCCCGCCCACGGCCTTGAGGTACTCGCCGACTATCTTGTCGGGCGCGGGGAGCTTCGACGATTGGGCCTGAGTCGCGGCGTCGAAGCCGGAGAGCAGAAGGAGCAGCAGGAGCGTTCTCGACAGCAACACTTTCATCTTCAAACGAGGGCGCGGCGCGTGCGTGCGCGTTCGGGGGGTTCTCTTCATCATGGGTTCTAAGACGCGGGAAGAAGTGAGACCGTTGACTTCGAGCTTTACCGTCGGAGGAGAATAAACAGCCCGGAAGGACTGACGCCGGACACTGCTCTCGTCATCCTTCCGGGCTCTTTACGGCCGACGGCCGCGGTTTGTTTCAGAAGCGGCCGAACCTTCCTGAGCGGAAGTCCGCCGCTGCTCAACTTATCAGGAGGGCTGCTCCTGTCCGGGGTCTGGGTAACCGGCCGGGTGCGGCACCTCCGCCTCCATCGCCTTGGCCGACTCCTCCTCGGCGTGCAGCTCGGCCTCCCCCTCGCCCTCGGAACCCGACTCGCCCTCCGCCTTCTCGTCCGTCTCTTCCATCCTCTTTCACTCCTTCGAACGCTCTACACAAATCAACTCAGGAGCCCACCCTCAACGCCGTGAGCCGCCCTTCTTGGCTGCACCTTTCTTAGCCGCAGACTTGGCACCGCCCTTCTTCGCACCGCCCTTCTTCGCACCGCCCTTCTTCGTAGCGGACTTCTTCGCTCCAACCTTTTCGGCCGCAGCTTTACCGCCACTCTTCTTCGCCGCGCCGCCTTTCTTAGTCGAGCCCTTCGCGGCGCCTTTCTTTGCAGCACTCTTGGCCCCACCCTTCTTCGCGCCTCCGGGCTTCGCCGCTGCCTTCTTCGAGCCCTTCGCAGCCTTCTTCGCAGCCTTCTGCGCGCCGCCTCCCTGCTTCGCCCTGCGCCGCTCGACTATCTCGTGCGCGCGCTCCTCGACCTGCCGGATGCGCTCGGCCACGTTCTCGGGCAGCCCCGGCTCGGCCGCCCCGCGCAACCCCTCGACCGGCGCCTCGTCCGGCACCTGATGCGCCTGCTCCTCCATCTCGCCCTTGTTCAGATTGAACTCGTGCTCATTCAGGAAACCGCCCTCGATCTTGTATTGATCCTGTACTTCGGCTGGGTCTTTCGGCATCTCTCCTCCTTGCTGGTTTCTCGCCGGGCGCCGCACTTGACATCGCGTGCGGCGTCTCCGTATAGTTTTGGCATTGATTGGGCCACCTTAGCTCAGTTGGTAGAGCAGTCGATTCGTAATCGACAGGTCTGCGGTTCAAGTCCGCAAGGTGGCTCCACAATTTTTAGTTGCCGTATAGCTGTGACCCAGTTATACGGCAATTTCATTTGCGCCTCAATCTTCGACCAGCCACTTCTTGTAACCGAACTGCCGAATCGTGTGCTTCCAGTGATGGTTGGCACACAGCGAATCGAGTAAGGATTGAACAGCTTGTCATCATCAAAGACCCACTACAGCCGTGCCGCCGGGAGCAAGCTTCGGCGGCTTCACTTCGTGACGGCCGCGCTCCTGCTCTTTCTCGCAGCGCACGCGGCTGTGCCTTCCGCTTACGGTCAGGCGGCCTCGGGCAAGCTCATCGTGACGGCCGCGGGCGTGCGCCTGCGCGAGCGCCCCGAGACGGCCGCGGCCGAGTCCGGCCGCCTGACGCTCGGCACGGTCGTGGAAGACCTGCGCGGGAGCAATCCCGTCTACGAAGTCCCGCCCGCCGACCGCGCGAACTTCCGCCGCAGCCTTGCCGCGCTCCGCGCACAGCTCGCGCTCGTCCCCGCCGCGAAGAAGGCGCGCGTGCTCGGACAGCTCGACGCAATCGCGCCACACTTCCGCTGAAATGTCATTGACGCCCCTCCCGTTTTGAAATACAACCGCGAGGCGCAGACGCTCTAACAGCTTTCGAGAGTCACGGAGTGAACCCCCAGCATGGCTAAGAGTAAAGGCTTCGTACAGGAGTTCCGCGAATTCATCGCGCGCGGCAACGTCATAGACCTCGCG
>JBJMGQ010000493.1:0-2791 GCA_045807845.1 Pyrinomonadaceae bacterium | reverse complement strand
GCTCAACAGGCAGAAGGTCGTCAGCGGCGCCACGCCCCTGCTAGACCTCTCGTACGACTACCTGAGGCCCGGCACGACCGGCGGGCGCACGGGCCAGCTCACGCGCATCGTCAACAACCTCGACTCGACGCGCCGCAGGGACAGGAATTACGAGTACGACCAGCTAGGCAGGCTGAAGAGGGCGACGGGCGGGCTGGCTCTGGCTCGGCGGCTTCGCGGGGCTGATAAACTTCGGCATCGGGCTGGCCGGGTGGCTCTTCCAGCGCCCGCCCTTCAGACAGCCGTTCATCACCAACGCGTTCACGACCTTCTACCAGCAGCCGCGGCAGGGGCGTAGCGACCCGCGCCAGCCGCCCTCGCGCCACGTCGTCGTCGCGGTCTACGGTATCTACGACGTGAGCACCTCGACCCACTGAGACCCCAACGACAATGACGCCTTCAAGACGCGCGCCATCTCCCTGGCGGGCGTGAACGTAGACGCGTACTCCGTGGGGGGCGCACTCATCCAGAGCCTCTCCAACCTGACGAATAGGGGCGGCCCCGCCGACCTCGTGGGCGTCTTCGGCCACGCGCACCCACCGGGGATAATCGGGCAGAGTAACAACTCCGGGGGCTTATACATCGGCAGCTCGGGGAACTATACTGCGACAAGCAGAAGTACGAGCTAAACGGCGAGATGAAAAGTTACAACTACGACGCCTACTTCAAACCAGACGGGACTCCCGTGAATAAGGACGCGCGCTAGGTGCAAGACCTCGCGAACGCCATGCTGCGCGGCGACATCAACATCGCGCAGGGCGGCGAGATAAGGTTCTACGGGTGCTACACCGACGCGCTCGCGAGCGAGCTGCAATGGAACCTGACGCACGTCGCAAACGGGGCCACGGCCCGTCCCGACATCCGCGTGACGGGTTTCCAGGGGCCGGCGAATCTCGGCCAGAACCCGCGCCTCACGCTCGGCACGTGGCGCATGTTCTACGGCCTCCCGCAGCAGGAGATCCGCGGGCGTAACCTCGGATACAGATGAGAGTCTTACTGCTAGCGCTCATACTCGTCTCAGTGCCCGCGGCGTCGGGGACGGCCGGGGAGTCTTTCGTGCTCCCACGCTCGCCCGGCAAGACCGTCGTCGAAGACCTGGGGCGCGTTAAGGTCGGGGACACTTCGAGGCGGTTGAGCGACGCCGAGAGACACGGCCTCTGCCGGATGTTCGTGCGTGCGTACGCGCGCTCGGTGAGGGAGGAGCGGCAGGACTCTTTCCTGATGACGGGTGTGCCCGCCTACGTGCTCTTCTCGGCGAACTTCCCCGAAGTGAAGGCGAAGGAGTGGGAGGGCGGCTCGCTCATCAACCTCGGCACAATAGTCAACCTCATCAACTCGATTCCCGAGTACAGGGGCGATGTCGTGGAGACGCTACGCGAGGGAGTCTCAGCGCGTTGGTGCGCACGCACATGACACTCCGCGCGCTCACGCTCGGCGTCCTGCTCGGCCTGTCCGCCTTCGCGGCACAGTGCGGCGGCACCGGCGCGACGCCGCCCGGCGTCGCGCCGAAGGCGAACGGCGCTCCCGCGCGCCTCTCGCCGCAGCCCTCCGCGCCGCCGCTCTTCGAGGCCGTCAAGAAGGGTGACGTGTACGAGTTGAAGCGGCTACTCGCGGGCGGGGCTGACCCGAACGTGTACAACGACATCGGCGTCACGCCATTGGATGTAGCCGTCGCGAAGGGCGACGCGGAGACGATTCGCGCGCTCCTCGCCGGCGGCGCAGACCCGAACGCAGAGATGCAGACCTCGGGAGACACGGCGCTGACCGTCGCGGTCAAACTTCGCGACCCTCTGGTCGCCCTCCTGCTCCTGGATAAAGGTGCCGACGTGAACCTGCGCCCGAAGTCGGAGCACGGGGCCGCCGCCCTGCACGTCGCCGCGCGGAACGGCGACCTCGAAATGTTGAACCTCCTGCTCTCGCGCGGGGCCGAGCCGGACGTAAGGGACGCACGCGGCAACACGCCTTTGATGACGGGCGCGGAGTACACGCCGGTCATCGAGGCCCTCGTCGCGAAGGGGGCCGACGTTAACGCCAGGAACGAGGCGGGCGTGACGCCGCTGAGGTCGGCGGTCTCTTCGACCGAGGCGCTGCGCATCCTGATCGGGCACGGCGCGGACGTTAACGCGAGGAACAAAGCACAGTGGTCAGTGCTGGAAGAGGCGCTCCTGCGCGGCTGCCCCGACGCCGTCAACATACTCAAGCAGGCCGGAGCGGCCGAGTGAACGCGGCAGGAAGAAGCAGATACCGGACAAAATCATGGGGAATAGAGCGATGGCAATGCATCTTCATGAAAGCCCCGAGGTCGAACGCCCCTTCGACGCCCCGATTTAAGAAGACCGGCACAGAATAGTGCTGCTGCCGCGAATCTAACACAACGGGAGCACACACGACCGAGTTCACAGCTTCAACTTCGCCTCCTTCGTCGGCGTCGAGAGCGCGGCGTCGCCGGAGTAGATCATCTTTTGCGGGAAGTCCTCCCGCGTCGCCGGCGATGTGGTGTTCAAAGCCTTCACTAATTCCGACGCGTAGAAGTAGCGTAGAAGTCCCGCCTCTTCGGCGCTGAATGTCTTGAGCGCTATCTCTCCCGCGAGCACGTAGAAGTCTGATACGTCGTACACCGTCGCGTCCTTGCGGGAGAGTGCCGACAGGGGCAGCTTCACCGGCATCTGCCCGAACATCTCTCTAGCACGCGCGGCGTCAATAGAGAGCATAGCGCGCACGGCACGCACGCGAAGCGAGAGCGCGTCGAGTC
>JBJMGQ010000492.1:0-10156 GCA_045807845.1 Pyrinomonadaceae bacterium | reverse complement strand
GGCGGCTGGAGCGTCAGCGCCCGCTACGACATCGTCAAGCGCGACGGGCACGCGGACTTCGACTACCTGCTCCCGTTGAGTAATGAAGGCCCAGAGAACCAGCGGCTGTCGCAGTACAGCTGGTGGAAATTCATGGTGCGCACTCCCGACGGGGCCGAGCACGAGTTGGTACCGACGGGCTCGGGCTTCCAGGTCTACGGCGGCATCGACTACCCGCGCTCCTACCTGTGGGGCTTCCACACGGCCTTTCCCACGGCAGCCACCGGCCCCGTCCGCTACGAGACGGTGGACGGCACATTCATCTCGGCCGTCTACAACCCGCCCGGTCACACGAGCGGGGTCAACTGGACGATCTTCCTGCCCGACGGCACGCAGGTCATCGACTTCAGCAGTGGCGTCCAGCAGATCCGCGACACGAACGGCAACACCATCTCCATCTACTCGGACGGCACCGGCACGCACTACCGCGACGACCACACGAACCGCGAGATCAGGATCGAGGATGTTCCCGGCGGGGCGGGCGGCTACGGGCAGACGCGCATCTGGTACCAGACGGTGGGCGGCGGGTGGCAGCACGTGGACGCCAACCACGGCGCGACGGAAGTGCGGGGGAAGATCTACAAGGTCAACGACTGGAATCCTACTGCCGGCAGCGTGTGCACGCATCAGCAGCAGCTCCCGTCGCAGACTATTGATGTCGTGCGTGAGATCGTCTTCCCGCAGACCGAGCCGAACGTGGCCGCGCGGCGCTTCTCCTTCTCATACAACTCGGACTCGGGCCAGACCGAGACGGCGACGACGCAGCAGTTCCAGGACGTGTGCGGCCAGTCGCCCGTGACCTACACGCGCGAGGCGTCGCGCGGGATGGGCGCGCTGAGTCGCATGGTGACGCCGACGGGGGCGCAGGTCGATTACACCTACACGCTCACCTCCGTCCACGACTTCACGGGGCTCGTCGGCACCGACCGGCTGACGCGGGAGACGCTCGCGGCCAAAGACCTCACGCACGACGGCGTGACCGAGCACTGGGCCTATGACATCCCGTACGACGGCGTCGGCACCACCTCGACCGTCACCAACCCGGACGGCTCGACCTCGACCGTCTCATACTACCAGCGCCACCCCGATAACCCGCGCGGCTTCGGCACCGGCGACCTGCTGGCCGGGCAGGTCTTCTACGAGAGCAACGGCCTCACGCAGACCCACCGGCGTTGGGCGATGCGCGGCACGACGTACGCGACAGGTACCGACGGCTACACGGCGATGAACCCCTACGTCGAGGCCGAGTACACGACGCTGATGGAGGGAAGCGTCGCCGTCAGGATGTCGGCGAAGACCTACGAGTACGACTACAACGGCAACACTACGAAGGTGACGGAGTACGACTGGTTCGACCCCGCCTCTGTGCAGCGGGAGGCGGGCACCGGCATCCCGACGGGCGTGCCTTCGGGGGCGAAGGTGCTGCGGGTGACGGAGACGAACTACCACAATCAGGCTGGGAGCGCGACCTCGTTGAACTACTACCGGCTGCGCCCCCTCACGACCTTCACGCCGTCGATCCTGAACGCCGTGAAGGAGACGACGTTAGGGGCGAGCCGTACGCGCTTCAGCTACGACGGGCAGGCTTACGGCGTGGCGCCCTCGGCCGGCAACGTCACGCAGGTGAGCCGCCGCGACGACAAGGGGGACGCCGACGCCGGCAACGACACCGAGGTCACGACCTCCACCGCGTACGGCGATTACGGCAACCCGGCCTCGACGACGGACGCTAACCTGAACGTCACCAACTTCTCCTACGACGACCCGACGCACGCGCTGCCGACGAGGGTCGTCGTTAACCCCTTGAACGGGACTGGGGCGCAGACGACGGCCACCACATATGACCCCTCGACGGGGCTGGTGACCTCGGTGACCGACCCGAACAATCAGGTCACGACCGTGGACTACACGAACGGGCTCCTCGGCGCCGTCGACCCGTTCGGTCGGCCCGGCATGACGAGGTCGCCGGCGGGGACGGATGCCGGCGGCGCGACCGTTTACCGCAAGTCTTACACCTACTACTACGACGCGGCGCGGCAGGTGCGGACGGCGACGGACCTCAACACGGAGGGCGACGGGCTTCTGAAGAGTCAGACGACGACGGACGAGTTGGGGCGCGTGTTGCTCGCCGAGCAGAACGAGGGCAGTACCTCCTACACGATCTCTTCGCGGACGGTCTACGCGCTGGCCGGGCGCGTCACCCTGCAGTCGTCGCCGGTGCGCGGCAGCACGCCGGAGAGCTGGACGCGGGTCACGAAGGATGTCTACGGCCGTGTGATCGAGGCGGCGACCTTCGGGGGCAGCACGCAGCCTTCGGCCACCGCGGCAGCGAACCAGATCGCGAACTGGACGGGGAGCGTCACGACCCTCTACGCGGCGAACACGACGACCGTGACGGACCAGGCTGGTCGAAAGAGGCGTAGTGTGTCCGACGCGCTCGGCCGCCTGGTGCGGGTGGACGAGCCGGACAAGGACTCGGGCGCGCTCGACGACTCGGGCGGCAACCCCGTGCAGCCGACAACGTACACCTACGATGCTCTGAACAACCTGCGGAAGGTCGAGCAGGGCGGGCAGTTCCGCTTCTTCATGTACGACTCTCTCGGGCGCCTCGTCCGCGCGAAGAACCCGGAGCAGGGGAGCTTCACGCCCGACACGGGGACGAACCCCGACTTCCCGGCGCTGACCGACACCTCCACGGGTGCGGCCAACAGTAACAGCCAGTGGGCCACGGGGTATAAGTATGATGCGGGCGGCAATCTCTCAAAGCGCAAGGACGCGCGCGGCGTCGTCACCGTCTACGGCTACGACGGGCTGAACCGCAACACCACGATCACTTACACGACGACGGGGAGCGGTGCGGCCTCTACGCCGAACGTCGTGCGCACCTACGACGGGGCGACGTTGGGGAAGGGGCGTCTTCAGTCCGTCGCGCAGAGCGGCACGAGCACCTCGGCCACCTACATCGACGCGTACGACGCAACGGGGCGTCCGCTCACACAGCGCCAGAAGTTCGAGACGAACGGGGCCGCCTACACGGTGACCTGCACCTACGACCTGGCCGGCAACCTGAAGACGCAGACCTACCCTTCGGGGCATTCGGTCACCTACACGTACGACGGCGCGGGGCGGCTGAACGGGTTTACGGGGAACCTCGGCGGCGGCGGGGCGGTGCGCACCTACTCCGACGCCGTGACCTACGACGCCGCGGGGCGGATGAGTCAGGAGCGTTTCGGCACCGACACGCCCCTCTACAACAAGCACCTCTACAACAGCCGCGGCCAGCTCGCCGAGATCCGCTTAGGGACGGCCGCGCTGCCCGACGGGGGGTGGCAGCGCGGCGCCATCATCAACCATTACAGCGCGTCGGGGTGGGGCGCCTCGGGCGGCGGCCCCGATAACAACGGGAACCTGCGCGGGCAGGACGTCTTCATCCCGAAGTTCGAGGGGGCGAGCTACGACCAGGCCGGGAACTATGACCTCTTCTCTCAGGGCTTCGACTACGACGCGCTGAACCGGCTGACGCGGGTGCAGGACGCCGCGGGCGGGCAGACTCGCTGGGCGCAAGTCTACGACTACGACCGCTGGGGCAACCGCACCATCAACGCCGCGGCCACGCAGGTCTTCGAGCAGAACGTCACCTACACGATCCCGGAGCCGCAGTTCGCCGTCAACCAGAACACGAACCAGTTGGGCGTGCCTTCGGGGCAGGCGGGGCAGATGATCTACGACCCGGCGGGCAACCTCGTCACCGACAGCTATCAGGGCGGCCAGAACGGGGGGGGCACGCGCATCTACGACGCCGAGAATCGGATGACCTCGGCGCAGTTCCTCGCCGGGCAGACGCAGACGGCCGCTTACGTCTACGACGCCGAAGGGCGGAGGGTGAAGCGGATGGTCGCCACCTCAAGCGAGGTGTGGCAGGTCTACGGGGTGGGCGGCGAACTGCTGGCCGAGTACGCTCCGAACGCCTCGCCCAACTCTGCGCTCAAGGAGTACGGCTACCGCGGAGGCGAATTGCTAGTGACGGCTTCGCCGACCACCACCCAGGCGGTCGCGCCCGTCAACCTCGCGCAGGGGAAGACGACCTCGCAGTCCTCGACTTACACCGGCACGAGCCCGAACGGCGATTCGTGGCGGGCCGTGGACGGCAACACCAACGGCGCCTACTTCTCCGGCTCGGTGACGCACACCAACATCGAGACCAACCCCTGGTGGCAGGTCGATCTCGGGGCGGTGCAGTCGCTTGGGAACCTCGACCTCTGGAACCGCACCGACTGCTGCGCCGACCGGCTCTCTAACTTCTACGTCTTCGTCTCGGACGTGCCGTTTACTTCCACCGACCCGGCGCAGACGCAGGCGCAGTCGGGCGTGTGGAGCTACTACCTGTCGGCGCAGGCCGCAACGCGGACGACGCTTCCGGTGAACCGGACGGGGCGGTATGTGCGGGTGCAGATTGCCTCGGCGGGAGCCGTGCTCTCACTGGCGGAGGTGCAGGTCTGGGGTACGCAGAACCTGTCGGCAGGCAAGGCGACGGCACAGTCCTCAACCTTCTCCTATAACCCGCCGGGCGACGCGTGGCACGCCGTGGACGGGAACACCGACGGCAACTACATGGCGGGGTCGGTGACGCACACCAACACGGAGACGCGGCCGTGGTGGCAGGTGGACTTGAGTGCGGTGCGCGCGCTCGACCGCATTGAGGTGTGGAACCGGACGGACTGCTGTGCGGAGCGGCTAACGGACTTCTACGTGCTGGTGTCGGACACGCCCTTCACCTCGACGGACTTGGACATGACGCTCGGGCAGGCCGGAGTGTCTGCGTATCGCACGACCGGGCAGGGCGGGCGGCCGACGACGGTGCAGGTGAGCCGGACGGGGCGGTACGTGCGTGTGCAGTTGGCCAGTGCAAGTGCGGGCGTTCTCTCCTTAGCGGAGGTGAAGGTCTGGGGCGCAGATACGCTCACCTCGGCGCAGGGTTCGGCCGATGTGCGTTGGCTGGTGACGGATCAACTGGGCACGCCGCGGATGGTGGTGGACCGGACGGGGTCGCTGGCGGGGGTGACGAGGCACGACTACCTGCCGTTCGGCGAGGAACTGTACGCCGGCACGGGCGGGAGGACTACAGCACAAGGGTACAGCGCGGCCAATAACGTGAGGCAGAGGTTCACCGGGTACGAACGGGATGATGAGACAGATCTCGATTTCGCCGAAGCAAGATATTACACCAGCATGAAAGGGAGGTTCATGTCTGCCGACCCATATAACATCGTGTTGGAAGTTCAAGCGGACGCAGAGGTAGATTCTGTAAGGGCTCAAGAGAAACTTCACCAATACTTGGCCGCGCCGCAACAGTGGAATAGGTACGCTTACGTTAATAATAACCCCCTGCGTTATGTAGATCCATCCGGAGAAAAATTAGAGTTAACAGGGACGGCAGAAGACATAAGAATAGGTTTCGAAAGGCTTCAGAAACTGGTAGGCGCGGAGGCGGCCGGGTATTTGACCCTCGCACAAGAGCGCGACAGAGACGGAAACCTTCACACATTTGTTGACTACGTTGGGGGTGATAAAATGGGAGCCACAGGTGAAATAGCCTCAGCTATTGCTGCAATCATTGACCATCCCGACACATTAGAGTTCAAAGTGACATCCTTTTACCCTGTTGGGAACCTGCCAAGAGTTAATATAGATTCAGAAAATGGAGGCGGGGTGACCATTCCGAGGACTTTAAGCCGCACGGGTAACGTGCAAATTTTTGTGAGCCCTAGCGCGGGCTTGGCAGGGACAGCGGCCGCGCGCAATCCGAACTTTAACCCGAACGCAATCGACATCAAACCGGATGCCTACATCAGTACCAATGATACAATTGACGCACATGAGTTCGGTCATGGTTTCGCTTACCTCTTTCGCCTTCAACAGTCAGATTCAGAACCTACTACCCAATCCGTGTTGTTCGAAAATTTCCAACGCAGCCGGCATCCGGAACTGAAGGGCAGGAGATTGCGCGAGAAGTGAGAATACTTTCCTGGAATAACCGTATGACACCTATCGGTCTATTAGTGGTTTTGTGTCTGTCCGTATCAGCATTCGTTTGCTCCCCCCCTAACGATTGGCGAATACTATCTGAAAGCGAGGTTAGTGACGCAGCCGCGGTCGATTCACTCTTTTTTCTGGATCACAATCATGGATTGGCTGTAGCTGGAGCGTTACTTGAGACGAAGGACGGAGGTAAATCATGGACACAAAAGCACGCTCCGCAGGGAGAGCTTTATTACTCAATGAGTTTTGTCAACGAGGAAACAGGATGGCTGGTAGGTACAACTATAAATGCCGACACAGGTCTTAATCCACTTATACTAAAAACGACTGACGGCGGACGGCGGTGGCAGAAACAAGTACTGACTGACCTGCCTCAAGAGTCAAATGGCCAGCCCGTTTACCTTACAAGAATTAACTTCTGTGACCCCGACGTCGGATGGGCTTCCGGGCCCAATGTAATTATTCGCACCGTAGATGGCGGGGAGACGTGGCAGGTAAAGTATCTTAATAACGGGGCAGTAAGGGTTGCAGATGTTGTTTGTATCAACGCTAATAGTTCTTATGCCGTAGGTGATAACGGGGTGATTTTGACAACGAATAACGGAGGGGATGACTGGATCAATCAGGAGAGTGGAACAAAGGCCAATCTTTTAAGAGTTCGTTCCTTCGATACTACTCTATGGCTATTGGCGAATGATGCGACAGTTCTACATATGCCAACAGGTGGCCGTGGAATCCAGCTTCAAAAACTAGATTTTTACGGGACGGTAAGAGATATATATTTTAAGAACTCTGACGGTTGGATAGTGGGGACGAAAGGTACAATTTTCCATACTGACAATGGGGGAAAGACCTGGCGAATGCAAACTAGTCCAACAGCTAACAATTTGACGTCTGTATTTATACTTGATCAAAAGCATGGATGGGCTGGCGGAGATGACCAGACTATATTAGGGTTTTCCAAATAGTTATGTGTGGTGATCATACAGAGCATTTCAACGATATAACACGCGGAGGGGCTCAGCGAATGTGCTCGAGCATGTCCGCATTACTTTGGGGAAATCCAGGAGAAGATGTGCGCGTCCTATAACAATAATTATGTCTAATATTTAACATAATATATTATTAGCAAATCTACTTTATAAAAGCTGCCCCTCACCCCTAAATTACCGCAATCCCTCCTTCCAGAGATTACAAAATATATATCGGCCCCGTGAGGGAACCGCATTACTATATTTGCTTCGACGGCAGTTTTTTACCATGTGCTGAGACTTTGAACACCTACCTGACGTCCGGTAGGGATATCAGTAAGGTCCCTACAACTCTCCGCTAGCATACCTACACTTTTCCTTTTTCTATCGCCTACCCGCTATCACCAGCTCTGTTAGCGGCTATCCTGAACAGAGCCCACTTGACGTTCACAATAGACGCGTAAAATTTAACAATAGACGCGCAAAGGCGTTTATTTTCAGCGACTTGCGGGCGGCCGAGCTATATGTTATAGAGGGGTTTGCCGGCGACATTTCAGGCCCAAGGTGAGGGTTTATAGATCTAGCCGAGTTTCAATTGACATTACATAACTCAGAGGACTCGAATGGCGATTATCCAGCGCGATGCGGACACCTATCTGGTTCGTGTTTATTTGGGGCGGGACGCCTTAACTAAGAAGCGCATCGAGATCAACGTCACCGTTCATGGGACTCTAACGTCTGCGAGGAAAGTTGAGGCTAAGCTCAAAGCTCAAAAAGAACAGGGGCGTCTCGTTAAGACGCCGCAGATGATACTTAATAAACTGCTGGACGCCTATCCGGAGTCAGTTCGTCATCTTCAGGCAGAGAGCACTCAGCTTAAGTACAGTAATTCTTTAAACTGTTACGTACGGCCGTACATAGGCTCCATGCCTCTCGCTAAAATTACCGCCAATGTCATACAGGAGTTGTTTAATTTCCTGCTGGACAGCAAGAGGGAGGAAGATGAAAGCAACGGCAACCGATCAGTATAAAGGTGGGCTAGGCCTCTCCCCAAGTACGGTGAGAATCGTACGCAACGCCCTCAAGGCGGCATTTAACTACGCGCTGGATGAAAAGATTATAGCCGAGAACCCGGTCATCCGAACCAAACTCCCCCCGGCGAGAGAATCAAGAGCGAATTCCCTGACGATCGATGAAGCGGTCGCCTTCGTGGCCGTTAAAGATCATTTCTGGTACGGCGTCGCCTTCGTGTTTCAATTGCACACCGGCCTGCGGCCGCAAGAACTGCTGGCCTTGGTGTGGGAGGACGTTGACTTTGAGCAGGGTACGTTACGAATTGAGCGTGCGTGTAAATGGGTCGCCGGGAGGTGTGTTGGATTCGGCCCGCCAAAAAGTAAGCGAAGCAGCCGCATCATCGGGCTCGCTCCTGAGCACTTAGAACTGCTTAGACAGCATTTTGAAAAGCAGCAGAAAGTCATAAAAAATCGCAAAGCTAAAGACGACCCTTACGGCGACCCAAAGATTAAAGAGTGGGTGCTAAGAGAGCGTCCAAAGCAGACTCACCTGTATGCTGCATCCAGATTGATATTCCCTAAGCCCACAGGAGAAGTCCCACGTATGGAAGTTCTAATCGGTCTGTGTAAGTGAGTTTGAGCTGAGTCCGCCCATCGGCACCCTGCCGTCGAAAAGGATCGCGAACTGATTCAGCGCGCCGCTCCAGTTCGGGATCGGCATTGTCCATCGCCGGCTGATATTTCTCAACGCCAGATACATCAACTTGAACACGGCCTCGTCGTTCGGGAAGAGCGGCCGGTTCTTCGACACCTTCCGCAAGGTCATGTTCAGCGACTCAATAGTGTTCGTCGTGTAGACCGCCCGCCGTATCTCACCCGGGTAGCCGAACATCGGCACCACCCGCGTCCAGTTCGACCGCCACGACTTGGCGATGACGGGGTAACTCGTAGCCCACGCCTTCTCGAACTGCGTTAGTTGGCGCTCGGCTTCTTCGAGCGTCGCCGCCTGGTAGACCGCCTTCAGGTCGGCCGCCACCTGCTTGCGATCTTTGTGCGAGACGTAAGAGAGCGAGTGCCGCACCATGTGCACCATGCAGAGTTGCACCTGCGTCTGCGGGAAGACGGCTTCGATGGCCTCGGGGAAGCCCTTCAGGCCGTCCACGCACGCGATGAAGATGTCTGTGACGCCGCGGTTCTTCAGCTCCGTCACGACTTGCATCCAAAACTTCGCCCCCTCCGCGTCTGCCGCCCACATGCCTAAGACTTCCTTCAAGCCTTGCATGTTGACGCCGAAGGCCAGGTAAATCGCCTTGTTCGTAACCCTCCCCTGACTCTTGACCTTCACCTGGAGCGCGTTGAGATAAAGAATGGGGTAGACCGAGTCGAGCGGACGCGACTGCCAAGCACGCACCTCATCCAAGACCGCATCCGTGACGGTCGAGATCAGGCTCGGCGAGATCTCGACGCCGTAGACCTCTTCGAGGTGGCCCTGCATCTCGCGCTGCGTCATCCCGCGTGAGTAAAGGGAGATGATCTTCTCGTCCAGTCCGTCGAAGCGGGTCTGCCCCTTCTTGACGAATTGCGGCTCGAACTCGCTGTTACGGTCGCGCGGCACGTCGATCTGCACCTGCCCGCGTTTACCGCGCAGCGTCTTCGGGCTGGTGCCGTTACGGGAGTTGCCGGAGTTGTCGCCGGCTGAGTCGTGCTTCTCGTAACCGAGGTGGTGAGTCAGTTCACCGTCGAGGGCGCGCTCGACGAGGGCCTTCGTGAGTTGCTGGAGGAGTCCGTCCTGGCCGAGCAGGTCTTCGGGCTTCTGGTAGTCTTTCAGTAGCTCATCGAGCAGTTCAGGACGAATCGGTGGCATAATCAAATCTCCGTTCGAGACTGTACAGTTGATTATCGCCACTTACACAGACTTTTGAGAACCTCCATAATTCGAGGGTTTTAGCATGAGGTGCGCTCGGAATCAATAGTTATTTCCGCACAGATGCGTGAATTTCATGCCTGACTTTCTTCGATGGATACTTTTTCGGTGCTGAAAATGGAGTGGTGATTCATGGGAAGAGAAGTGAGGGTAAATATTTTGAGTGGGGG
>JBJMGQ010000491.1:0-3504 GCA_045807845.1 Pyrinomonadaceae bacterium | reverse complement strand
GGAGAACCGTCCACTTATTCTTGGAAGTGGGAAGCGGGATAGGCCCCGCGACGCGCGCGCCCGTGCGCTTCGCAGTCTCGACGATCTCCGACGTGGACTGGTCGAGCACGCGGTGGTCGTACGCCTTGAGCCTGATTCTGATCTTTTCGTTCAGCATAACTTTTAAGCCTTCACCGGTCAGCTTTCAGTAGAAGCCTTCGGCCTGTCGGTTCGACCGTAGGCCGAGGGCTCTCGAACTACAACTACTCGATGATATCGGAGACTGTTCCGGCCCCGACCGTCCTCCCGCCCTCGCGAATCGCGAACCTCAAACCCTTCTCCAACGCTATCGGCGTGATCAACTCTATCTCCATCGCCACGTTGTCCCCAGGCATCACCATCTCCACCCCTTCCGGAAGATGCGCAACACCCGTCACATCCGTCGTCCGAAAGTAGAACTGCGGCCTGTAACCCGTAAAGAACGGCGTGTGCCGCCCCCCCTCCTCTTTCGTCAAAACGTAGGCCTCAGCCTTGAACTTCGTGTGCGGCGTTATGCTCCCCGGCTTCGCTATCACCTGCCCCCGCTCCACGTCCTTGCGCTCTACGCCTCGAAGCAATAGCCCGACGTTATCTCCCGCCGTCCCCTCGTCCAACAACTTCTTGAACATCTCCACGCCCGTGCACACGGTCGTCCGAGTGTCGCGTATGCCGATGATCTCCACCGTCTCGTTGACCTTCACCTTCCCGCGCTCGATCCTCCCCGTTGCCACAGTCCCTCGCCCCTGAATCGTGAAGATATCTTCGACCGGCATCAGGAACGGCTTCTCCGTGTCTCTCGCGGGCGTCGGAATGTAGGAGTCCACGGCCGCCATCAACTCGTCGATGCCCTTCTCCCACTCCGCCTCGCCGTTGAGCGCGCCCAAGGCAGAGCCGCGAATGACGGGAATGTCGTCGCCGGGAAACTCGTAGGCCGAAAGTAGCTCCCGGACTTCCAACTCGACCAAGTCCAGGAGTTCGGCGTCGTCCACCGCATCCACCTTGTTCATGAACACCACCATCGCGGGCACTCCAACCTGGCGGGCCAGAAGGATGTGCTCACGGGTCTGGGGCATCGGGCCGTCGGTGGCGGCGACGACGAGGATGGCACCGTCCATCTGTGCGGCCCCCGTGATCATGTTCTTGACATAGTCGGCGTGGCCCGGACAGTCGACGTGCGCGTAGTGTCGGTTCTTGGTCTCGTACTCGACGTGGGCCGTCGCGATGGTGATGCCACGGGCTTTCTCCTCTGGCGCGTTATCGATGGAGTCGAAGGCGCGCACCGTTATCTTCGGGTTGTGCTTGGCTAAGACCTTCGTGATAGCGGCCGTCAGCGTCGTCTTCCCGTGATCGACGTGCCCGATGGTGCCGATGTTGACGTGCGGCTTCGACCGGTCAAACTTCTCCTTCGCCATACCGAATAGTCCTCTTTAGATGAATGTGTCAGGCTACCCAAGCCCGAGATGGGATTTGAACCCATGACCTCCTCCTTACCAAGGAGGCGCTCTACCCCTGAGCTACTCGGGCGCTTTGAACGCCCGTACTGCTGATGTATGGAGCGGGAGACGAGGCTCGAACTCGCGACCCTCAGCTTGGAAGGCTGATGCTCTACCAACTGAGCTACTCCCGCCCGCAAAGCAGGATGCTAGATGTCAGATGCTAGATGTCAGTTAGAACTGACATCTAGCATCTGACATCCGACATCCGCGTTGAGCATGGTGCAGGGGGTAGGATTCGAACCTACGTACGGCTTTCGCCGGCCGGGTTTACAGCCCGGTGCCATTAACCACTCGACCACCCCTGCTTTTTGTCAAAACTTGACAAGCCGGCGAAGGGACTTGAACCCCCGACCCTCTGATTACAAATCAGATGCTCTACCAACTGAGCTACGCCGGCCTATTACGGTGGAAATCCGTGACTTCCGGCAAAACGTGAATACTAGCAACGCCTTCCGCAAAACGCAAGCCGCCGGGCGCGCGGCGGCCTTCCGGGGCTTTGTAATAAACTTGGTAATAAACTTGTTGACGCCCCCGCGCGCCGGAAAGTAGGATGGAAAGTGGCTCGAAGGGGCGCCTTCAAAGGCCCCGACGGCCCCCGCCCCACACGCCCACGGCCTTCGAGACTTCAGGAACGAAAGCCCTCTGTTTTGCAGAAAACCTTTGATGCGACAACCACATAAGGAGATTCCCCGTGCGTAGAAACACGCTCTTTTCACGCAGAATGCTCGCTTCGATACTCTTATTCTGCGCCTTCGGTACAGCCTCGGCAAGTGCGCAGACAAGCGACGGTCAGGCGCAGGGACGGCAGCCCGAGCGCTCCGCCTCCGCCCAAGCCTCCGCGCGCGTGCCCATGCTGGCCGCGCACGAGTCTGAGTCCGTCTGCGGAGGCTTTATAGAGCAGAACCCGCAGGCCGCCGCGGGCCAGCTCGTCGGAGCCTTCAAGGAGAGGGAGCGACGCCTGTTCTCGCAGGGCGACCTCGTCTACATAGACGCGGGCGCGCAGGGCGGCGTGCGCGAGGGGCAGGAGTTCACGGTCGTGCGGCCGCGCGGTCGCTTCAGCTCGAAGTTCTCGCGGAAGGGCTCGCTCGGCGTCTACACGGAGGAGGTCGGCCGCGTCCGCGTCCTGCATGCAGGCGCGCGGGTCTCGGTGGCGGAGGTGTTGAGGTCTTGCTCAGACCTTCTGCTCGGGGACATGCTGCGGCCCTACGCGCCGCGCGAAATTCCGCCCGCGAGGGCCGAAGGCACGCTTGACCTCTTCGCGGAGCCCACCGGCAAGCAGACAGGCCGCATCGTGCTCGCACGCGACGGGCGCGAGGCGCTCTCGCGCGACGACGTGGTCTTCATAGACCTCGGCGCGGAGGACAACGTGCGCGTCGGCGACTACCTGACGGTCTTCCGGCCGATGGGCCACGGGACGATAGTCGGCTACGGCGAAGAGATAGCGTCCAACGCGCGGCACGACTTTGGGAGTAACGAGTTTAAGGGCGGCGGCTTCTCCAATCAGTCGCAGCGCGTGAGCGACGTGAACGGGTCGAGGTACAGCGCGACCGTGAAGACGCCCACGATAAGGCGCAGACGCCCGCCAGTCCCGCGTATGGTCGTCGGCGAGATAGTCGTCTTGAGAGTAGAGGGCAGGACTGCGACGGCCGTCATCACGCGCGTGTCGAAGGAGGTTCACACGGGCGACGCCGTCGAAGTTCAGTAGCGCCGCCGACCAGACCTGCGACTCCCGCTAAGTATCGCGTGGGGGGTTCGGGCCTATCAGCCCCCCACGCCGTTCCGACCTTAAAGTCTCACTACTTCACCACAGAGGATGGAACTCATGACCGGCGTGCTTCACGTAGCGCCCGCAGGCCGTTTTGCCGGCGCGTCAGACCCGCAGCTCGACCCCTCGACCGGCATGACGTATGACTGTCCGGACGGGTCGTCGCGGTGCACAATCACTCAGCCAAACTTTAAGACCGCACCCTCATACTGAAGAAAATTTCGG
>JBJMGQ010000490.1:0-6804 GCA_045807845.1 Pyrinomonadaceae bacterium | reverse complement strand
GCGAACTCGCGCGCGACGCCCTCGCGCCCAATCTTGTCGAGCTTGTCGATGGCGACGAGCGCCTCGCCGTGCTTGTCCGTCGCAACGCCTGCCGCTTCGAGCACGCCCGCGAGCACCTGACGGTGGTTCAGGCGAATCGTGAAGTTGTCGAAGCCGAGCGTCGTCAGCACGTCGTTGGCCGCGGCGCATATCTCCGCTTCGACAACGGGCGAGCGCGTCCCCGTGCAGTCCACGTCGCACTGGTAGAACTCGCGGAAGCGACCGCGCGCGGGGCGGTCGGCGCGCCAGACGGGTTGAATCTGGTAGCGCTTGAAGAAGCGTGGCAGCTTGTCGCCGTACTCGGCGACGACGCGCGCGAGCGGCACCGTCAAATCGTAGCGCAGCGCAAGGTCGGCCTCGCCCGTCTTCTCGTGCTCGCCGCGCTTGAGGATTTTGAAGATGAGCTGGTTGCCCTCTTCGCCGTACTTCCCCAAAAGCGTCTCGATGTTCTCGACCGCGGGCGTCTCCAGCGGCTCGAAGCCGTAGCGCTCGTACACGTCCTTGACGACGCGGATTACGTACTCGCGCCGCCGCACGTCCGCCGGGAGGAAGTCGCGCATGCCGCGCGCGGGCTGTGTCTTTGCAGGCATATATTATTAGGCAGTAGGCAGTACGCAGTAGGCAGTTGAAGGCAGGCTCCGCCTTACCGCGGCGGAGTTTTTAATAGCGACCGGCACGATGAATCTATCTGTTCTTTTACTGCCATCTGCCATCTGCCATCTGCCTACTTCAACGAAAGATTGAGAACCCGACGTAGAACAGATTCGAGTCGAAGCCGGGGTTGATGTCGGCGCGATAGCCGTTCGAGACGTGGTGATACCTGTAACCTACAGTCCATGCGCGGCGGGCGCCGGTCTTCCATTGGACGCCGCCGCCGAAGTCGCCCGTGAAGTTGAACTGCGCGCCGCGCACGTCTGGGATGCGCTCGCCGAAGTAGAGGAAGCCGCCCGACGCCTGCGCGAAGGGCTGCACGCGCTCGCGCCGACGGAAGTTGAGCTGGAAGCCGACGGGCGAGAGCCCCGCGCCCGTGATGCTCTTCCTCACCTCGCGCACGCCCGCGCCCGTCGTCTCGAACGAAGGGAACGAGAGCGCCGCGACGGGTACGGCGTCGAGCGTGTACTTGAGCGCCAAGTTCTCGCCGCGCGCAAGCACACGCGCGTAGCGGAAGGCGACGAGGCCGAGCCGCGTCCGCTCCGTCGTGCCGATGACGGTCGGGCTGCTGAAGGAGCCGCCGCCCCACACGCCGTACTCGTTGGCCGCGCGCTCCATCCCGTAGACGCCGCGCTGCTGCGCCCCCGAAGCCTCCTCGGGCTCCGCAAGTCTCGCCACGTCCTGCGCGCTCGACGTGGCACACGCGGCGAGCAGGAGCGCGATGACGAAGGCGGCAGGGCTTATCTTCTGACGCATGGCTTCAGCCCTCGATGCCGTACTCTTCGCGGTAGGCGCGCGTGTACCCGACGTAGTTCTGCCAGAACACGTCGAGGTCTGCGACCTCCGCGTCGGTCAACTGCCGCTTGACGCGCGCCGGCACGCCCAACACGAGCGAGCGCGGCGGGACGATGGTGCCCGGACTCAAAAGCGAGCCGGCCGCCACCAGAGACTTCTCGCCGACGCGGCAGCCGTCCATCACGATAGCGCCGATGCCGACCAGACACCCGCGCTCGACGTAGCAGCCGTGCAGCGTGACGTTGTGCCCCACGGTCACCTCGTCTTCGAGGATGGTGGCGTGCGTGCCGTTCGAGACGTGGATGACCGTGCCGTCCTGCACGTTGGTTCTCGCGCCGATCCTGATATGAAAAACATCGCCGCGCACGACCGCGCCGAACCACACGGACGAGTGCTCGCCGACGTGCACGTCGCCGATGATCTGCGCGCTCTCTTCGATGAACGCGGTCGGGTGAATCTGTGGGTGAATGCCGCGGAACGGTCGAATCATATTGGCTAGACGGGAGGGCCCGCTCCCCTTCTTCGAAAGCGAAAACGGTAGCACGCGCCGTCCGCACCGGGCAAGCAAGCGTCTGTGATACAATCGCCCGCGCCGACGAGGAGACAAGCTCAGACGTGCCGACCGAGACCCCGCCGCCGTACTTCCCGCAGAACCCGCTCTCCCCGGGCGATGAGAAGACCGCGAGAAAGCTCCGGCTCACCTTCTACGGCTGCGCGCTGCTCGTCGCGCTCGCCGTGCTGGCGGCCATCGCCGGCCTCGTCTACCTCGTGCGGTCGCTGCTCTAAAATTCAGTAGGCAGAAGGCAGAGGGCCGGAGGCAGTTGAAAGCCCTGCTGGCGAAACTTCTGAGTTAACCCTTCAATACACTTAACGCGGAGCGACTACTGCCTACGGCCATCTGCCTTCTGCCTACCGTTCTTCAAGACATGAAAAGGCTCTTCCCCCGACTGCTCTTTCTGGTGGCGCTCGCGGCGCCGCTCGTGCTCTCGAACCGTCCGGCGGGGGCCGCGCGCCAGACGGGGACGGTCGCGTGGGTGAGCGTGCGCACGCGGAACTTCCTCGTCGAGGGCGGGGCCGGTGAGGTCGAGCTGCGGCGCATGGCCGCGAGGCTCGAAGAGTATCGCGCCGCCTTCGCGCATCTATTCTCCGGCGAGCACTTCGACGCGGGCGTGCCCACGACCATCGTCGTCTTCCCCGACGATGCCTCTTACGTGCCGTTCAAGCCGCGCCTCGGCGGGCAGGTCGCGCGCGGCGTGGCCGGCTACTTCCAGCCGGGCACGGACGTTAACTACATCACGTTTGCGCGTGACGGCGACCTCGCACTCGACCCCTCGACGCTGCTGCACGAGTACACGCACCTGCTCATCAACAACCACTTCAGCGCCGCGCCGCTCTGGCTCAAAGAGGGGCTGGCCGAGTTCTACAGCACCGCGCGCCTCTCTCCCGACGGCCGTCGCCTGACGCTGGGCGAGCCGCACGAGCCAAGACCGCGCGAGCTGCGTAAGCGCGAGCTACTGCCGCTCGCGACGCTGCTCGCGCTCGACCAGACCTCGCCCGCTTACGCAGACCCCGCGCAGCGCGGCCTCTTCTACGCGCAGTCTTGGGCGCTCGTGCATTACCTGTCGGAGGCGCGCGGCGGGCGCGGCGGCGCGCTCACGCGCTTCACAGATCTGCTCGCCGACGGCGCGAAGACGGAAGACGCTCTGCACGAGGCGTTCGGGCTGAGCGTCGCGGAACTCGAAACCGGGCTCGCCGCTTACGTGCGCCGCGCGCGCTACAAGGCGGACATGGAAGAGTTCGACCGGCCGCTCGACTTCGACGCGCAGTCGAGCGCGCGCACGCTCTCCGAAGGCGAGGTCGCGGCGCGGCTCGGCGACCTTCTGCTCCACACAGACCACGAAGAGGAGGCCGAAGTCTATCTCACGCGTGCCGTCAATCTTGACCCGAAGCTCGCGCAGGCGCGTGTCTCGCTCGGCGCGTTGCGCCTGCGACAGAACCGCGCGCCCGAGGCGTGTGAGCACCTGCGTCTGGCCGTCGAAGCAGACCCGCGCAACTATCTCGCGCACTACCTCCTTGCCGACGCGCTCAACCGCGAAGGCGCCGCCGACGCCGAGAGCGTTACGCCCAAAGAGTTCGAGGAGCGCACGGAGGCCATCCGCGTCGAGCTGCGTCGCGCGTTGGAGCTGGCGCCCCGCTTCGTCGAGAGCTACAAGCTGCTCGCGTCGGTCGAGATGGAGCGCGGCGACCGCTACGACGAGGCGGCCGTGCTGCTCGCGGGCGCACAGGCCCTCGCGCCGCGCCGCGCAGACTTGGCGCTCCTGCGCGCGCACGCGCTCATGCTCGGCGGACGCTTCGACGAGGCGCAGGCGCAGGCCGAGCCTTACGTGAAGGGCGGTCAGGATGAGCGCCTGCGCGCGCAGGCCGCCGCGCTCGTCAAGCGTATCGAGACGCGGCGCGAGCAGGCCGCGCTCGCGGCCCGAGAGGCCAACGAGCTGCCACCGGGCACGGGCGCCCCCGCGCAGCCCTGCGACATGCCCTTGCGCGGCGGGCCGCAGCACAAGCAGCTTCGCTTTGAGGGCGCGCAGGTCTGCGGCCGTCTCGCGGAGATCGAGTGCGCACAGCCGGGCGTCGTCTTCCGCGTCGAGACGGCCGACGGCACCACTCTGCGCCTGCGCGCCGAAGACATGCGCCGCGTCCGCTTCGTCACCTACACCGCGCAGGTCAAGACCGGGCCCGTCTCCTGCGGCCCGCGCGAGCACGCTGACCACGTGCTCATCACCTACCGCTCGGGCCGCGACGACAAACAGCCCTTCGACGGCGAGGCCGTCGCCGTCGAGTTCATCCCCGACGACTGGAACCCCTAAGATAATTTCAAATTTGAAATTACTCGTGTATAAACACGCCCGATGACTCGTCATGAAAATGATGCGGTGAGCCACGGGCTTGCGCGGCGGCTCGGGGTCTTCGACGCGACGATGATCGTGATGGGCGGCATCGTCGGCTCCGGCATCTTCATCAACCCTTACGTCGTCGCGCAGCAGGTACACACGCCATTCCTCATCCTCGGCGCGTGGCTCGCTGGCGGCGCTGTTGCGCTGGCGGGCGCGTTCGTCTACGCCGAGCTGGCCGCGCGGCGCCCGGAGGTCGGCGGGCAGTATGCGTACCTGCGCGAAGCCTTCCATCCTGGGGTTGCGTTCCTCTACGGCTGGGCGCTGCTGCTCGTCGTGCAGACGGGCGGGATGGCCGCGGTGGCCGTCACCTTCGCGCGCTACTTCTCGGAGCTGACCGGCGCGCAGCTTCCCGACTGGGTCACGGCCGCGCTCACGCTCTTGCTGCTTACACTCGTCAACTGCCTCGGCGTGCGCGCGGGCAGCAACGTGCAGAGTCTCTTGATGGTCTTGAAGATTCTGGCGGTGGCGGCGCTCGTCGGCGTAGGGCTGTTCGGGGTCGCGGAGCCGCGCGCGTTGATGGGAGGGCCGCTGCTCGACCGTCCTGCTTCGATGGGACTGCTCGCGGCGTTGGGCGCGGCGCTGACGCCGGTGATGTTCGCGTACGGCGGATGGCAGACGGCGAGCTTCGTCTCGGGCGAGATGCGCAACCCGCGGCGCGACCTGCCGCGTGGTCTGCTCTGGGGCGTGTGCGGAGTGATACTGCTCTACACGCTGGTCAACGTGGCCTTCTTGCGCGGGCTCGGCGCGGAAGGGTTGGCCGGGACGCAGACGCCCGCGTCCGCTTTGATGCGACTCGTGCTGGGTGAAGTGGGAGCGCGGCTCATCGCCGTCGGCATCGCCGTCTCGACGCTCGGCTTCCTGAGCCAGAGCATGCTCACCGCCCCGCGCGTCTACTTCGCGATGGCGGAGGACGGCCTCTTCTTCCGCGGCGTCGCGCGCGTGAACGCAAGCACGCGCGCGCCCGTCGTCGCCATCGCCTTGCAGGGTCTACTCGCCGCCGTCATCGCCTACTGGGGCAAGTACGGGCAGATACTCAACTACGTCGTCTCGGTTGACTTCATCTGGTTCGGGCTGACCGCGCTCTCGCTCTTCGTCTTTCGCCGCAGGGACGAGGGCGCCGCGGGCTTCCGCGTCCCCGGCCACCCCTTCACCACCGCGCTCTTCGCCGTCGCCTGCGCCATCATCGTCGTCGCCACCTTCTACCAAGCCCCATACAACAGCGCCCTCGGCCTCCTCATCCTCGCCACCGGAGTGCCCGCCTACCTCCTCTGGCGTAAACGAAACGATGAAGTATGAACGATGAATGATGAGATGAAGATGGCTTGTCTGACAGTTCAGCGTTCATCGTTCATACTTCATCCTTCCAATCAGCTTTTCCAGCAGGCGGCGGCGAGGCAGAGCCAGCCGGCGAGGAAGGCGAGGCCGCCGATGGGCGTGATGGCGCCGAGCCAGCGCAGGCCGGTGAGCGAGAGCACGTAGAGGCTGCCCGAGAAGATGATCGTGCCCGCGACGAAGAGCCACCCGGAGGCGCTCGTCAAACTCCCCGGCCAACGCGCCGTCGCCCACGCCGCGGCGAAGAGCGCGAAGGCGTGATACATCTGATAGCGCACGCCGGTCTCGAAGACGGCGAGCATGTCGGCGCTCAGGCGCTCCTTCAGCCCGTGCGCCCCGAACGCCCCCGCCGCCACGCCGACGAAGGCCGAGAGCGCGCCGACTAAGAAAAAGATTCTGTCCATGCTTCTCCCTACTTCACGGTTGAAATTTCAGCTTCTCAAGTCGTCTTCAACATCTCGCGCGCGTGGCGGCGTGCGGCCTCGGTGATCTCTGCGCCGGTGAGCATGCGCGCGATCTCTTCGACCTGACGGCGGCGGTCTAAAGGTTTGACGCCGACCTCTGTGCGACCGGCGCGCTCGTGCTTATCGACGAGGATGTGCGTGTCTGCGAAGCGCGCGATCTGCGCCTGATGCGTCACGCAGAGCACCTGATTGGTGCCCGAGAGCGCCTTCAGCTTCAACCCCACCGCCTCCGAGACGCGCCCGCCGATGCCTGCGTCCACCTCGTCGAAGACGATGGTGCGCGGGAAGCGCGCGGGGCTCGCGCTCGTCTTCAAGACGAGCATCATGCGCGAAGCCTCGCCGCCCGACGCCACCTTCGCCAGAGGCCGCAGGGGCTCGCCCGCGTTCGCCGAGAAGTAGAACTCGACGCGGTCGAAACCGGCGGCCGTGAACTGCCGCGCCGCTTCGTCTGATGATGTGTCTTCGGGCGCCGCGACGCGCGCCTCGAAACGCGCGTGCTCCATCGCGACCTCTTTCAGAGAAGACTCGACGGCGCGACGAAACTCTCCGGCCGACTTCACGCGCGCCTTGTG
>JBJMGQ010000489.1:0-3688 GCA_045807845.1 Pyrinomonadaceae bacterium | reverse complement strand
GTCCTGAAAGCCCTCTCCGCTTCGAGCGGCCGCTTGAGCGCGAGCAGCGCGCAACCCTGCGCGATGCGCGCCCAAGCCCAACTGTAGCGCGGCTCGAAGGTGATGGCCTTCTCTGCCAGCTCCAGAGCGCGCGCAGCGTCGCCATGCGCCGTGTACCAGTAAGACGCTCCGACCAGCAGCGGCAGGTCACGCGCCTCGCCCGTCAGTGCCGGTTGCAGCTCGCGCTCGGCCTCCTCGCGCCGCCCCGCGTCGAAGAGCGAGAGCACGAGCCCAGCGCGAGCGTTCGCATCCTGCGCGTTGGCCGCGAGCAGTTCTTTGTAGAGCGCGGCGGCCTCCTCGGCCTTCCCCGTCGCGCGACGCAGCTCGGCCAGAGCGCGACGCGACGAAGCGCTCTGCGGGTCAAGCTCCGCGGCGCGCGCGAACTCGGCGGCGGCCTCGTCCAGCTTGAGCGAGAAGCGATATGCCACGCCGAGCGCCTGATGCGTGGCCGCCATGTCGGGCTTCAACGTGACGGCGGCCTGCGCCAGTCGCGCGGCCTCTTCGGGCTGCTCGATGCTGAGGTAGAAGGAGGCGACCGAGACAAGGCGCGGCGCGCTTCCCTCCGCGCGCGCCTCGACCGCGCGCGCCAGCTCAAGCCCCGCGTCGCGCTCGCCTAGCACGTAAAGGTTCGCGGGCAGTTGCGAGACGACCTCCGCAAAGAGCTTGTCCGACATCGTGGCGGGCGCTTCGGCGACGGCCGTGCGGAACAGCTCGATCCCTGCGGCGCGGTCGCCGGCCCTCAGACGCTCGTCGCCGAGCGCGGCGCGCGCGCTCGTCAAAAGCTCCTGCGCGCGGAGCGTCTGCGGCGAGTCGGGATTCGCCTTGACGAATGCCGTCAGACGCTCCACGCGCGTCGCCGCGTCCAGCTTCAAGACCTCGTCGAGTTCCGCCTTCAACGCGTCCTCGTCCGCGGGCTTCGCCGCCGGCGCAGGCTTGGCCGCCGCAGGCTTAGGCTTCTGCGGCGCAGGCTTGCGCTGCGCGACGACGGCGGCGGCGGTGAGCGTTAAGAAGGCCGAGAGTGTGAAGCCGATAAAAGTACGTTTCATAAATCCTCACTTGATTGCTTCTAGCAATACGCGCCCCACGGCGTTGCTCGGCTGCTGGACGTTCAGGATGCGCGCGAGCGTGGGCGCGATGTCGGCGGGCGTCGAAGGGTTCAGGTAGCGCCCGGGCGCGGCGCCGCCGCCCATGATGATGAGCGGCACATGCGTGTCGTAGGTGTAGGGTGCGCCGTGCGTGGCGACGCTCACGTAGTCGGAGAGGTACTTGAACGCCTCTTGAATGATGACCACGTCGCCGCTGCGCTTTGCGTTGAAGCCGTGCAGCACGCGGCGCGCGAGCGCGTCTCCGGGCGAGATGGAACCTGAGATGAGCTGCGTCCGCGTGAAGTAGCGCGAGATGCCCGGCACCGTGAGCGCCGCCTCGCCCGCGACGCGCTCGGCCTCCTCCAAGCTCACGCCGTCGCGCTCAAGCGCCGCGTGGTTCAAGTAGACCTGACCGTTCGAGAAGGTCTGGACGTAGTCGGCCGTCGTGTCCCTTTCACCCGGCTTGCCGAAGCGCGCGCGCAGACGATTGCGCACGGCCGCGAGCACGTCCGCAACCTTCACGCGCCCGCCCGGCAGACGCATCTCGATGGCGTGCTCGGGCGAGGGCGCGACGCCGTGGTCGGCGGTGAAGACGACGACCGTGTTCGCCAACCCGACGCGCGCGTCCACCGTGTCCAAGAGATGCGCTATCTGCCGGTCAACGCGCAGCGTGATGTCCATGACCTCTTGACTGTAGGGGCCGTAGCGATGGCCGACGATGTCGTTGGCCGAGAAGCTGACCGTAAGCACGTCCGTCTCTTCGTCCGCGCCGAGCTTCTCGTTCGAGAGCGCGGCTTCTGCGAACGCGAGCACGAGGTCGTTCGAGTAGGGCGAGTAGTCGAGCGCGCCGTAGAAGGCCGGCCCCGGCTCCTTCAAGCCGCCGTCGATGACGTGCGGGAAGACGTAAGAGGTCTTGCCGTCGCCCTTCTCCCACGGCGCATCGTCGGCACCTGCGCGCCGCTCGTACTCCGCGACGGGCAGCAGCCGCTCCCACTTCGCGCCGAAGAACTTGTCGGCCCGCTTCTCTGCGTTGAAGCGCACGGCCCAGTCGGGCAGTTGAGCGAAGTAATAAGTTGACGAGACGAAGGCGCCGGTCTGCGTGCTGTACCAGTAGGCCGCGTCGGCCATGCGTCCTGCGGGCAGGATGGCCGCGCGGTTCTTCGAAGAGACGCCGACGACGTGCGCGCGCCCTGCGGTCGCCATCTTCAACTGGTCGCCGAGCGTCGAGACCAGAAGGTTGCGCGGGCTCGAAGCGACTTCATCCTTGCTCCCGCCGAGCAGACGCACCGAGTCGTCGCGCACGTTCTCGACCGTCTTGCCTTCTGTGCGGTCGTACCAGAGGTTGGCGATGATGCCCGTCTCCGAAGGCCAAGCGCCCGTCAACATCGTCGCGTGGCCGGGCGCCGTCTCGGTCGGCACGTGGTCGTAGTTACACTCGGCCCAAGACGCGCCGTCGCGCACGAGTCGGCGCAGGCCGCCCGCGCCGAACAGGTCGCCGAAGCGTTCGAGATAGTCATAGCGAAACTGGTCTACGGCGATGAGCAGCACGAGGCGCGGCCGTTTTGTTTGAGCGGCAGCGACCGGCGCGCTCGACGCCTCAACGCGTCGCTGCCGCGCGTCCGCCGGGATGGTGAACAGCGCGAGCAGCACGAGCACGGCCGCAGTTCTGCGAACTCTCTTCGTCGGTCTCATCTTGGTCGGCGTCGGGAACTTTCTGGCCTCTACGTCCGGGGGCCGGGGAGACGTGCTCGTCCGTCGGGTTTTAACGACTTGTGAGCGGGCATGATAACATCGCCGCCCGAGCCCGCGCACTGCACGGCGCGGACAAAACTTCCCTTCTCAAGGTAGATGGCGTGAGCGGCTTCGACGAAGAGTACGAGCGCAAGATGGACGAGGCGCGTGAGCGCGCGCGCGGCGGCGGCCGCAATGAGGTGCTCGACTATCTCGACCTCAAGGCCGCCAACGACGCGGCGCGCACGCGTGCGGTCGAGTGGCTGCTCGAATCCTTCATCACGGCCGCGGGCGAGTTGAACCGCGCGGGCGCAGGTGTCGCGCTCGCGCGCACGGACGCGCACCGCTTCCGCGTCGGCAACTCGACGATGGTCGGCACGCGCCTCGTCCTGCGGCGCGGCGTGCGCGCGCTCACGGTCGAAGCGGGCTGGCCCCGCGCGCCGCGCGACGGCATCGTCCGCGGCGGCGGACTCGCCTCCGCCACCATCGGCCACTTCGGCAACGCACGCGCAGGCTGTGAACTCCTCCTCGTCCCCGACGCACACACCGGGGCGCGCTGGTTCGTCATCGAAAAGACCGGCGCCCGCACCGAACTCCACGAAGACCACCTCCGCTACCACATCACGCGACTGCTTGATTGAGAGTAGGCAGAAGGCAGATGGCAGATAGCAGTTAAGAAGGTTGAACCCCGGAGGGGCTAACTGCCTACTGCCATATGCCTTCTGCTCACGATTTGCGGCGCGGCCTGCACGTTTTGGGACGACGACTTTCGTCTTCACTCTCCGTGTAACGCAGTTTTTTGTTCGGTTGAGTGTGTTGTATGTTAAGTTTTT
>JBJMGQ010000488.1:0-9786 GCA_045807845.1 Pyrinomonadaceae bacterium | reverse complement strand
GGTTGGGGCAACAAGGCCATCTCGCTCAAGCTCTCGCGCAACGTCATCATCCGCGACGTGACGATTCTGCACGGCGGCCACTTCGCCATCCTCGCCACGGGTGTGGACAATCTGACCGTCGACAACGTGAAGATCGACACCAACCGCGACGGCATAGACATCGACGCCTGCCGTCAGGTGCGCATCTCGAACTGCACGGTCAACTCGCCCTTTGACGACGGCATCTGCCCGAAAAGCTCCTTCGCGCTCGGCTTCGCGCGGGCGACCGAGAACGTCACCATCACGAACTGTCAGGTCTCCGGCTACGACGAGGGGACGCTCTTGGACGGCACCTACAAGCGCGCCTACCGGCGTGAGGGCGGCGGCGAGTTCAGCCCGACGGGACGCATCAAGTTCGGGACGGAGTCGAACGGCGGTTTTAAGAACATCACCATCTCGAACTGCGTCTTCGACTACTCGCGCGGGCTCGCGCTTGAAACCGTGGACGGCGGCCTGCTTGAAGACGTGACGATCTCGAACGTCACGATGCGTGATGTCTCGAACTCGCCCATCTTCCTCCGCCTCGGCGCGCGCCTGCGCGGGCCGAAGGAGACGACACGGGTCGGCGCGCTGCGCCGCGTCGAGATCAGCAACTTCGTCGTCTACAACGCCGACCCGAAGTACGCTTCGATCATCAGCGGCGTCCCCGGCCACGACATCGAAGACCTGCGCCTGAGCAACATACGCATCTACTACCGCGGCGGCGGCACGCTCGCGCAGGCCGCGCTCGACCCACCCGAGAAGGAAGACGCGTACCCCGAGCCCTCCATGTTCGGCGAGATGCCCGCCTACGGCTTCTTCATCCGTCACGTCCGGGGGTTGGAGATGAGCGACGTGCAGGTCACCTTCATCGCGGAAGACCAACGCCCCGCCTTCGTCCTCGAAGACGTGCGCGGGGCCGACTTCCGCCACGTCAAGGCCCAACTCGCACCCGCCGCTCAGACCTTCGTCCTCAAGAACGTCGAAGACTTCAGCCTCCAACAGAGCCGCCCGCTCCCCGACACCGTGCTCGAACGAGTGGCGCTGAAGAAGTTCTGAAGATTTGAGATTTTGAAAATTTCAAGTAATCAATCTTGAAAAACTCAACCACCATCGTTTGCCTCTGTGCGCTGTTCGCGGCGTTGACTCTTAACGCTTCCGCTCAAGAGCGTGCGCTGCGTTGGCAACGCGTGGCACCCGGCGTGTGGCGTGCACAGGTGGGGCGGCCGGAGAGCTTGACGCTGCTCGGCGCGGCCGGGGCGCGGCCCGCGCTTGAGGCTTTGGGGAAGATGCCCGACGCGCCGTTCCCCTTCGACCGGCGAGAGATTGAGGCGCGGCGTTGGGGTTGGAAGACGGCGGTGCGTCTCCCGCTCGCGCTTGACGAAGAGGTCTACGGCCTCGGCGTTGACTTCAAGACGATGCGGCGCACGGGCTCGACGTTTCAACTGCACGTAGACCACTGGGGCGGCGTGACGGGGCGCACGCACGCGCCCGTGCCGCTCTACGTCTCGACGCACGGGTATGCGGTGCTCTTCAACTCGGCGCGTTACTTAGATGTGAGCGTCGGGCTCGGCGTGCGGCTCGCCGCGCGTGAGAAGCCGCCCGTGATTGACCGCACGACGGGCAAGGGTTGGGCGGCGCTGCCGCGCTCGGACTCGGTCGAGGCGCTGGCGAACGCCGAAGGCTTGGAGGTCTTCGTCTTCGCCGGGCCGACGCCTCTGGACGCCGTGCGCCGCTACAATCTCTTCAACGGCGGCGGCGCGCTCCCGCCGAAGTGGGGCTTGGGCTTTCTCACGCGCACGCCGACGCGCTACAGCGCGGAGCAGGCGCTCCGAGAGATTGACGAGTTTCGACGCAACGGCATTCCGCTCGACATGCTCGGGCTCGAACCCGGCTGGCAAGACCAAGCGTACCCCTGCTCGTTCGAGTGGGACGCCGCGCGCTTCCCTGACCCTGCGAAGTTCCTCGCCGAAGTCGAGCGCCGCCACGTCCGCGTCAACCTCTGGTTCAACCCATACGTCTCGCCGACCGCGCCGCTCTATAAAAAACTTCTGCCCTACGCGGGCACGCATCTCGTCTGGAACGGCATCGTGCCGGACTACACTCTGCCCGCGCCGCGCAAGATTTTCGCAGACCAACTCGAACGCGAAGTCGTCGGCGTGAACCCGCGCGCGGTCGGCGGTTTCAAGATTGATGAGGTTGACGGTTACGACCGTTACCTCTGGCCCGACACGGCCGCGTTCCCCTCGGGCCGTGACGGCGAGCAGTTGCGGCAGACCTACGGGCTGCTCGTGCAGCGTCTCGTCTACGACCTCTTTCGACGCCGCAACCAGCGCACGTTCGGGCAGGTGCGCGGCACAAACGCGGGCGCCTCCTCGCTCCCCTTCGTCATCTACAACGACAACTACGCCTTCGACGAGTACATCACGGCGGTCGGCAACAGCGGCTTCGCGGGCGTGCTCTGGTCGCCGGAGGTGCGCGGCGGGAAAGGTGAAGAGATGCTGCGGCGCACGCAGGCCGTCGTCTTCTCGCCGCTCGCGCTCTTCAACGGCTGGGCCACCGACGACAAGCTCTGGACGCACGCGGAAGTTAAAGACGACATACGCGCCGCCATCGTCCTGCGCATGCGTCTGCTCCCATACCTCTACACGACCTTCGCGCAGTATCACTACGAGGGGACGCCCGTCGTGAGGCCGATGCAGCTCGTCGAGGGTTTCACTGCGCCGCAGACGAGGGATGAGTCAGGGCGGCTCGACCTCAATAACGACCCCTACGCCATCGGCCGCGTGAACGAGGTGAAAGATCAGTACATGCTCGGCGACTCTCTGCTCGTCGCGCCCATCCCACCGGGCGTGAAGTCGCGCAAGGTCGTGCTGCCCACGGGGCGCTGGTACGACTTCTACACCGGCGCACTCGCGGGCGAGGGCCAGACCATCGAAGTCACACCGCCACTTTCTCAAGCTCCTCTCTTCGTCAAAGACGGCGGCCTCATCCCTCTGATAGCCGAACGGCAGTGGGCGCCCGGTCGCGACGAGGTCTTGCCGCTCGAAGTGCGCCACTACGGCGAGCGCCCCGGCCGGCTCGCGCTCTACGACGACGACGGCGAGAGCTTCGACTATGAGCGCGGCCAATACTCTTGGACGCATCTGAGCGTGACGAAGGACACGCGCGGGGCTTGGCACGGTGAGGTCACGCCCGACGCGCGCGGCAGGCGTTCGCACTACTCCGAAATCAACTGGACGTTCATGACGAAGTAATCGCAGGGGCGAGGGCTCACGCAGAGGCGCAAAGCAGGTGCGTGAACCGCTTTGCGCCTCTGCGCCTTTGCATGAGACTTCTTTCTTGTACAGAGCTACTCGGCAGGGATGCCGAGCGCGGCGAGCACGAGCGGGTTCGCTGGGTTGCGGCGCACGTCTTCGGGGACGCCGACCTGCTCGATTCTCCCTTCGCGCATGATGGCCAGACGGTGCCCGACGTTGAAGGCGTCGGCGAGGTTGTGCGTGACGTAGACGACGATCAAACTCTCTTCCTGTTGCAGTGTGATTAAGTCCTGATGCAGCCGCTGGCGCGTCGGGCTGTCGAGCGCGGAGAAGGGCTCGTCCATGAGCAGCACGCGCGGCTTCATCGCGAGCGCCCGCGCAATCGCCACGCGCTGCTGCTGCCCGCCCGACAGCTCGTGCGGGTAGCGGCTCGACAACTGCGCGAGGTGCATGCGTTCCAGCAACGCTTGTGCAAGCTCGCGCGCGGACGGCTGACGCCACAGCGCGTAGGCGACGTTCTCCAATGCCGTCAGGTGCGGGAAGAGCGCGTACTGTTGAAAGACGTAGCCGACGCGTCGCTTGCGCGGCGGGAGGTTGAAGGCGTGCCCGTTCTGTCCCGCGCTGAAGAAGGGCGAGCCCCCGAGCACGATTTCGCCCGAGTCCGGCGTCGTGAGGCCGGCAATCGCGTTGAGCGTCTGCGTCTTGCCCGCGCCCGACGGGCCGAAGAGCACGAGTATCTCCGCGCCCACCTCAATCCGCACACGCAAATTGAAGGTCGCCAAACGCTTTTCAAAATCTATCTTGAGGCTGGGCGCTTCCATCACACCTTCGCTCTAACGCTGCTCGGCGCCCCGCCGGTACGCCGGCTGCTCCAAACGCCGCACGCACCACAGGCCGGCGAAGGCGAGGCTCGTCAACACCAACAACATCACGTTCGCTTCGTCATAGCGGCGCGACTGCACGGCGTCGTAGACCGCGAGCGGCAGCGTCTGCGTCCGGCCCGGGATGTTGCCCGCCACCATCAGCGTTGCGCCGAACTCGCCGAGCGCGCGCGCCGAACCAAGGATGAGTCCGGCGACCACTCCGCGCCGCGCCAGCGGCAGAGTCACGCGCCACAGTATCTCCCACTCCGAAGAGCCGAGCGTCCGCGCCGCGTTCTCTAAGACCGGATCGACGCTCGCGATTGCCGCCCGCGACGCCTGTACCATCAGAGGCAGCCCGACTATCGCCGAAGCGATGGCCGCCGCCGGCCACGTGAAGACTATCTGTAGATGAAACCACTCGACCACCGGACTGCCGCGCCCAAGCGCGAGCAGAAGAAAGTATCCGAGGACGCTCGGCGGAAGCACGAGGGGCAGGAAGATAAACGTCTCGAAGATAATCTGCCCGCGGAACTTGTAGCGCCCGAGCAGCACCCCCAATGTAAGGCCGACGACGAAGAGCGCGGTGGTCGCCACAACCGTCACTTGCAGCGAGAGCTGTAGCGCCGACCAGTTCATTGAACAGGCTCCTCGCCCGGCAGCACGAACCCGTACCTGCGCATCACGGCGCGCCCCTGCGCGGAGTTGACGAAGGCGGCGAAGCGCCGCGCCTCCTGCTCCTGCTGCGCGCCTTTGATAACGGCCAGCGCTTGATTCAGAGGCTTGTGCAGCTCGGCCGGTATCAGCACCCAGCGCCCTTTGCTCTGCGTGCTCAAAGAGAGCGCGACGATGGCTGCGTCCACGTTGCCGCTCTCGGCGTACTGCAACGTCTGGCTGATGTTCTCGCCGTAGACGAGCTTCTGCGAGACCGTCTCCCACACGCCGGCCGCTTGCAGCGCCTCGCGCGCGGCGACGCCGTAAGGAGCGTGTTCGGGATTGGCGATGGCAACCCTTTTGAACTCAGGTCGCGCGAGGTCTTCGACGCGCTCAAGCTTGACGGGGCTGTCGTCGCGCGTCCAGAGCGTGATGCGCCCCTGCGCGTAGAGCTGCTTCGTGCCGGGGACGATGAGGCTCTTCTGCTCCAAGCCTTCGATGAAGGAGACGTTGGCGGCGGCGAAGAGGTCAACGGGCGCGCCCTGTTCTATCTGCTGCGCCAGTTGACCCGTAGAGCCGAAGTTGAAGATGACCTTCGTGCCCTCCTGTCGCTCGAACTCTTTCCCTAACGCCTGAAAGGCCGGCGTAAGATCGGCCGCGGCCGAGACGGTGAGCGTCCGCGGCTGTGTGCCCTCGGTTGTTTCACTTCGGCAACCCGTGAGCAATGCGACGACGCAGACGAGCAGAGAGACTATGCGCACGTAGTGTCGAAGACTCGGGTTGCCGTCGGCGCTAGACGCGCGAATTGTGTCCGGCGTGGATGATGGTGCCGACATGCTCGCCCTCCAGCGCGGCAGCGATGCGTTCGGGGTGGCGGCCGTTGACGATCTGTATCGACCGCAGAAGCCTCGCGCTGTCCAGCAGGTCTATCAGGATGCGCTCGAATGGAAGCGACTCGAAGTTGCGCCGCCTCAACTCGCCGGTGTCGATTTCGCGAATGAGGCTGGCGCTCGCGTGCTCGTGCGGGTCGCGGTCGTAGAGCCCGTCCACGTCCTTCACCAGCGTGAAGGTCTTGCAGCCGAAACACTCTGCGAGCAGGAACGAGCCGGCGTCGGAGCGATGGGGCGGGATGCGCCCGCTCTCCGGCAGATGCTCCCAGAGCGAGTAGGGCGGGTCGCCGTTGAAGACCACACCCGGCGCGCTCGCGATGAAGAGCGGCAGGAGGTGGCCGAAGATTTCGGGCGGGATGGCGACGACGCCGTAGGGCGCGAGCAGCGTCCCCAGTATGTGCGCGTTGCCGAGCGAGTCGGCCATGGCCAACTGCGCCAGCACGCCCGTCGGCAGTCCCAAATCAATCCCGATGGAGAAGACGTGTCTGCTCCTGACGCCGCCGCCCGTGCCGATAATCAGCTTCTTCGTCTTGAGACATTCGGCCAGCGCCTCGACGACGGGGTAGACGACCGCGCGCCCCGCGTCCATCACCGACCGGCCGCCAATCTTAATCACGTGCGCCTCTGGAAGCATCCGGTAGACCGGAGTCTCGGTTGACCTCTGCACCTCCCTGTCCACGAGGCTCTCCCGCATGAGCATCGATTCGACGTGATGCCGGCCGTCCTTATTCTCTATTGAGTCGGTCAAGATTGCGCGTGCTCCTTCCCGGTTTATGAATCAACCAGCCGTTCAATCGGAGGTGATGATGGTGCCGACGTGCTCGCCGTTGAGCGCTTTGGTCAGGTTGCCGTGCTCAAGGCCGTTGATGATCTGGATGGAGCGACGATGGGTTGCGTTCTTCATCAGTTCGAGGACGCTGCGCTCGACGACCACGTCCTGCAAGTCGAGCTGTTCCAGCTCGCCGACGGTGATCTTCGGGATGAACTTCGCGCCGCGCTCCTTCTTCGGGTCGGCCGTATACAAGCCCTTCTCGTCTTTGACGAAGATCATCGAGCGCGCGCCGAAGACCTCGCTCACCAGATAGCTGCCGGTGTCCGTCCGGTGCGGAGGGATGCGGCCGACCGTCGGGTTGGTGTGCCAGTAGATGTAGGGCGGCATGCCGAAGAAGATACAAGCGCCGCGCTCGGCCAGATAGTGCGGCAGTTGCGCGAACTGCGCGGGCTCGATGAAAGGGATGCCGTGCTTCGCCAGAAGATAGTTGAGCATCCGCGCGTTCTGCATGCTGACGAAAGTCCCGAGCACGCTCAGCACGCCCGTCGGGAGCCCGAGGTCGAGCCCGACGCTGTATGCGTGGCGCGCGCGCGTGCCCGCGCCCGTGCCGATGATCATCTTGTGTCGGCGCAGGTTCTCGACAATCTCTTCAATCAGAGGGAAGACGGCCACGCGCCCGCGGTCGATGAAACTCTGGCCGCCGATCTTGATGACGTTGGCTTCGGGAAGAATCTGCACGGCCGGCGGCTCGCCGGTCTGCGCCATCAGGCGCCCGTCGTCGAGGGAGCCTGTTAACAAAGACTTGCCGAGTTCGGTGAGTAGGTTGTTCTGCATCTGTTGTTGTTCGCTGCGGGTTGAAGTGCCTATCAGGTATTGCTACGGGGCGGCACGCGCAGAGGGCTGAGCACGTATGTCTCCTCGAACTCGAACTCCCCATCCAGCCCGCCGAACTCCGCCGCCGCCCAAATTTCCAGCTCGCTCAAAACTTCAGCGCGAGTCTCCGTCGAGACCGGCAGTCCGCCGAGGCCCGTCAGACTGCGCCACGCGTCGAGCGACTGTCGCGGGCTCGCCGAAACACTCCACGTCGCCACGGGCACGGGCTCAAGCGTCTCCGCGCCGAGCCGCTCGCACGACTCGAAGAGCTTTCGATTCCGCCGCTCGCCCCGCCGACCTTTCAGGCCGCGACGGCGCAGGCGCTCGTTCATCTCCTGCGCCAAGCGCTCCTTCACACTGCCGTGGGTTCGTTCCACTCGCCCGAGGATGAGCGTCGCGCCGGCGGGCGACGCGAGTCTAAAAACCTCCGCGGCGACGTGCTCGTGCTCAAGCAGGTGCATCGCGCGTGAGCTGAAGATCACACCGGCCGCGCCGTCCGCAAACGGCCACGTCGCGTTGGCGTCCGATTGCAAGAGCTGGGGTCGGCTCTGGCTCGCGCCGAGCCGCCGCCGAAACTCTCTCAGCATGTTCAAGGAGAGATCGAACCCGACGTAACGGCCCGGCGCTTCGATCCACTGCCCGATCTGCCCCGTGCCGCAGCCGACCTCGACGATCAGACCTTGCGCGTGCGCCGCGCCCATCTCAAGAATCTTTTGCGCCACGGCGCGGCAACACTCTTCGGGGAGCCCCGTGCGCCGGTCGAAAAACACGGCCTGACCGTCGAACAGCTCGGGGCTGGCGTGGCTGGAATCCGCGCCGGAGATTCCGGGGTCTTTGCGCATGTCGCTTCGGTTCCGCCTGAAAGCTTTTCAAAAGGGCTGCGCGAACGTTTCGAGAGGTAACGCGAAGGGCTGGTATTATGTCCGTCAATGCAACGAGCCGAGGCGACAGAATACAGTATGCCGGACAGACGGGCAATAATCTCATTCGCTGAACCGTATAAAACCGAATGACTATTCTTAAGACTCAAGCGCTGACGCGCAGGTTCGGGGAGCTGACGGCCGTCGATGCTCTGACCATCAACATCGAGCGCGGCGAGGTCTTCGGGCTGTTGGGGCCGAACGGCGCGGGCAAGACGACGGTCATCAAGATGCTCACGACGCTGCTGCCGCCGACCTCGGGCGTCGCGCGCGTCGCGGGCTTCGACCTCGCACGTCAACCGAGTGACGTGCGACGTTCAATCGGCTACGTGCCGCAGATGCTCTCGGTTGACGGCGCGCTGACCGGCTACGAGAACCTGCTCATCTTCGCCAAGCTCTACGACCTCCCCCGCGCCGAACGTGCAGAGCGCATCAGCGGGGCGCTTGCGCTCGTCGGGCTCGAAGGCGACGCCGACAAGCTCGTCCGACAGTACTCGGGCGGGATGATTCGGCGTTTGGAGATAGCACTATCGACGCTCCACCGCCCACCGCTGCTCTTTCTCGACGAGCCGACCGTCGGCCTCGACCCCGTTGCGCGCAGGGCCGTCTGGGAACACATCGCGCGCCTGCGCGAAGAGTTCGGGACGACCATCTTCCTCACGACGCATTACATGGAAGAGGCCGAGCATCTGTGCGGCCGCGTCGCCATCATGCATCGCGGCCGTGTCGTCATCGACGATTCGCCCGAACGACTCAAGGCGTCCATCGACAACGAACAGGCGACGCTCGGCGATGTCTTCATACACTACGCGGGCGACACGCTCGACTCGGGAGGCAGCTATCGTGAGACTTCAAGAGGAAGACGTGCCGCGCGGCGTCTCGGCTGAGCCAAGCCCACTCGCGGGCATCGGCGTCTTGACGAAGACTAGAGGGTTCTTCGTCAAGACGCTGACGATAACCGAGCTGGAGGTGCGCAAGCTGCGGCACGACTTCACCGAACTCATCACGCGCGCCGTCCAACCCATCCTGTGGCTCGTGCTCTTCGGCGGCGTCTTCGCGCGTGCGCGCGTCATCCCGACCGGCGATCTACCTTATCTAGACTTCATGGCTCCCGGCATCTTGGGCCAGAGCGCGCTCTTCGTCTCCATCTTTTACGGCGTCGGCATCATCTGGGAGCGCGACCTGGGGCTAACGAACAAGTTTCTCGTCAGCCCCACGCCGCGCACGGCGCTCGTGCTCGGCAAGGCACTGTCGGCCGGCGTGCGTTCGCTCTCGCAAGTCGTCATCATCTACGCGGTGTCGTTGCTGTTGGGAGTGAAGCTGAGCTGGAACCCTCTGGCACTCGCCGGAGTGCTGTTGGTGGTCGTACTCGGCGCGGCGCTGTTCGCGACCTTCTCGCTCATCATCGCGTGCCTTGTGAAGACGCGCGAACGCTTCATGGGCATCGGCCAGTTGTTGACGATGCCGCTCTTCTTTGCGAGCAACGCCATCTATCCGATTGGCCTGATGCCCGAGTGGCTGCGCTTCATCTCGCGCATC
>JBJMGQ010000487.1:0-5842 GCA_045807845.1 Pyrinomonadaceae bacterium | reverse complement strand
GCCATGTACGAGGCCAAAGCCGCCCGCAAGAACTGCGTCCGCTATGCCGCCGAAGCCGCGCAGGACGCATAATTTGACAGACGCGCTTTCCCCTTCCTTTTCGCCGCCGATTCTTTCGCATCGACGCACTTCCCTCTTGAAATCGCCCCACCCCGCGCCCATAATCGCGCCGAGGAGGTAATCCAATGAGCGAAGACACGACGCAGAATCTTCCGGGCGGGGATTTGGGTGAAGTCCTCTCAATTCTCCGCTCAATGAACACACGGCTGACTGCACTCGAAGAGAAAGTTGAACGCCGCCTGCAAGACACTCGTCCAATCTGGGAACAGGTTTTAACCCGCCTGACGGAAGTCGAGGAGCGACTGACGAAGGGCCTCAAGAAACTCCAAGACGAGGTTTTCCTGTTGAGGCGTAAGATCGACGCCTGGACTGGCGATGTCGCGCTCCTTAGGCTGAAGCAAGAAGACCTCGAAGAACGTTTCGAGGAGTTCAAGGCTGAAGGTTCAAAGTAACCCCAACGAAGAGCCGCCCGGCCGCCAACGGGCGCGCTTCGAGCCCACCTCAGACCCCTTCCCCGCCGGCTCAACTCACGCAATCAAAAAAGTTGTGGACAATTCCCCGCGCATGCTGTAAAGCATTATTTGAGAACTTGCCGGAAAGCACCCCCCGCTCGAAGGACAATTCAAGCCAGAGAGTCTAAGCTCTTCCCAGGTCAACCCGTAGGTTGCGTCGGTTCGCGTTCTTGCCCCGTTCGTTGTATCTTTGTTGTTTCGTTCCACGCCGCGTGGCGAAGACAAAGGGAGCAGGGACGCCCGAAGTGCATCCGGAGGGCGTCACACGGCCGTTTCCAAGCCGTGAACCCCTTAGTCCGAAGGCCCGGGCGCATCAACCAGAAGTCAGAGGTGCGTAAACAGTAACGAATGGCATTCAAGTCACTCTTCAGCCTTTTCTCCAGCGACCTCGCCATCGACCTCGGCACGGCCAACACGCTCGTCTACGCCAAGGGGCGCGGCATCGTCGTGTCGGAGCCCTCCATCGTCGCCATCAACAAAGTCACCAACACGCCCGAGGCCGTCGGCAAAGAGGCGAAAGAGATGCTGGGCCGCACGCCCGGTAACATCGTCGCCATCCGGCCGATGAAGGACGGCGTCATCGCCAACTTCGAGGTGACGGAGAAGATGCTCCAGCACTTCATCCGCAAGGCGCATAACGGCAAGACGTGGGTCAGCCCCCGCGTCGTCATCGGGATACCTTCTGAGATCACGCAGGTCGAGCGCCGCGCCGTCGAAGACTCGGCCTACCGCGCGAAAGCCTCCGAGGTCTATCTGGTGGAAGAGGCGATGTGCGCGGCCATCGGCGCCGGGCTCCCGATCACCGAGCCGCACGGCAACATGATCGTGGACATCGGCGGCGGCACGACCGACATCGCCGTCATCTCGCTCTCAGGGATAGTCTACTCGCGGGCGGTGCGCGTCGCCGGCAACGAGATGGACGAGGCCATCACGCAGTACATCAAGCGCAAGTACAATCTTCTCATCGGCGAGCGCACGGCCGAGGCCATCAAGATTCAGTTGGGCAGCGCCTTCCCGCTCGACGAGCCGCTCTCGATGGACGTGCGCGGGCGCAACCTCATCGAGGGCATCCCGAAGACCATCACCATCACCGACGAGGAGGTGCGCGAGGCTTTGGCCGACTCGGTGGCGACCATAGTCAACGCCGTCCGCGTCGCCTTGGAACGCACCCCGCCGGAGCTTTCGGCCGACATCGTCGAGCGCGGCATCGTGCTCACGGGCGGCGGCGCGCTCCTGAAGAATCTCGACAAGCGGCTCTCCATCGAGACGGGGCTGCCCGTCTCCATCGCCGACGACCCGCTCTCCTCGGTCGTGCTCGGCGCCGGCAAGATGCTCTCGGACTTCGACCTCCTCAAGCGCGTCCGCTGGGACAACAACCTGACGGGCGGAATGTAGAAGGAACGATGAAGTATGAACGCTGAACGATGAACTGAATACAACCGGTCTTCAGTTCATCGTTCAGCGTTCATACTTCATCCTTGTATTAGCAATGGTTCGGAGCACGCAGAAGGAGATCAGGCAGCGCGCGCCGCTCTGGTTGGTCGTCCTGCTCGTCGCCAACTTCGGGCTGATGAGTTGGAACGCGAAGGACGCAGAGACGGGGCAGCCGGTCGTCAAGGCATGGGTGCAGTCGCTCTTCGCGCCCGTGCAGACGGCGACGACGGGCGTGGGCGGCGCGGGCGTGGGCTTCTTCCAGCGGCTCGGCAACCTCTGGTACGCGCAGGCCGAGAACGAGGCGCTCCGCGGGCGCGTGGCCGAGGCCGAGAACGAGCTGCGCGAGGCGCGGCAGGCGCGCGACGAGAACGAGCGGCTGAAAAAGCTGCTCGACTTCACAAGGGACTTGTCCTACCAGTCGATCCCGGCGCGCGTCGTGGCGCGCGACCCTTCGGTCTGGTTCAATTCACTCATCATCAATCGCGGCAGCACCTCCGGCGTTGACCTCGACATGCCGGTCGTCACGCCCGAGGGCATCGTCGGGCGCGTCGTCGGCGTCGGCCCCATCTCGGCGCAGGTCATGCTCATCACGGACGAGCGCTCGGCCGCCGGGGCGGTGGTCGGGCAGTTGGGGCAGTCGAACGCGCTCGGGTCGGTGCGCGGCTTCGGCAAGAACGGGCTGCTGGAGATGCGCTACGTCTCCGGGTTGGAGACGGTCAACAACGGCGACTATGTGGTTACCACGGGTCAAGACCGCATCTACCCACCGGGACTGAGCGTTGGCACCGTGGTAGAAGTCATCCCCGGCTCGGCCACGACGCCGCACATCATCCGGGTCAAACCGAGCGCGCGCCTCGACTCGCTCCAAGAGGTCGTCGTCTTGAGCTACCACCCGCCGCAGCGCAACGCCCCCGAGCGGACGCTGCCGAACGTGGATAAGGGGAAAGGCAAGTAGACAGTTTTCAGTTTTCAGTTTTCAGTTTTCAGCCGGAACGAGGCTCTTAACTGAAAACTGAAAACTGAAAACTGAAAACTGTTATGAAGTGGAAACTAGCGGCCTGCGTGGCGTTGGCCGTCGTGGCACAGACAGGGTTGAGTTCGGTGTGGCGGCCGGCCGTCTACGCCGACCTGACGCTCGTCGTGATCGTCTACTTCGCGCTCCAGCGCGACGCGGTGCAGGCCGTCATATTGGGGACGGCGGCGGGCTTAGCGACCGACGTGCTCTCGGGCGGACTGCTCGGCGCGCGCGGCTTCTCGATGACGCTGACGGCCTACCTCTTGGCGGCGCTTGTGACGCGCGTGATGCTCGACAACCCTCTGCTGCGCATCCCGGTCATCGCGGGCGCGGCCGCCTTCAACACGGTCGTCTACCTGCTGCTCCACCAGTTCCTCGGCCAGCCGCTGAACCCGCCCGGGCCCATCGCCGAGACGATGGCCTACGGCGTTATCTGGACGACGGTGGTGGGGACGGCCGTCGCCTTCGTCCTCGATCTCTTCTTCAACGAATCGACGCGCGTCCGCCAGCGCCGCGCCTTCGCCTTCCGCCGCCGCATCGCGCGGCGTGGGCTCGGGCGGAGAAAATATTAGGAGGGTAGACAGTAACCAGTAGCCAGTAGAAAAACATCTTCGGCGCGCGGCTGACGGCATCTCTTCAACTATGCGGAGCGTCAAAAAATACTGTCTACTCTCTACTGACTACTGTCTACGGCCTGTTGTCACTTCAAAGTCATGAAATTCGAAGACGAGACTCAAAACTTGAAGATGCGGGTGGCGGTCATCCACGGGCTGGTCATCGCCATCCTGCTGGTGCTGGGGGTGCGCCTCTACTTCCTACAGGTCGTCCGCGGCGACTACTACGCCGAGCGCGCCGAGAATCAGCGCATACGGCGCCTCCGCATCCCCGCCCCGCGCGGCGCCATCTTCGACCGCCACGGCAAGCTCCTCGTCGATTCGCGCTCGACCTACAACATCCTCCTCGCCGCCGAGGACATGAAGGGCAAGGACTGGAACGTGCTCATCGCGCCGCTCTCCGACGGGCTCGGTCTCGACCCCGGGCTGCTGCGCGAGCGCCTCGACGAGGCGAGCCATCAGGCCGCCTTCGAGGAGGTGACGGTCAAGGAGGGCGCCACGTCCGCCGACATCGCTTGGGTCGAGGCGCACTCGCTCGAACTCCCGATGCTGCTCGTCCGCGAGCAGCCGCAAAGGCGCTACCCCGACGGCGGCACGCTCGCGCACGTCCTCGGCTACGTCGGCGAGATCGGCCCCGAACAGCTCAAGCAGCCGCGCTTCAAAGACCCGGCGGTCAACCCGCTCGTCAAGGATAATCCCTACCACCCGGGCGACATCATCGGGCAGGAGGGCTTGGAGTCAACCTACGACCGCTACCTCCGAGGCCGCGACGGCTACCGCGAGGTCGAGGTGGACAGCCGCGGCCGCATCCAACGCGAGCTCTCCGTCGTCCAGCCGCAGCCCGGTCAGGACATCGTCACCACCATCGACCTCGACCTGCAACTGACGGCCGAGGAGCAGCTCCGCAACTCGCCCAACAAGCGCGGCGTCATCGTCGTCATGGATCCGCAGAGCGGCGAGATCATGGCGATGGCCTCCTACCCGACCTTCGACCCGAACCTCTTCTCGCAGCGCATCGGCACGCCCGAGGGTCGCAAGGAGGCGAACGCCCTTCTGCGCGACCCCACGACGCCGATGTTCAACCGCGCCATCCGCGGCCGCTACCCTCCGGGCTCGACGTGGAAGATTCTGATGGCGACCGCCGGCTTGCAGCAGGGCGCGATCACGCTCAAGCACTCGAACCTCGCCTGCGGCGGCGGCATCCAGATCGGCAACAAGTTCACGCGCTGCATGGGCAGCCACGGGAGCCCTGAGCTGCGCACCGCCATCCGCGTCTCCTGCGACGCCTACTTCTACCGCCTCGGTCTCAAGATGGGGCTCGACGGCATCATGCAGATGGTGGACGAGTTCGACCTCAATAAGAAGACGGGCGTTGACCTTCCGCACGAGCTGGTGAGCTGGACGCCCTCGCGCGAGTTCAAGGCGCGCTTCAACCCGCGCGACGCCGAGTGGAGGGACATCGACACAGTCTACGCCTCGTTCGGGCAGGTCTACGACTTCGTGACCCCGCTGTCGATGCTGCGCGCGCAGGTGGCCGTCTCCAACGGCGGCCGGCTCTACGTGCCCCACCTCCTCAAGGAGGCAAGGGCCGTGGCCGGCATCGGGCCTTTCCCCGAGCGGCCGAGCCAGACCTTCGAACACCCCGAGCCGAAGATGCTCGACATCCCCGGAGACCAGCACGACCTCGTCGTGGACGGCATGTGGGCCGTGGTCAACGAGGCCGGCACGGGCACGGCGGCGCGCATCCCGGGCTTCGACGTGGCGGGCAAGACCGGCACGGCGCAGGTCGTGGGCCTCGGCAAGGACACTGGGAAGAACAAGGATCACTCCTGGTTCGTCTCCTACGCCCCGGCGAAGAAGCCCGAGATCGCCATGATCGCGCTCATCGAGAACGTCGGCTTCGGCGGCAAGTTCGCCGCCCCGGCCGTCCACAACGTCTACCTGTCTTACCTCGCCAAGGCGCACCCGGAGCTTGTGCCGACGGGGGCCGCTGCGGTGGCCGCGGCCGGGGCTATTCATCATTGACGGGTGGCGAGAGACTCATCTTAACCCGTCACTCTTCACTGGTCGCTCGTCACTGCTATAACAATGGTTGCGATACTCGAAAAGCGAAAACTGCGCGACTTCGACTGGCTGCTGACGCTGCTGGCGCTCGCCATCGCTCTGTTCGGGACGTGGATGATCTACAACGCGCAGCCCGACGCGGG
>JBJMGQ010000486.1:0-3806 GCA_045807845.1 Pyrinomonadaceae bacterium | reverse complement strand
GTTCGAGAGGCTCGGGTCGTCGCGCACCGTTAAGGTGGACGTGCGCGTCGTGGCCGCGACCAGCGCAGACCTCCAGAGGCGCATCGACGAGGGCACCTTCCGCCCCGACCTGTACTACCGCCTGAACGTCGTCCACCTGCGCCTGCCGCCGCTGCGCGAGCGGCGCGAGGACATACGCCCGCTCGCCGAGCACCTGCTGTTGAAGTTCTGCGCGGGCGCGGGGCTACCCTCCAAGTCAGTCTCCGACGAAGTGTGGGGAGCGCTCGCCGCCTACCGTTGGCCGGGTAACGTGCGCCAGCTCCAGAACGCGGTCGAGCGCGCCGCGGTGCTGACGGGAGCGGCGGCCGAAATCCAACTTCAAGACCTGCCGGAGGAGGTGCGTGAAGCAGTCGTCGCCGAAGGCGCGCACGGCACCGCGAGGGCCGCCGGGCCGGAGCCTGAACAACAGCCGCCGGACATCTCCGAAGGCGGGGTCAACTTCGACGCGGTCGTCTCGAAGGTGGAGCGCGAGTTGCTGTTGCAGTCGCTTGCGAAAGCGGGCGGCAACAAGATGCGCGCCGCACAACTGCTCGGCATGAAGCGCACGACCTTCGTCGAGAAGCTAAAGCGCCTCGGCATCGAATGGGAGAAGGAGACGACCGATCCACAGAGGGAGTAACGAGCCTCGTACGCGCGTCAAAATTTTGACACTGTGTAGAAAAGGGTGTCGGTTTACCGATACCGGCTCGTTCATTACCGTCATACAGAAGTCAGCCGAACGTCCTGTCGAGATTGAAAAGCCTCACAAACGGAAGCTCTAGCCTCTATTCGCCAGCCGCTTCGAGCCACCACCCTCACGTCCCGCAGACGTTGCACGAGATTTGCACGTCCAGTCACAGCCCCAGGCCCTCAAGGGTCTGTGACATCCCCAGCACGTGCATGAAAAGGACAACCGATGAACCTCAGACATTCCCCCTTGACGAACACTCTGCTCTGCCTCGCGCTGCTGCTGGCCCCGTGCGCGGTGCCTCGGCTCGTCGCGCATGCCGAAGACCGCGCTCCGGTCTCCTCTGTCGAGGATGACTCCGCCTCCGCCGTCAAAATATCTCCCGACCTGCTCCCCATGCCTGCGGCTGCGCACTTGCCGAGACGCACGTCGTCCGTCGCCGAACCCGTGCGCGCCATCGTCCAGACCGGGGGTGAGTTCGGTGCCTCGCTCGAACAGTTCATCTCCGCGCGGGGCGGGCGCGTACTGCGCCGCTACAGCAGCTTCAAGGCGGCGGTCGTGGAGTTGCCCGCCAGCGCGTTGGCCGCCCTCGCCGCGCTGCCCGAGGTCAGGTACATCTCGAAGGACAGGCCGACCCGCATGCTGGGTCACGTCTCGCTGACGACGGGTGCGGACGCTGTGCGCACGCAGTCCAACTCCGGCGGCAGCTATACGCTTGACGGCACGGGCATCGGCATCGCCGTCATAGACTCCGGCGTCTCCCACTCGCACGACTCCTTCCTCGACCAGAGCAACAACAGCCGCATCGTCGCCGACGTAGACTTCACCGGCGAGGCCACGCCGACGAGCGACCCCTTCGGACACGGAACGCACGTCGCGGCGCTCGCCGCCGGAAACGGCTCGGTCGCGTCCGGCGCCTACACCGGCATCGCCCCGAACGTGAATGTCATCAACCTGCGCGCGCTCGACGAAGACGGCGTGGGCACGACGGCCGGGCTCCTCGATGCGCTCGAATGGGTGTCGAACAACCGCACGACGTACAACATCCGCGTCGTCAACATCAGTCTGGGCACGGCGGCCGTTGACTCGTACCTGTACGACCCGCTCTGCCTCGCCGTGCGCGGTCTCGTGGACGCGGGCGTTGTCGTCGTGGCCGCCGCTGGCAACGAGGGCAAAGACTCCACGGGGCAGAAGGTCTACGGGATGATTCACTCGCCGGGTATCGAGCCTTCGGCCATCACGGTCGGCGCCTCGAACACCTTCGACACCGACGCGCGAGACGACGACGGCGTGACGACCTACAGCTCGCGCGGGCCGACGCGCTCCTACTGGACGGACTCGTCGAACGTCGTCCACCACGACAACCTCGTCAAGCCTGACCTCGTTGCGCCGGGCAACAAGCTCGTCTCGGCCCAGTCGGCGGGCAACGCCCTCATCACTGCGCACCCGGAGCTTGCAGCCTACACGGACAGCGACCCCGGCCACTCGATGATGCGCTTGAGCGGCACCTCGATGGCGACGCCGCTCGTCTCGGGCGCGGCGGCGCTCGTCTTGCAGGCCAACCCTTCACTGACGCCGAACATGGTGAAGATGCTTCTGATGTACACGGCGCAGCCGCTCGCAGGCTTCAACATGCTGGAGCAGGGCGCGGGCGAGTTGAACATCGAGGGTGCAGTCCGGCTCGCCACGCTCATGCGCACAGACTGCTCAAGCGGGCTGGCGCTCGGCGACTCGCTGCTGACGGCCTCGGCGCCGACTCACTCGACGACCATCGCCGGCTTCCAGTTCCCCTGGGCGGGCGGGGTCGTCGCCGGGCACACATACGTGAGCGGCCTCGAACTGGTGACGCAGTACCAGAAGGTCTACGACCTCGGCGTGCTACTCGCCGACGGCATCCTCGCCAGTGACGGCATCCTCGCCAGCGATGCGACGATGTACACCGACGGCATCCTCGCCTCCGACTCGATCCGGACGAGCGACGGCCAACCGCTCGGCGGCGGCGACTTCTTCCTCGGCACCGGCATCCTCGCCAGTGACGGAATACTCGCCTCGGACGGCATCCTCGGGGGCGACGGAATTCTCGCCAGCGACGGCATCCTCGCCAGCGACGCAACGATGACGACCGACACGCTCGCGGGCGGCGACTGAAACACTGATGCGACGATTGAAATTCTTGAAGCGAAGGCCGCGGAGGCGGGTGAAGGCAGTGGGTAGCTTAATGGGCGAACGTGGCGGTATGAAGGCGGGCGCGAATATGTCGCGCGCGAAGGCGAGGTTCATGGCGTTGACGGGAGTGGCAGGTGCGGCAGCCTGTCTCTTCTCCGCATGGGGCTTGCGCTGGTCTCAACTCGACTGGAGTTTCGCCGCCGTGGCGCTCGTCACGGTCGGCTTGGGCGCGCGCGCCATCGTCAAGATTCCGCGCGTCAAGGGCGAGGTGACCGCCACCGACACCTTCATCTTCCTGACCATGCTGCTCTACGACGGCGAAGCGGCCATCCTCCTCGCCGTGGTGGAGGCGCTCTTCTCGTCCAAGCGCATCACGAAGACGTGGCTGACGGTCTTCTTCAACGCGGGGCTGATGGGCTGCTCGACCTTCGCCGCGGTGTGGGTCGGGCGCGCACTCTTCGGCCACATCCCCGGCGCTGTCACGGGCGAGTTCACGGCGCGCAGCGTCGGCATGCTCTGCGCGCTGGCGCTCACGCAATACGCGGTGAACTCCGCGCTGGCCGCCGTGCGCGAGGCGCTCAGGGACTCGAAGTCCGTCTGGCGCACTTGGCGAGAGTCGTACCTCTGGATCTCCACCACGACGGTCGCGGCTGCGTCGGCCGCGATGATCGCCGCACGGCTGATTAACGCGACGGGCATCTACTCCGTTGTCCTTATCTTGCCCATCGTCGCGGTCGTCGTCTTCGCCTACCGAACCTACCTCAAGAACGTCGAAGCCGCCGAGGCGCAGGCCGTGCAGGCGCGCATGTATGTCAAAGAACTCTCGCGCTACGTCGAGGAGCAGGAGCGCATCCGCGTGCAGTTCACACAGGTCGAGAAGCTCTCGGCCGTCGGCTCACTCGCCTCGGGCGTCGCGCACGACTTCAACAACTGC
>JBJMGQ010000485.1:0-4202 GCA_045807845.1 Pyrinomonadaceae bacterium | reverse complement strand
GGATAAGCTGCGCGCAGAGGTGGCGACCGCGCGCGCGGGGCGCGAGACGGCGAAGGGAACTGGTTCGGGTAAAGGCCAGCAGGGTTCCGCTCCCGGCGGCGAGTTGTCGCAGTCGGTTACAGAGGAGCAGATACAGAACGCGGTCAAGAAGGCCGACCAGTCGCCGCAGGATGCGGAGTTGCAGAAGAAGGTCGGGCAAGGGCTCATGTTGTACGCGTCGGAGACGGGCAACGCCTCCTACCTGTCGGACGGCGCGCGCATTCTGAAGCGCGCGCACGACCTCGACCCGAAGGACTATCAGACGACCGTCATGGCGGGCGACGCGCAGTTCTTAGTCGAGCGGCAAGGCGGCGGGGACGCGAAGATGATTGCGGAGGCGCGCAAGCTCTACGAGGCGGCGCTCATCGCGAAGCCTGACGACGCGGTCGTGCGGACGAAGCTCGGGCTCACGTACTTCTACGACAACCCGTCGAACCCGCAGCGCGCGATCACAGAGTACCGGCGCGCGCTTCAGGCAGACCCGCGGCAGGAGATGTCGCTCCAGAGTCTCGCCAGCGCGCTCATCGAGACGGGCGCGTTAGACGAGGCCGCGCGCCGTCTGGACGAGGTGGAGAAGTTGAACCCGTCGAGCAGGGAACTGTCGGGGCTGCGCACGCAGCTCGAACAGAAGAGGAACGCCGCGAAGGAGAAGCCTTGAAGTACCTTCTCATCCTTGCTCTGTTCGCGGCCGTGGCCTTCATCGTCTACTGGCGTCTGCGCCCGTACATCCGCGGCCTGCGCCGTTTCTTAGGCGTCCTGCGCGATGTCAAACGCATGCGCGAGGGCGCAGCACCGCCCGGCTCCGTGCCACAGCAGGCGAGCCCGAAGAAGGCCGCTAACGAAAAGCTCCAACGCTGCGCCGCCTGCGGCACTTGGATGCCCGCCTCGCGCGCCGTAAGCTTACGCGGCGGCGCGACCTACTGCTCGCACACCTGCCTCGAACGCGCCGCCGACGCCCCACGTCACGCGCGCAAGTCCGCCTCCTGAAAAGCAGTAGAGACGGAGACACGGCTGGTTGAGAGATAAACTCAACCAGCCGTGTCTTTTGTCTCTGCGGTGGTTAATTCTTCTTACTCCGGCCGACCTGAACGAACGCGTTCGACTGGCGCAGCGGCGCGTCCACGTCGCCGCACGTCCCGCAGCCTGTCTCGCAAGAGCCGCTCTTGCTCGTCTTAAACGAGAGCAGGCGCTTAAGCACCCGCCGCCCGACGTAGAAGAGCGCGCCCGCGATGATGAGCAAGACCGCGATAGTCTGCCAGTCGAAATTCATAAACTTAAACCGAGATGCCTAACTTAATCCAAGCAGCTTCCCGCCCTGATACGTGACGAACGATGCGACGTATGCGATGACGAGCATGTAGGCCACCATGAAGAGCGGCCAGCGCCAGGAGTTCGTCTCGCGCCGCACGACCGCGACCGTGGACATGCACTGGCACGCGAGCACGAAGAAGACCATCATCGAGACGGCCACGAGCGGCGTCCACGCGGGGCTTCCGTCCGGCCGCTTCGCGTTACGCACGGCCTCGATGAGCGAAGGGGAGTCGGCGTTGGAATCCTTGCCGACGTTATAGACGATGCTCAAGGTCGAGACTATCGTCTCGCGCGCGGCGAACGACGCGACCAGCCCGATGCCCATCTTCCAGTCGAACCCGAGCGGCTCAATCAAAGGCTCCAGCACGTGCCCGAGTCGCCCCGCATAGCTCTGCTTCAACTGCGCGCCCTCGTCCGACGTGTCGCCTTCGGTCTTCGCCGTCAGAGGCGCGGGCTCGCCCTTCGACTCCAAGCCCGTCTCGCGCATCTCCTGCACGGCTGCGCCCTCTTCGGCGTCGGGCACGGGCTTCACCTCCGAGCGCGGGAAGGTCATCAAGCCCCAGAGCAGAATCGAGATGGTCAGAATCACCGTGCCCGCGCGTTTGACGAAGAGCCACGAGCGCGTACGGCACGTGTAAAGCACGTTCAAAAGGCTCGGCACGCGATACGGCGGCAGCTCAAGCACGAGCGGCGGCGGCGGCGCCTTCAAGATTGTGTGCTTCAAAATCCACGCCACCACGATAGCCACGACGATGCCCAGCAGGTACATCGAGAGCATGAGCAGCACGCCGACCGGAATGAAACCGAAGAGCTTCACGTTCGTGAAGAAGGCCGCGATCATCAGCGTGTAGACCGGCAGCCGCGCCGAGCACGACATGAAGGGCGCGATGAGAATCGTCGCCAGCCTGTCCTTCGGGTTCTCGATGGTGCGCGTCGCCATGATGCCGGGGATGGCGCACGCGAAGCTCGACAGCAGCGGCATGAACGCCTTCCCGTGCAGCCCCACGCCCCGCATCAGGCGGTCAACGAGGAACGCCGCGCGCGACATATAGCCGCTGTCTTCCAAGAGCGCGATGAAGAAGAAGAGCAGAAGAATCTGCGGCAGGAAGACGAGCACGCCCCCGACGCCCGCGATGACGCCGTCAACGATGAGGTCGGTCAGAAGCCCCGCAGGCATCTGCGTCCGCACCAACTCGCCGAGCGCGCCGAACCCGCGGTCGATCAAGTCCATCGGCAGAGTCGCCCAAGAGAAGATGGCTTGGAAGACAACGCCCATCACGAGCAGGAGCAGGATCGGCCCGTAGAATTTGTGTGTGATGAAATGGTCGATGCGCTCCGTCGAGCTTGGGCGCTCGTTCTTCACGCCGCGCACGGCCCCGGCCGTGACCTCTTCAATCCAACGATAGCGCGCCGTCAAAGGCTCCTGCCACCATTGCGGGCTCGCGCCCGAGAGGCGCGCGCGGGCCATCTCGACCGCCTCGCGCCGCTCCGCATCCAACGGCAGCTCGTCCGAGTAGAGGTCGCGCAGAGCCTCTTCGCGGCTCGACGCGCCCGCGGCGTAGAGACGCCTGACCTCCGCCTCCGCACCCGGCGACAGGCGCCACAGAGCAGACGGCGGACGCGAGCCGACCGCGTCGAGCACGACACGCGCCAACTCTTCGAGCCCGCGCTTCGACTTCGCAGTGACGGGAACTACGGGGACGCCGAGCGCATGTGCCAGCTTGTCGGCATCAATCTCAAGCTTCGAGCGCTCGGCCAAGTCAACCATCGAGAGCGCGACGACGACGGGGCGGCCGGCTTCGAGGAGCTGTGTGACGAGATAGAGGTTGCGTTCGAGGTTGGTGACATCGACGACGGCGACGACCACGTCGGGTGCGGGCAAGCCTTCCATGCGACCCGTGAGGATGTCGCGCGCGATCTCTTCGTCGATTGAAGCGGCGTCGAGGCTGTAGAGGCCGGGGAGGTCAACGAGGCGCGCGGGCTGCTGCTGCGCGTCGAGCGTCCAGAAGCCCTCCTTGCGCTCGACCGTGACGCCCGGATAGTTGGCGACCTTCTGGCGGAGACCCGTGAGCGAGTTGAAGAGGCTGGTCTTGCCCGCGTTCGGGTTGCCAGCCAGCGCCACGACCAACTGCCGCGTCTCGGCCCCTGCGCTGGCTCCCGCGGGCGCGTCCCGTTGCGGCGGGGATTCGAGGATACTGCTCATAAGGGAAGTGACACGTGACCAGTGACCAGTGAAGAGTTAAGCATGCTTCCTACTCGTCAACTGTCATTCGTCACTCGTCACTACGGAAACGGTCTGCGCCTCGCTGCGGCGAAGCGCCAGGTGATAGTTGCGCACGCGGATTTCGAGAGGGTCGCCGAGCGGCGCGGCCTTGATGACGCGGACGGGCGCGCCGGGGACGACGCCCATCTCCATCAGGCGACGCGCCAACGCGCCCGAGCCGCGCACGGCCGTCACGCGCGCGTGCGTGCCCGCTTCAAGAGCATCGAGCGAGACGGCCACCGGGCTGAAGCCCTCGGCCCGCTTCAGCATCTCATCCAACTGTCCGGCTGCGGCGTATGCGAAACTCATAAACGTTCACCGATGATGACGGATTCAAGATTCAAGTCGGCACGAAGTTCGACGTGCCACGGGTAAGAATATACTCCTTTTGAAAATAGTTTTCAATTTCATCTTGAGGTGATTTTTAGAAAAGGGTGGGGCAAGCCCCTTTTTATTGAAGTGCCGTCGGGATAATAGAGAGGTCTGCGCGGACGGGGCCGAGCGGCGTGACGGCGGTGAGACGGAGCGGAAGCCTTCGCTTGTCGGTGCTGACCCAGAGGCGGAGCGCGAAGCGGTCGCCGTCGGGGTC
>JBJMGQ010000484.1:0-4154 GCA_045807845.1 Pyrinomonadaceae bacterium | reverse complement strand
GGTAGTCAGTAGAAAAGCAGAAGCGGCGCACTCAGCCTGTAGACTGAGACGCGCCGCCTGTTCCTCTACTGCCTACTACCTACTCTCCTCCCGCCGCGGCCTCGTCGTGGAGCGTGGTCAGTTTTTTGATCTCGAAGTTGCGTGCGCCGGCAGGGGTGCGGACGGTGACCTCGTCGCCCTCCTCGCGCCCCATGAGGCTGCGGCCGACGGGCGAGGTGGTGGAGATGAGGCCGGCATTGGGGTCGCTCTCCTCGGGCGTCACCAGACGATATGTGACCTCCTCCGCGCGCTCGGCGTCGTAGAGGACGAGCGTCGAGCCGTAGGCCGCCTTGCCGTGCGGCACCTTCGAGATGTCGATGGATGAGACTTCGCTCAAGCGCTGTCGGAGCTGCTGGATGCGCGCCTGCACGAACTGCTGGCGCGCAAGCGCGGCGTGATACTCGGCGTTCTCGCGCAGGTCGCCCCACTCCTTCGCCGTCTTGATCTGCTTCGGCAGCTCGACCCGCAATTCCTGATCTAACTCGTCCAGCTCCTGCTGCAACCTCTGCTTTACAGCCTCAGTCACTACGTTTTCCTCCAGTCTGTCTCTCCCGCTGATTATAGAGAATCAACCCCGCGAGCGGTACTTTATCTTTACTGCTCGCAGCCGTCCGCATGATGGAACCTGTTCTCGTCGGGCGCGCCGAAGGAGATACCCACGTCGCGCGCGCAGCGGACGAGCTGGCTCTCGGGCGGGACGGTCTTGATGTTGGCGACGGCCTCTGCGAGCGGGACGGTGCGAATGTTGGCGGCCTGCAACGCGACCATCACGCCGCGCTTGCCGCGGGCGAGCGCGCGCACCGCCGACGAGCCGAAGTTGGTGGCGAGCATGCGGTCGAAGGCGTTCGGGCTCCCGCCTCTTTGCAGGTGGCCGAGGACGACGCAGCGCGCCTCCTTGCCCGTCCGCTCCGAAAGCTCCGCCGCCAAGTGGTGGCCTAAGCCCCCGAGTCGCGCCGCTCCCTCCCGGCCGCCCTTGTCGATGTACATCTCGTGCCCTTCGACCTCCTTCGCGCCCTCGGAGGCGACGATGATGGTGAACTCCGAGCCGCAGTCGTCGCGCTGCCGAATCTTCTCGGCCACCTTCTCGGTCGAGAAGGGAATCTCCGGAATGAGGATGATATCCGCGCCGCCCGAGACGCCCGAGTGGAGCGCAATCCAACCGGCGTGGCGCCCCATCACTTCGAGAATCATCACGCGGTCGTGCGACTCGGCCGTCGTGTGCAGTCGGTCGAGCGCCTCAGTCGCGGTGTCGAGCGCGGTCATGAAGCCGAAGGTCAGCTCGGTGGCCGCGAGGTCGTTGTCGATGGTCTTCGGGACGCCGACGACGGGGAAGCCGCGGAGGTGGAACTCTTCGGCGATGGCGAGCGTGCCCTCGCCGCCGACGGCGACGAGCGCGTCTATCCGCAGCCGCGCGAGATTGTCGAGGGCCTCTTGGTAGACTTCGTCCGGCATCATGGTCGAACCGTCCTTCTCCCGCACGACGAAGCTGCCGCGGTTGCGGGCGCCAAGGATAGTCCCGCCGCGCGGCAGCAAGCCCCGCACATCCGCCGCCGTCAACTCGCGCACGCGCGGCTCGCCGAGCAGTCCCTCAAAGCTGTCCTCGATGCCGACGACGCGCAGGCCGTACTCGCCGACGGCAGTCTTCACCGCCGCCCTGATCACCGCGTTCAGCCCCGGCGCGTCGCCCCCGCCGGTCACGATTCCGATGGTCTTCATAGGCAAGTGATAAGTGATAAGTGATGAGTGATAAGTGATAAGAGAAGAAGGACGGGCCTTGTCTTCTTCTTATCACTTATCACTCATCACTTATCACTGTCCTTTACTCTTCACTCTCGTCGGCTCGTACTGTTCGCCGTAGTCGGGGTATTCGCGCGTGACGAACTGGCCGGGGCGCGTGTCTGCGGTGAGCAGCAGCAGTGCGTCGCGGAGCACGGAGCGTTGCAGCTCGCGCAGGCCGGGGCGGCCGAGGCTGTTGCCTATCTTAAAACCTTTCGGGTAGAGCGCGCGCGGCGGGCGCATCTGCGCCGAGACTTCGGGGCTGACCGTGATCAGCACGGTCGGGATGCCGCGCATCTCTATCTCGCGCTGCACGGCGACGACCGTGCGGTGACACACGTTCGGGCAGCCGCCCGTAAGCACCACCACGTCGGCGCGCGAGCCGCGGTCGATCTCGTTGGCTATCTCGGGCGCCGTCCCCTCGTACATCGCCTTGAGCTGCATCGTGTAGCCCATGTAGCCGACGTGCTTCTTGGCGACCTCTTTGATGAAGCCCTCCTCCTTCAGTTCGCGCAGCACGTCGAGCGGGAAGACGACGTTGATGTCCTCATCGGCGTCCGCGTGGTCGTAGTGATGATGCGACACCATAAGCTGCGACGTGTCTGCGTCGTCAGGGATGATACGGAACGAGAGGTCGCCCAACTCGTCGGCCGTGTTGAAGGGCTCCTGGCTCCGGAGGTGAACGCCGCCCGCGGTGACGATGGCAACGGTCGCCTTCGACAACTCGCCGTCGAACGGTGTGAACGGCACACACTTTCTTGAAAGCGTCATGACTCTTGACCCCTTGTGTTCTCTTTGCGCCGGAGGTTAGCCCAATTGTGTCGCTAAAGCTTCACGGGCCGCAACCCTCTGGCAGAGGGCGCGGCCCGCTGGTCGTTGGTGGAAAGTCTCGCGCGCCCGCCGCTCAGAGCTTGCGGAGCACCTCGAATAAGTCTTCGTTGTCGGGCTGGTCGCCGATGTCGTGGATGTCTTTGTAGGCTAGACGGCCTTCCTTGTCCACGATGAAGAGCGCGCGCTCGGAGATGCCGTCCCCCGTGCGGTACGCGCCGTAGAGGCGGGCGACTTCGCCCTTCGGCTCGAAGTCACTCAGCAGATCGTAGGTGAGTCCGCCGAGCGACTTGGCCCAAGCGGTGTTGCACGGGACGCTATCGACGCTTATGCCCAAGACCTGGGCATCATACTGCCCGAAGCGCTCAAGGTCGGCTTCGTAGGCAGGCATCTGCGCCGTTCAGACCGGCGTCCACGCCAGCGGGTAGAATGCGATGACGACGTTCTTGTCGCCGCGGAAGTCCGAGAGCTTCACCTTCTTACCCGGCGTAAGATGGCTCGACAGCTCAAAGTCCGGGGCCACGTCTCCGACTTCTGGCATCAGAATGTTCCTCCATGACTCGGGTTAAAGTTGCGGGGGCCGGCCGCCTTCAAGGCTACAACTCGGGCGACGTGATTTCAAGGGCGGCGGGGCCGCACTCGTTGAACCCTTGTACGCTCTCGTGCTTCAATGAGCCTTTAAAGGAAACAACGATGAGTCAGGCGCAAGTCACCATCACCCGGCGCGGCGCGGAGCGCGCACGCACGGGGCACCTCTGGATTTACCGCAGCGACGTGCGCGACGCCGAAGCCGCGGAGGGCGGCTCGGTCGTGCGCGTGCGCGACGAGCGCGGCCGAGTCGTGGGGCAGGCGCTCTACTCTTCACGCTCGGAGATTGCGCTGCGTTTGCTGACCGTCCGGGACGAGACGATTGACCGCGAATGGTGGCGCGGGCGTCTGCGCGCGGCGGCCGAGCGGCGCCGGGGGTTGGAGCAGGAGGCCGACGCCTTTCGGCTCGTCTACTCCGAAGGCGACCTGCTGCCCTCGCTCATCGTTGACAGGTACAGGGACGTGCTCGTCATGCAGACGCTCTCGCAGGGGACGGACGCGCTCAAAGGTCTGTTCACGGAGTTGCTGGTCGAAGAGTTCGCGCCGCGCTCAATCGTCGAGCGCAACGACGTGCGCGTGCGCGCGCTCGAAGGTCTGCCCGTTCAGGCGGGCGTGCTCCACGGCGAGGAGCCGGGCGAGCTTGAAGTCGTGCAGCACGCCGTCCGCTTCCGCGTCGCGCCGCTCGGCGGGCAGAAGACGGGGGCGTTCCTCGACCAGCGCGAGAACCACCTCGCCGCGCGCCGTTACGCGCGTGGGCGCGCGCTCGACTGCTTCACCTTCAACGGCGGCTTCGCGCTGAGCATTGCGGGAGTTTGTGAGAGCGTAAAGGGGCTCGACATCTCGGCGGAAGCGGTCGCGGCCTCGCGCCGCAACGCGGAGCTGAACGGCGCGTCGAACGTCGAGTTTCGTGAGGCGAACGTCTT
>JBJMGQ010000483.1:0-20262 GCA_045807845.1 Pyrinomonadaceae bacterium | reverse complement strand
GTCTGCGTAGCGCTCCTCGGCGGGGCGCAGTTCGAGGCGCGGGCTCAGGCCGGCGTGATGCTCGAAGCGCACGTGCTCGGTCGCCGCGGAGTAGGCTGCGTAGTCGCGTCGGTAATCGCTCGGGTTCATCTTCCGCCGAGGGGCGTCTGGCCGTCCGGTTTGGTCTGAAAGTTCGGCGGGATTGTAGCACGTAGGTTTTCATCACAGAGACACAGAGGCACAGCTATACGTATTAAGCTGTGCCTCTGTGTCTGTGTGATGAATCGCCCTTTGCTCAGGACTCAAGCATGGATGAGAGCCGCGGACAAAATAATAGAGGGCGCGGCAAACTTGGGGAATGCCGCGCCCTCTTAATGTGTGGTCACTGTCCTCACCCCAGCAACCACCGAGACGGAGGATCCACCAACCGTCTCTCTTGCCCCACACTCTCTATCGCAAGGTCTATGCCATGAAGATGCGGCGCCGATATACTTAAAAACCCGGCATTTTGCTGGGCTTTTGCCCCGCCACCCCCAAAGCCCCGAAAGTAAAAATCGGCGCGCGTGTAACTCTTACACTGACCCATCGAGTAAAATCTTCACGATGGCGAGACTCAGCCCTCGGCGAGGCTGCGACGGATGACGGCGGCGAGACCTTCGGCCAGCGCGTCTATCTCCGACTGGCTCTGCCCCTCAATCATGACGCGCGCCAAAGGCTCCGTCCCCGAGTAGCGCAGGAGCAGCCGCCCGCCTTCGCCCAGACGCTCGCGCACCTCGCGCGATGCGCGCACGACCTCCTCGACCTCCTCGAACGGCACCTTCTCGCGCACGCGCACGTTGAGGAGCACCTGCGGGTAGCGCCTGAATCCTTCGGTCAACTCTTCTAAAGCGCGCCCCGACTCGACGACGGCGCGCAGAAGGTTGACCGTCGTCAACATCCCGTCGCCCGCCAGACTCAAACGCGGGAAGATGATGTGCCCCGACTGCTCACCGCCCAAGCTGGAGCCCGTCCGCAGCAACTCTTCGAGCACGTACTTGTCGCCCACGTCGGTGCGCACCAGCTCAATCCCGCGCGAGCGCAGCGCAAGCTCCAGCCCGAGGTTGCTCATCACCGTCGCGACGACGCGCTCGCCTTCAAGCTCTGCGTGCTCCTGCATCCTCTTCGCCAGAACCCAGAGCGTCGCGTCGCCGTCAACGAGTTGGCCCAGCCCGTCAACGAAGAGCGCGCGGTCGGCGTCGCCGTCGTAAGCGACGCCGAGGTGCGCGCCCTCTTCGACGACGCGGCGCTGTAGCACGTCCGTATGGAGCGAGCCGCAGTCGCGGTTGATGTTGCGACCGTCGGGCGCGTCGAAGGTCGCGACGACGCGCGCGCCGAGCCGCGTGAGCAGTGCCGGCGCGAGCTCGAACGCCGCGCCGTTGGCGCAGTCAACGACGATGGTCAGCCCTTCGAGTTTGAGACCGGCCGCGACCTCTTCACTGAGGTACTCAAGATAGAGCGCGCGCAGCTCGGCCGCACACTCACCCGCTTCCACGGCCCCTTTCTGATTGCCTTCAGCAACACTCTCATCAACCTGCTCCGCCGCCGCGCCCGTCTCCTCTTTAAACTCGGCGTAGATGTCCGACTCGATGAGGCGCTCGGTGGCATCGTCGAGCTTGCGACCCGTCGGGGCGAAAATCTTGATGCCGTTGTCGTGATATGGATTGTGCGAAGCGCTGATGACGACGCCCGCGTCCGTCGGGAGCGTGCGCGCGAGATAGGCCACACCCGGCGTCGTGATGACGCCCGCCGACACGGCCTCAGCCGCCCCGCCCGCGAGCGCGCCTTCGAGGAACGCCCTCTCTATCCACGCGCCCGAGGCGCGCGTGTCGCGCCCCGTCACGACGCGCGGCGCGCGCCCCAACTTCTCCGCGAGGTGCCGCGCGAGCGAACGCCCCGCGGCACGCACCGTCGCCGCGTCGAGCGGGAACTGCCCCGCCTCGCCGCGCATTCCGTCCGTCCCGAAAAGTCTCTTCATCTGTTGGCTGTGAACTCCGAAGGGCTGGTGTTGACTAGCTCGACGCGCCCCTGCGCGCTCGGCGGAAGCGTGAGGCGCGTCGTCAGCTTACCGTCTTCGGCAGACGCGACGACGAGGCGCACGTCGTCGGGGCGCAGCGCCTCGACGATTGAGCGCGGGCCCCGCAGCGTCACCGCGACCGTAGAGGGCGTGACCGCGCCGCCCGACTCAGACCGCACGGGGACGTTCGACAGGCGACGTTCCGACTGCTCCTCGCCAATCTCGACGCGCACGGAGACGGTCGCGTCCAGCGGCACGACCTTGTGGTCGGGGATGTCCACGGCGACCTGCGGGAGCGCGAGCGGCTCGCGCCGGCCGTTGAGCGAGATGGTCTCTGTAAAGGCGCGCTCGACCGCGTTGACGTGGCTCTGCGGCCCGCGCACGCGTATGCGGTCGGGCGTGACCTGTGCGGGGCCGCGCGCGAAGCCCTCGGGCAGCGCACCCTCGAAGTGTGCTTCGATGGGCACCTCGCGCGTCTCGACGGGTTCGAGGTGGAGCGTCAGACCGCGCGGCGTGATCTCAAGGATGCGGACGCCCTCGGGCAGCTCCATCGAGACGTTCTTCTCCGTGAGCCGCGGGTTGCGGTCTCCCGGCAGCAGTCCCGTCACGTCCACCTGCGCGACGAGGTCGCGCGCGGTCAGCACGGCCAGTTTGTCCTGACTGCCTTCGAGCATCACGTCCACTTTGTTCAAAGGATCGTTACCGATGTCCACGTTGTCGGGGAGGAGGAATTCGAGCGGCACGTCGTGCAGCCGCTTCGTGGCGGGTGCGCGCTGCGTCGTCACGGCGTACCAGAGGCCGAGCGTGATGACGAGCGCCAGCGCCTTCAGCGTCCAATCTTCGAGAAAGAGCGCGCGCAGCCAGCGACGCGTTATGCCGCCGCCCTCGACGCCCTTTGTCTTTTGTCTGGATGCCATCGTTCAGAGTTCAGTGTTGACTTCTAACCTCTGTCGTCAACTCGGTGTCGGCCTGCCTCTCGTCGTCCGCCTCGGCGTCGCGCGAACCGGGCTCCATCGCGTCGAGGATGGCGGCGCGCAGGCGCGTGCCGTCTAAGCCGCGGCGAATCTGCCCGCCCTGCACGAAGGAGACGAGGCCGGTCTCCTCCGAGACGACGACCGCGACGGCGTCCGTGTCCTCCGTGATGCCGATGGCCGCGCGGTGGCGCGTGCCGAGGTCTTTCGAGAGCATCGGGTTTAAGGTCAGCGGCAGGAAGCAGGCGGCGGCTGCCGCGCGGTGGCCGCGGATGACGACCGCGCCGTCGTGCAGCGGCGTCGCCGGGTTGAAGATGGTCACGATCAAGTCGTACGAAAGCTCTGCGTCGAGCTTGACCCCGCCGTCGATGACGTTGCGCAGAGAGACGCCGCGCTCGACGACGATGAGCGCGCCCGTCTTCGTCGAGGCGAGCGTCGTCGCCGCCAGCACGATCTCGTCGTAGACGCCCTCGCCGAACTGACCCTTGTGGCGGATGAGGAAGGGCATGCGGAAACGGTTGCCGAAATGGACGAGCGCCTGCCGAATCTCGTTCTGGAAGAGGACGACGACCGCCACCGAGACGACGAACGGCGAGAGCCGCAGGATGGATTCGAGCGTCGCCAAGTCGAACCGCACCGCCGCCCAGTAGAGCAGCGCGAGCACCACCAGCCCCGCCGCCATCGGCGCGGCGCGCGTGCCGCGGATGGCGCGCAGCAGCGCGTAGACCAGCAGGAAGACCAGCACGATGTCCACGATGTTTCGCGGCTCGCGCAGGCTCTGCCAGTACTGGTTGTGCGCCTGAAGTAGCATTGTCTGGCTGTTGGCTGTTAGCTTCTCTTCCTTACTCGACAGGCGGAAAGCCAACAGCTATCCAATGTGCTGCGGTATGGGGGCGTCGGGGCCGGACTCGCTGGGGCGCGCCGTCTCAAGGAAAATCTTGTCCACCATCGGCTCGGCGGCCTTGATCTTCTGCTCGACCTCGTTGATCGTCCGCTCGATGTCGCCGGTCGCCAGATCGTCGCGGAAGTTGACGTGCGCGTTAATCAGAATCTGCTTCGGCGCGAGGTGCATCGTCAGAAGCTCGACCACCTCACACACATTCGGGTGCGACAGGATGGCTTGGCGGATGGCTTCGAGCGTCTTCGGGGTCGCCGCTTCGCCCAGCAGCAGCCCGCGCGCCGAGCGCGCCAGCGCAAAGGCGACGATGGCGAGCACCACCCCAATCGAGATTGAAGCGACGCCGTCCCAGTAGGCGCCGCCCGCCGGCCCCGAGTGGTGCTCGGTCAGGTAGAGCCCGGTCGCCGCGATGATGATGCCGATGAGCGCGGCCGTGTCCTCGAAGAGCACGGTCTTCGCCGTCGGGTCTTTCGACTCGCGCAGGTACTCGCCGAAGCTCATCCCCTCGTGTCGCGCCTCGCGCACCTCCTGAAAGATGGCTAAGCCGATTGACGCCGACTCGATCAAAAACGAGATGCCGAGGACGGCGTAGGCCCAGCCGAAATTCTCCGGCGGGTGCGGGTGCGAGAGCTTAATGATGCCCTCGTAGATGGCGTAGGTCGCGCCGACGCCGAAGATGAAGATGGCCGCGATGAACGACCAGAAGAAGCGTTCCTTGCCGTAACCGAAAGGGTGCTTCTCGGAAGCCGGCCGGCGATAGAACCTGAGCCCCAGCAGCAAAAAGACCTGGTTCGTCGTGTCCGCCAAAGAGTGCAGCGCCTCGGCCATCATGCCCGAAGAGCCGGTCATGGCGGCCGCGACGAATTTGAGTACAGTGATAATCGCGTTGGCGAACAGCGCACCAAGCACTGCCAACATAAGAGACCTCCGCCTTGTTTAGTTTACACGCCTCCGCGCCGATTATAGCGGCACGAAAGGGAGCAAATCAACGAGAGCCCTCCGCGGCCTCTGCGAAGGACGTACGGGGTTGAGTTGAGAGGGATTTCGCGCCCGGGCGCTCAGGCTTTGACGTTGACGCGGCGCTTGATGCGGCCACGCAGGAGGAGTCCGACGAGTTGGCCGGCGTCGTCTACGACGGCGAGCGCCCCGGCGCCGTTCTCGTTGAGCAGGCGTTCGGCGCGCGCGAGCGGGGCCGAGGGAGGGACGAAGAGTTCTTCGGAGACGGGGCGCATCACTTCGCGGACGCGCGTCTGGTGCCAGCGCTCGCGCGGCAGCGCCTTCAAGTCCTTGAGCGTGAGGATGCCGTGGAGCCGGCCGCCGCGCGCGACGGCGAAAGCCTCTTGACGGTGGAGCGTGAGAACGTGGTCTACGAAGTCGCCCACGGTCGCTTCGGGCTCGACCGTGATGGGCGCGGCCATCGCGTCGCCGGCCGTGCGCAGCAGTTTACGCTTGCGCGTGACCGAGCGCGCCGCGTCGAAGAGAAAGAACCCGACGACGACGAGCCACAGTCCCATAAAAGGGTCGTGTACCCTTAAGTAGAACCAGACGCCGAAGACGACGAGCGCGCCGCCGATGAGCTGGCCGCCGAGCCCCGCGACGCGCGTCGCATCGTCGAGCTGCCCCGTCCGCTTCCAAAGGAAAGCGCGCAGCACGCGCCCACCGTCGAGCGGGTAGCCGGGCAGAAGGTTCGACGCCGCGATGGTGAAGTTCCAGAAGCCGACGATGGAGAGCGCCGCGCCCAAAGCGTCTAGCCCCGCGAGGCGCGAGACGTAGAAGCCCGCGAGCGAGACGACGCCGATCATGAAGCTCGCGCTCGGCCCCGCGATGGCGATGCGAAACTCCGCGCGCGGGTTATCGGGCTCGCGCCGCAGACGCGTGAGTCCGCCGAAGGGATGAAGCACAATCTCGTCGCTCTCGATACCTTCGGCGCGCGCAAGGAGCGCGTGCGAAAGCTCGTGGCCGAAGATGGAGAGGAAGAGCGCGAAGGTCGTCAGCACGCCCGCCACCCACGCAGCGACGGTGCCAAGCCGGACGAACTGCGTCATCGTCGTCCCCTCGCGGAAGCTCACCGCGATGACCCACGCCGAGAGCCCGAAGACGAGGAACCAGCGATAGTCGATGCGCACGGGAATGCCGAGGACGCGCGCCACCTGTATCTGCCTGCGGAAGAGACGAAGTAGATTCATAAAGCAGTAGGCAGTAGGCAGAGAGCACTAGGCAGTCGCTTCGCGTTGAGTGGGTTGAAAGATTAAATCAGAGTTTCTGACAGCAGCGCTTTCAACTGCCTACTGCCATCTGCCTGCTCTCCTATTCAAACGCTCCGGCCGTCTCGTCGAGCAGGTGCGATTGTTCGTTGCGCGCGACGCGGCGCAGCAGGAGCGGCTCGTTGAAGAGTTGGGAGAGGCCGTTGACGATGGCGTAGCGGGGGTCGGGGGGCATGCGCGTCGAGAGTTTCGTTTCGAGACTGAGGAAGTCGGTCATGCCTTCGAGGAGCGCGCCGCCGCCCGTCAGGATGAGCCCGCGGTCATAGAGGTCGGCGGCCACCTCGGGCTGTAGCTCGCCGAGCGCGCGGTTGACGACGCGTGAGATGCGCTTGACCACGCCCTCGGCCGCGAGGCAGACCTCGCCGCTCGACACGTCCACGGCGCGCGGCGCGCCCGTCTGCACGTCGCGCCCCTTGACGCTCAAGCTGCGCTCGGGGTTCTGCGGCTCGACGGCCGACCCCAGCTCTTTCTTCAACGTCTCGGCGGTCGGCGCACCGATGATGAGCCCGTGGTGCCGGCGCAGGCGGTCGATGATGGCCTCGTCGATGTCGAGGCTCCCGACGCGCTCGGCCTGCGCGTAGACGATCATGCCGCGCGCGACCACCGCCACGTTCGTCGTGCCGCCGCCGATGTCCACCACGGCCGACGCGTTCTTATCCTCAATCGAGACGCCCGCGCCGATGGCCGCCGCCAAGCCCTCTTCGACCATGTAGACGCGGCCGATGTGTGCCGACTCGGCCGCGGCAAAGAGCGCGCGCTGCTCGACCTGCGTGATGCCGGAGAGCACGCTCATCACGGCGCGGCGGCTGAAGTGCGAGATGCCGCTGCGCGCGCGCCGCACGAACTGGTCGAGCATCTTCTGCGTCCGCTCGAAGTCGGCGACGACGCCGTCCACTAAGGGGTAGACGAGACTAACGTCGCGCGACTCGCGCCCGAGCATCTCGTGCGCCTCGCGCCCGACGGCGACGGCCTCACCCGAAATCTTGTTGACGGCGACCACCGCCGGCTCGTCTATGACGACGCCGCGCCCGAGCACGGCGATGATGACCGAGGTCGAGCCGATGTCAATCGCCATCGAATCCGACACGAGGTTGCGCCATCCCTGAAGAGAGAGCAGCGACCGCGGGCCGCGCGTGAATGTGTTTGAAGACATAAGGGGTTAAGTATGAACTATGAACGGTGAGCTGAAGGCAAGTCGCCTGTGGTTTTAAGCTCATCGTTCAGCGTTCATAGTTCAGCGTTCTGTGCTTGCTTCCAGTCCACCTCAAAGATGGGGACGGGCTGGACGCGGTTCTTGACGGTGATGGGCGGGCGCGGGTGGAAGCTGCAACCGGCGCCCTCGGCGGCGCGCGCCGTCACGTCGCTCAGGATAATCTGGCCGGGCAGAGAGTTCTGCTCCAGCCGCGCCGCGAGGTTGACCGTGTCGCCGATGGCCGTGTACTCCGAGCGCCGCTCCGAGCCGATGTAGCCCACGGTGGCGACGCCGGTGTGGAGCCCGATGCCGATGGCAATCTCGGCCAAGCCGTCGGCGCGGAGCTGCGTGTTGATGTCCTCCATCCGGCGCTGCATCTGGACGGCCGCCGAGACGGCGTTGCAGGCGTCGTCGGGGCTGGCGGTCGGCGCGCCGAAGAGCGCCATCAACCCGTCGCCGAGATACTTGTCGAGCGTCCCGCCGTGCGCAAAGATGATGTCCGACATCGCCGTGAAGTAGTTGTTCAAAAGCTGCACGACGCGCTCGGGCGCCGCGTGCTCGGAGAGCCGCGTGAAGCCGCGGATGTCCGCGAAGAGCACGGTCACGGTCTGGTTGACGCCGCCGAGCTTGAAGGAGTCCGGGTTCTCTAATATCTGCTTGACGACGTACTCGGGGAGGAAGCGGCCGTAGTTGGCGCGCGCCACCTCTTCGCGCGCGAGGCGTGCGTGCGCGCGCGCGTTCTCGACCGCGACGGCCGTCTGCGCGGCGACCGCCGAGACCAATTCGAGGTCGTCGCGCGTGAACGAGGTGAAGGGGTCGAGCCGGTCTGCGTAGAGCGCGCCGTGGACGCGCGTGTCGGCGATGAGCGGCGCGCAGATGGTCGAGTGCACGCCCTGCGAGACGATGGAGTGGACGCCCGCGAACTCCATGTCGGCCGCCGCGTCCTGCGAGAGCATGGCCTGTCGCTCGCGCATCACCTTGCGCGTGATGGTGCGGCCGATGGGCTGCTTGCGCGCGTGCGCGGCGCGCTTCTCGTCGCGCACGCGCATGGCGACGACGACGAGGTCTTCCTCGCCGTCGCCGTTCTGATCGCGCTCGTCGCCGAGCAAGGCGACGACGCGGTCGGCCGGCGTCGCGCTGAAGATGACTTCACAAGCCTTCTCGAAGATGGGGTCGAGGTCGAAGACCGAGCCGAGGGTCTTCGACATCTCGTAGAGCAGCGCGAGGATGCGCGCCTTGCCGCGCAGCTCCTCAAGCTCTGTGTTGAGCGCGTTGGCGAAGTTGCGCTCGGCCGTCGCGGGGATGGCGCCGCGCCGCGCGCCGCTCGTGCCGAGCGCGGCGCGAATCACGTCGTTGGCCGAGACGAGAAGCTGCGTGTGACCGAGCGGCTTGTCCTCGAAACGCGCCTCGGGCTCCTTCTTGCGCTCGTCGGAGAGGTCGAGGCGCAGGCGGCTCGCGCCGATCTGCACGGAGTCGCCGTCGCGCAGGGCGTGTTCGAGCCGCTGCTCGCCGTTGACGAAGACGTGGTTGGCCGAGAGCTTGCCGTCGAGGCTCCCGTCGAAGAGGAAGTAGGCGCCGTCTTGAAACTTGACGTGCGCGTGGTAGCGCGACGCGCGCGGGTCGTTTAAGACGACGCGGTTGTCGGGCGCGCGCCCGATGGTGCACACGCCCTGCGGCGTGAGCGGCAACTGCCACGCACGCCCGCTGGCGTCTGTGATGTGCAGAAGAGCCATACGCTTGACCGTTGGAGGGGAGTACCCTGACGCGGATTCTACATGCAAAGCTCGGGGGTGACAACGGGGGTCGGAAAAGAGATTGAAGGATAAAGGTTACAGGCTCGTTGGATGAAGGCCGGGCCTTCTTCCGCTGCTCCGCGACGATTTCTTGAGTTCAGCCTTGAGCATTTTTTGTTAAGCTGCGCGTAACCTTCCGTTAAGGTGCGTGTGGTATACGGTTCAAGTTCTGACGGGACGCTTCACCGAAAGGATGATTCTTATGAGCCAGTTGATTCTACGCGCGTGCGCGCTCGTCGCGCTCGCCGCCATCTCGGCCGCGGGCGCCCGCGCGCAGTCGGCACCCGTTAACGCCGAGAGCCCCGCGACGCCCGCGGCGGAGTCGAAGGGGAAGACCTCGGGCACCCTCTTCGCGCTCGAAGAGGTCGAGCGGCAGTTGCGCGCGCAGCGCGAGGAGATAGAGCAGCTCCGCGCCGCCGTCCGCGAGCAGTCGCGTCTTATCAACGATCTGCGCTCGCGCGTCGAGGGCGCCGAGCAGCTTGCGGCCGGGCGTCCCGCGGGGACGGCCGTCGTGCGCGACGCGACCTACACCGGCACAGCCGGGGCCACGACCGTCGAGCCGCAGACGGCCGCGAAGCAGAGCGAGGGGCTCGAAGCACGCGTCGCGCGCGTCGAGAAGACGGCCGACGCGGTCTCGAAACAACTCGGCTCGATGACCTTCGGCGGCGACCTGCGCTTCCGCTACGAGTCCTTCTACGGGCAGCAGAACGCGCTCGCGTCGAGCGACAACCCGGCCGTGCTCGGCAACCAGCTCACGACGCGCCAGCGCCTGCGGCTGCGCGCGCGCTTCTCCGTGCGCGGGAAGATTGGTAACGAGTTCGACTGGGGACTGCGCCTCGCGACGGGCAGCTACGCCGACGTGATCTCGACCAATCAGACGCTCACGGACTTCTTCACGCGCAAGACCTTCGCGCTCGATCAGGCGTACTTCAACTATCACCCGAAGGCGCTCCCCGGCTTCCAGCTTCAGGCGGGCAAGTTCGAGCCGCCCTGGACGCGCACGGAGCTAACGTGGGACAACGACATCTCGGTCGAGGGCTTGAGCGAGAGCTACACGCGCGCCTTCAAGAAGTCCTCGTTCAAGAACTTCGCGCTTGTCGCGTGGCAACTCCCGATGCTCGAACGCAACTCGGCCTTCGTGCTCGGCGCGGACGGCCATGTTGATTTGAGCGCGTCGGGTCGCGCGGGACGCGACCTCGCGCTCTACGGCGCGCAGGCGCGGACAGAGGTCGCGTCGAAGCACGTCTCGCTCAAGCTCTCGGCCGCCGACCTCTACTTCTCGGGGACGCAGTTCATCACGCCCGCGCAGGTCTTCGGCGCGAACATACAGTTCCCCGTCACGGTCGTCATCCCCGCCTCGGGCACAACGCCTGCACGTACCGTTACGACACAGGTCTCCGTCCCGCGCGATCTGCTCGTCGCCGGTAATGCCAACCTCGGGCTGTCGCTTGCGAACACGAACGCGGTCAACCGCGACGGGCGGCTCTCGTCGGGCTACAACCTCGTAGACCTCATCGCGCGCGCAGACATCACGCGCAGCCAGAAGTGGCCCGTCATGCTGCTCTTCAACTTCGTCACGAACACGCAGACGCACGATGTGGTGACGGCCGGCGCAGGCGGCGCGGACTTGCTGCTTCAGAACGATCAGGGGCAGGGCTACTGGGCCGAGTTTCAGGTCGGCAAAGACCTTCTGCGCGCGCCCGTGGACAAGATCGCGCGCGGCGATGCCTTCTTCAACTACGCCTTCATCCGTGCCGAAAAGGACGCGATCCTTTCGCCCTTCAACGGGAGCGACCTCGGGCTCTCGACTGACGTGCGCGTGCACCGCATCTTCGCCGGCTACGCCCTCGACCCGCGCGTCGCGCTGACGTTCACCACCTTCTTCACGCAGCGCCCGACCGGTCTGCTCGGCGCCTTCGGCCAGACGCCGCCCGGCTCGCTCAACCGCACGCTGACACGCATCCAGTTCGACACCATCCTTCGCTTCTGAAGTCCGGCGAGAAAGGAGTCGCGGACAATCTTAGTCAAGTCGATTCTCTCCTTCGCAAGAGTTCGATAGTTAACCAACGCAGACACAGAGACACGGCTTTGAGGAGGTAACTCAACAAGCCGTGTCTCTGTGTCTGCGTTGGTTAATTTTCTGGTGAGTTATGACCAACTCAAACTTCACTCCCCCGACTCGCGGTGAACGGGCGGCGGACGTTTTTTGGGCGGGGAGCCGCGCGGGCTGTTGCAATTTCGACAAGAATTCGGGCGCGATTTTATGGGTGAATTCAAAACCTTGACCCGCGCGGGGGCGGCTTGTTACACTTTCGTTAGATTTTACTAACCGCCGGCGCCGCGCCGCTCAGTCCCCTCAAGGGAGCCCCAACCCGACCTTGCGACGCGGCCATGTTTTTTGCAACACAGGAGGTGTGGTGTGGGTTTCAAAGTCGGCCAGAAAGTCGTTTACCCCAATCATGGCATCGGCACCATTGAACGCATTGAGCAGAAACAGATCGGAGCGAGCAATCTGCCTTTTTATACGCTCCGCCTTGCCTCGACCAACTCAGTAGTCCTTGTCCCCGTCGCCAACGCCGGTGAAGTTGGCCTGCGCTCCCCCATCACTTCGGGCGAGTGTGAGATGCTGATCAAGCACCTCTCGGACGATTTCCGCGGCGCGGCCAACGACTGGAAGGATCGCTTCAAAGAGTTCTCCGACAAGATGCGCACGGGCGATGTCTTCGAGGTCGCAGACGTGCTGAAGAATCTGACCTACCTGAGCCACTCGAAGCCGCTCTCCTTCCGCGAGCAGCGCATGCTTGAGCGCGCCCGCTACCTTGTCGTCTCCGAGCTTGCCGCCGTCTGCCGCCAGCCCGAGTGCAGCGTCGAGCCCCGCGTCACGGAGGCGCTGGTGCGTGCCTGCGCGCGTCACGAGCGCCGCCCCGCGCGCGCCCGCGTCGCTGCCGGCGCTGTCGCCGGTCACTAAGCCGACCTAACCACCGCAACACACGAATAAACGACCCGCGCCGTGAGTCTCCCCTACCCGGCGGGACTGTCTCTCTGTGTGAAGTAGGCAGAAGGCAGTAGACAGTAGGCAGTAGGCGGTTGAGTCGGGAAGGCGTCTTAACGAAGCGGCCTACATGAAACGAGGGCGGCGAGCTTGATGACTCGCCGCCCTCATTTCATTTGACGGTTATCGCAATCGGCTAACTGCCTACTGCCATCTGCCTACTGCCTACTTCCCCTACCACACCTGACAGCGATCCTTCTCGGGACGCACCATCGCGTCGCCGGCCTTGCAGCCGTAGGCGGCGGCGAACTGCGGCATGTTCGAGAGCGGGCCGTTGACGCGGAAGCGGTCGAGCGGGTGCGGGTCGGCCTGCGTGACGAAGCGCGCGAACTCGGGCGTGTACTTCGACGCCCAGACCTGCGCCCAGCCGAGGAAGAAGCGCTGCTCGGGCGTGAAGCCGTCGATGTTCGCGGGACGCGGCTTGCCGGCCATCGACTTCTGGAACGCGTCGTAAGCCATCGCCAAGCCGCCGAGGTCGGCGATACTTTCGCCCGCGACTAGCTTGCCCTGCACGTTCAGGCCCGGCTCGACCTCGAAGGAAGAGAACTGGTTGATGACGCACTCCGAGCGTGACTCGAAGTTCTTCAGGTCGGCGGGCGTCCACCAATCCTTGACGTTCCCTTGCAGGTCGAACTTCGCGCCCTGATCGTCGAAGCCGTGCGTAATCTCATGGCCGATGACCGCGCCGATGGCGCCGTAGTTGACGGCGTCGTCGGCGTCAGGGTTGAAGAAGGGCGGTTGCAGGATGCCCGCCGGGAAGACAATCTCGTTGCGGAACGAGTTGTTGTAAGCGTTGACCGTCGGCGGCGTCATGCCCCATTCGGTCTTATCAATCGGCTTGCCGATCTTTGCGAGGTCGCGCGCCTGTGCGAACTCACTCGCGCGGATGATGTTCGCGGCGTAGGAGTCGCGCGTCACGGTCAGGCGCGAGTAGTCAATCCACTTCTCGGGATAGCCGATCTTCTGGCCGAAGGCGGCGAGCTTGGCCGTCGCGGCCTTGCGCGTCTCGTCGCTCATCCAGTCGGCCTTCTGCAAACGCTCGTTGAAGGCGGCGATGAGGTTCGAGATCATCTGCTGCATCCGCGCCTTCGACTCGGGCGTGAACGCGCGCGCGACGTAGACTTGGCCCAAAGCCTCGCCGAGGTTGTTGTCGGCCGCAGACGTGCATCGGCGCCAGAGCGGGTACTGCTCCTTGCGCCCCGACAGAATCTTGCCGTTGAAGTTGAAGCTCTCGGTCTCGAACTTCGAAGAGAGCGAGCCCGCGGCCACGTTGACGAGATTCCAGCGCAGGTAGGTCTTCCAGTCGGCGACCGGCACTTCGACGAGCGCCTTGTCGGCGGCCTCGAAGAACTCGGGGTGCGCGACGTTGATCGTCAAATTCTTCGGCAGGCCGAGCCCCGCGAAGTAGTCCGTCCAAGAGAAGTGCGGCGTGAGCTTCGCCAGCTCGGCCGGCGTCATCATGTGGTACTGCGTCTTCGGGTCGCGCAGCTCGATGGGGCCGCGCGAGGCGCCGGCCAGACGCGTCTCGATGGCCATCACGGTCTGCGCGTTCTTTGCCGCCTGCTCGGGCGCGTCGCCGAGGAGTTGGAACATGTTCGTCACGTGCTGGACGAAGTCGGCGCGCAGCTTGACCGACTTCTCGTCGGTCTTCGTGTAGTAGTCCCTGTTCGGCAACGAGAGCCCGCCCTGCCCGGCCGTGCCGATCTGCATCGAGCTGTTCTTGAAGTCGGGCCCCGAGCCGAAGCCGAAGAGCGCGGGCAGCCCCGCGCGGTGGAAGGCGGTCAGCTCGGCCTCAAGACCCTTCAGGTCTTTAACCTTGTCGATGCGGGCGAGATAGGGCGCCAAGGGCTTTGCGCCCTCGGCCTCGCGCTTCGTCTCGTCGATGCAGGTCGCGTAGAAGTCGCCGACCTTCTGCTCGTTCGAGCCGTTCTTGGCCTTCGTGTTCTTGGCGGACTCTTCGAGAATCTCGTGCAGCGTCTTGCGGTTGTTCTCGGCGAGGATGTTGAAGCTGCCCCACGAAGAGTAGGCCGCCGGGATTTCGGTCGCCTTCAGCCAGTTACCATTGGAGTACTGGTAGAAGTCTGTGCAGGCCGAGACGCTCTCGTCCATGCGCGCCTTGTCGAAGCCGCGGCCCTTGCCGCCGGTCTGCGCCAGCGCGACGAGGCAGAGCACGCACGCGGCGAGCCCGGCGGACACGACGCGGAAGTTAAAAAAACGCATGAGTGGACTCCTTATCTAAAGTTAAAGTTGCTTGAATCGGGGGACTCTCAGCCGTAGACGGTTTCGGATCCGGTGACGGTTTGAGCCAGTTAATACGGCCGGGGCGCCTCTTGGTTTCAAACCGCGCGGGGCCGGCCGTGAGAGCTTTAACGGGGGAGTTTAGCGGACGGTTTCGACGCCGCGGGGGATTTGTGACGAGCCGCCTGCATCATGTGCCGAGCGGGACAAAAGGGAGGACGAAAGAAAGCCGGCAGATGGCAGTTGGCAGTAAGCAGTTGAAAGCCTCGCCCTCGGGAACTCTGATTTAACTTTTCAACGTCCGCGGCACCGGCCGACTGCTCGCTTTAATCTTTCAACGTCCGTCACGCGGAGCGACTGCCTACTGCCCGCTGCTTACTGCTTCACCCCGTGCAGCTTCTTCCAAGCTTCGACGTATCGCGCGGCCTTCGGGTTCTGCTCGTCCCAGCGTGGCTCCTGCTGCGAGTCAGCGAGCGAGAGGAGGCCGTGGCCGACGGTGCGGACGACGCGCGTCATGTTGTCGTAGTCGATCTTCTGCCACTCGTCGCCGACCGCGTGGTAGTCGGGGAACTCGAAGGCGACGCCCGCCGTGTGCGCCGGCACACCCGCGTCTGCGAGCGACTGGTTGTCGCTGCGCGAGAAGTATGCGTCCGACTTCGTCGGGTGCTTGTAGACGCGCACGCCCTCCGCCTCGCCCGCGCGCTGCAAGGTCGCGCCCACGTCCGAATAGTCGAAGCCCGTCACGGCCAGTGTCCCCACCTGCGGCCCTTCGCTGTCGTCCGTGCGCCCGATCTGCTCCATGTTCAACTGCGCGATGGTCTGCGCGAGAGGCACGAGCGGGTGGCGCGCGTAGTAGCGCGAGCCTAAGCCCCCCGACTCCTCGCCGAAGAAGGTCAGGAAGAGTATCGAGCGGCGCGGCCGTGGGTTCAACTTCGAGAGCGCCGACGCCAGCTCGACGACGCCCACCGTGCCCGAGCCGTCGTCGTTCGCGCCGTTGAAGACGCAGTCATCCTTCGAGGGCTCGCAGTTCTCGCGCACGCCGAGGTGGTCGTAGTGCGCCGAGACGATGACGTACGTCTCTTTGAGCGACGGGTCGGAGCCGCGCAGGAGGCCCGCGACGTTGCGCACCTTGACGGGCGTCTCTGACGGCGCGGGGATGCGCACGTCGGCCGCCGCTCCCGTATCGCCCGCGGGCAGCGCGTCGAAGAAGCGCGCCGCCTCCGCGCCGTGGACGAAGACGAGCGGCGTGGTCTGCGCGCCGCCGATGCCTAAGTCGGGGACGTTACGCCCCGAGCCGCGCTGCTCCGGGTCGAAGACGCGCGGGGCTCGTCCACCGCGCACGCGCTCGCTCCTTCGGTCGAAGGCGAGGACGAGCGGCGAGCCGAGCCCGCGCGCGCGCGACAGAAACTCGTTCTCCTCGCGCAGCAGTTGGAGTGCGCGCCCCTGATCGCCGCGCGGGAAGACGGGGAACTCCGTGACGACCACGCGCCCTTCGACCTGCTCGCGCGTGAGCGCGGCCGTGCTGTTCGCGTAGTCAATCTTTACCAGCCGCGCGCCGCTCAAGCTCAACTCGCCCGACGGCTCCCAGAAGTTGAAGCCGGCGAGGCTGAAGCCGACGCCCAACTGCTCGGGAGTGACGGCGGGCGCCGGTGCTGCGCCGCCCTTGAAGCTGAGGCGGAAGGCGGCGGCGTCGCGCGCCGACAGACGCCAGTTCGCGGTCTGAAAGTATCCGTCGTCGCCCGCCGGCTCCAACCCCGCGCGCCGGAACTGCGCGGCGATGTACTCGGCGGCGATGTCCAAGCCCCTCGAAGGCGTCTTCCGCCCTTCGAGCGCGTCCGAAGCTAGAAACGACAGGTGCCCCTTCATGCTCTCGGCCGACACCCCTTCGAGCGCCGCGCGCCAACGCGCCTGCTCGCCCTTTGACTGCGCCGCTTTCGGCTTCGTCTGTGCCCCGGCTCGCCGCGCACACACGCCCCCGCCCCACGCGGCGCACAGGCAGATGGCCGCCAGCGCGGCTCTCGTCAACAACCTCAACTGCTCGGCTCTCATTCGACCCTCACGCCGCGCCAGAAGGCGACCCGATTCTTAATCTCCTTCGCCGCGTCCTTCGGCTCCGGGTAGTACCAAGCCGCGTCCGCATTCACCTCGCCACCCACCACCACGTCGTAATAACTCGCCAAGCCCTTCCAAGGACACGTCGTCTGCGTCCCACTCTCCCGAAAGTGCTCCCGCTTGATCGAGTCGGCCGGGAAGTAATGATTCCCCTCCACCACCACCGTCTCCTCACTCTCCGCCAAGACCGCGCCCTTCCAAGTTGCTTTCATGTTTGTCTCCTCGGTTCAATATTTCGGCCGCGAACTTCTGCGGTAGTTAAGGCACGACCTGCACTGTGCCGAACTGTCTGAAGTGCTGGTCGAAAGCGAAAGCCTGTCGGATGTTGCGCCGTTCGATGACAACCTTGCTCGTACAGTCGGTGAAGCTCCAGCCCTTATCATCGAAGCGTCTGAACACTTCCCACGCCGACGCGATGTCCGTCTCCGTCAGCCTGTAGACTTCGGCGAGTCGCACGCCGAAGAACGCTTCGCCGAGCATGAGTGCGCGTCTCCCTTCGCCTCGCGCGCGAAGCAGCGTCAGCGTTTCGTCAACGACGTAGTCAGTAGTCAGGAGGGTTTCCGCATTACCCGCAAGCCAGCGGGAGGCGGCTGAATGATCAGGATCTGAAGGTACGACGGCGGCGAACCACGCGCCGGTGTCAACGAAAATCATGCGGTCACTTTCGCGGGTACAGAACCGAGTCGTGTTCCCTGCCTGAGAATAGCTCGGTCGAGCCTTCGAGCGGCAGCGCGGCGATCTCGGACAGTATGTCTGCCGGGGCCTTTTGGCTGTCCGCGTCGTCCTCGGTTATGAGGACGACGCGGAGGCGCGCGCCTTCCGGCAGTTCAAGCGGCTCCAACGGGCGCAGGCGCCCCTGCTCGTAGACGGCCTCGACCTGTTTCGTCATGACTTCACCTCTACGAATCATTGTACGCCCAGCGCTCGGCGCCTGCTATCACCCGCGCGTCAACTGTCGATACTTGATGCGGTGGGGCTGGGTGGCGTCTTCGCCGAGGCGCGCGCGTTTGTCCTCTTCGTAGTCGGAGAAGTTGCCTTCGAACCAGAAGACACGACTTTCGCCTTCGAAGGCGAGGATGTGTGTGGCGATGCGGTCGAGGAACCAGCGGTCGTGGCTGATGACGACGGCGCAGCCCGCGAAGTTCTCCAACGCCTCTTCAAGCGCGCGCATGGTGTTTACGTCGAGGTCGTTCGTCGGCTCGTCGAGGAGAAGAACGTTCGAGCCCTCCTTGAGCATCTTGGCGAGGTGGACGCGGTTGCGCTCGCCGCCCGAGAGCGCGCCGACCTTCTTCTGCTGGTCGGAGCCGGAGAAGTTGAAGCGGCCGACGTAGGCGCGCGAGTTCACTTCGCGCGGCCCCAATTTAATCGTGTCCGACCCGCCTGAAATCTCTTCCCAGATACTCTTCTCGGGGTCGAGCGTGCGCGACTGATCGACGTAGCCGAGCTGCACGGTCTCGCCGACGCGGATTGAGCCGGCGTCGGGCTGCTCCGCGCCCGTCACCATGCGGAAGAGCGTCGTTTTCCCCGCCCCGTTCGGGCCGATGACGCCGACGATGCCTCCGGGCGGAAGCTGGAAGGTCATCCCCTCGACGAGCAGGCGGTCGCCGTAACCCTTCGAGACCGAGTCGGACTCGATGACGACGGCGCCGAGGCGCGGGCCCGGTGGGATGTAAATCTCAAGCTCGCGCGCGCGCTGCTCGTTCTGCTGGCTGAGCAGCGCCTCGTAAGAGTTGATGCGCGCCTTCGACTTCGCGTGACGCGCCTTCGGCGCCATGCGTATCCATTCAAGCTCGCGCTCAAGGGTCTTCCGCCGCTCGGACTCCTGCTTCTCCTCGCGGCGCAGGCGCTCCTGCTTCTGCTCCAACCACGAAGAGTAGTTGCCCTTCCACGGGATGCCCTCGCCCCGGTCGAGTTCGAGAATCCAGCCCGCCACGTTGTCGAGGAAGTAGCGGTCGTGCGTGACGGCGATGACCGTGCCCGCGTACTGCTGTAGGTGTTGTTCGAGCCACGCGACCGACTCGGCGTCGAGGTGGTTGGTCGGCTCGTCGAGCAGGAGGATGTCGGGCTTGATGAGAAGCAGGCGACAGAGCGCGACCCTGCGTCTCTCACCACCCGACAGAACCTTCACCGGCGTCTCTCCCGGCGGGCAGCGCAACGCGTCCATCGCCATCTCAAGCCGCGAGTCCAAGTCCCAAGCATCCTGCGCGTCGAGCTTCTCCTGCACCTCGCCCTGCCGTTCGAGGAGCTTGTTCATCTCTTCGTCCGACATCTCCTCGCCGAAGCGCGCATTGATCTCGTCGAACTCTTTGAGCAGGCTGACGGTCTCGGCGACGGCCTGCTCGATGGTCTCGCGGACGGTCTTCGACTCGTCGAGCTGCGGCTCCTGTTCGAGATAGCCGATGGTGTAGCCGGTCGAGAGCACGGTCTCGCCCGTGTAGCCCTTATCCACGCCCGCGATGACGCGCAGCAGCGTTGACTTGCCCGACCCGTTGAGGCCGATGACGCCGATCTTCGCGCCGTAGAAGTATGACAAGTAGATGTCCTTCAAGACCGCGCGCTTATCATAATGGCGGCTGACGCCGACCATCGAGTAGATGATTTTGTTAGGCTGTGTGCTCATTTCGACGCGGGTAATCCTTCGTAAATTTTTAAGGGTTTGAGTACGTACAAGGTACGACAGGCGCCGGGGAAAGGCAAAAGCAGTAGGCAGATGGCAGTAGGCAGTAGGCAGTAGAAAAACCATCGTCGCTCGAACCGTCCCATCGTCGTCCTCAACATTCTCAAGGCGGAGCCTACTGCCATCTGCCTACTGCCATCTGCCTACTGCCCTTTCACTTCAATCACGTTATTGACGTTGCCGGCCTCGTCTTCGGCCGTGTCGGGGTTGGAGGGGTCGAGGAGCCAGTCGCCGTCCACGATGAGTTTGTACTGGTAGACGCCGGGGTCGAGGTCGATGCGGCAGACCCATTCGTCGCCCTCGCGCCCGAAGAGGAGCTGCGACTGGTTCCATGCGTTGAAGGTGCCGGTGAGGACGACGAGCGAGGCATCGGCGTGCCCCTTGAGCCTGAAGGTTATGTTGCCCTTGAGGCTCGGCTGCGGCAGCTCCATACGGCGTGCCGTGTAGGGCTCGCCCTCGTAGATGAAGGTAAGGCTCATGACGCGCCCCTCGTCGTCGCGGCCGAACCTGACGATTGTTCCCGCCACCTCGTCCGTGAACGAGTCCCGCCCCTTGCGCGCGAGGCGCCGCCGCTTCATGTTCGAGGGCTTCAGCCACAACTCGCCGCCCACGGCCGTCACGTCGAGCGTCGAGATGGGGATGAGCCCCACCTCCAACTCGAAACGCCCCGTGTAAGCCTTGAGCGCCTCCGCCTTCTTCGCTTCCGCCTTCGACGGCGCCTGCGCCTGCGCCCCGCCCGCGGCGGCGAGCTGTAGAACGAACGCCACGAGCAGCGCCCGCACCGCCTGAGTCATAAACATCTTCCCCCTGAATAAAACGATGAACGCGGAACGATGAACGATGAACTGAAGACAAGCGGCTTTAGTTCATCGTTCATCGTTCCGCGTTCATCGTTTCCCGTCAGTACTGCCAGTTGACGTTGACGAAGCCGGTGCCGCTGGTGGGCACGGTGTAGGTGTGGTTCGCGCCGGCCTCCCATGTGACGGTGCCGTTCGCGGCAATCTTGATGAACTTGAACTGGAGGGTCTGCCCC